>JBKOUI010000072.1:0-12829 GCA_046723315.1 Pseudomonadota bacterium | reverse complement strand
GACGAGGTGTTATCAAAAAGTTGTTATATTTCATCATGTTAACCGAGGAACCATTCAGCCCTCGAGCCGTTGGCCCTCGAGTGGCCTGTCCTTAGTGCCACACGAATTTGGACCGACAGAAACGGAGGAATGATGAAACGTCTTCTTACCTGCACCGCCGCGGCTCTGCTGCTGGGCTTCACCCCCGCTGTTGCCGCAGAGAGCTCAGCCCTTCCGACGCAGCCAGGCATCTCGCCGGAAGCCTCGAAGGAGGCGCACGTGCCGAGCCAAGGCAAGGCTGATACATCGGGCGGTGCGGCTGAACGGAGCTCGGCAAGCCCGTCATCGAAGAGTGTGAAATCGTCCGAGGCGACGCTGCCGGACAACAACGCAGACCAGTCCAAGGGCGCCAAGGAACAGAGCTCGGCTCCGCCGAACTCATCGGCTGCACAGTCGAAGCCGAACCCGACTCTCAACAACAGAAACAGCAGCCCGCAACAGTAGCCGTGGTGGTGGCCGGAGCCGCATCACCTGCGGTTCCGGTCATGCTCGCGCTTTTCGAGGAATTTTAGCGGCTCGGCTTGTCGACCAACCTAACCAGCACGTCCACGCGAGAGATAGTCATGCCGTCGGGCGCCTCAGGCAGGCCCTCGATCCTGATCGCGCCAGTCTCGATATCCATCAGCCGCCCAGAATGCTCGCAGAAGAAGTGGTAGTGGTTCGAGGTGTTGGTGTCGAAATAGGTCTTGGCGCCTTCGACCGCGACCTCGCGCAAGAGACCGACCTCGGTGAATTGGTGCAGCGTGTTGTAGACGGTGGCAAGTGACACGGGGACTTTGCGGGCTATGGCCTCCTCGTGCAGCGTTTCCGCGGTTACGTGGCGGTCGCCGGTCGCGAACAGGAGATGGGCAAGAGCAACGCGCTGGCGCGTGGGCCTGAGACCAGCCCCTCGCAACAGCTTGGCGATGTCTGCATGCGGCTTCTCTGAAGGCAATTTTGGCTTATTCGTCATGGTCTACGGAGGGTCCAATTTCTTCGAAATATAGGATGAAAGCCTCACCTACCGCAATGTTGCCACTCCGTCGCGCTTGGCAAAAGAGACGGGATCGATCTTGCCCAAAATCGGCCATGCCGACAGTTGCAGCCTGGGGCCCCGCGGGCTTTTGAAGGGCCTTGGTCTGTGTTAGGAAACCACCGAAATCGGCAAGCGTTGATGTGCAGGGAGAAAGCTAAACGTTCCCATGACTGAGCGGCGGGACCAATTCGAATATGAGGATCTGCTTGCGTGTGCGCGCGGGGAGCTGTTCGGCCCCGGCAATGCGCAGCTGCCGCTGCCGCCTATGCTCATGTTCGACCGCATCTCCGAGGTGAAGGAGGAGGGCGGCGAGCACGGCCATGGCCGCATCGTCGCCGAGCTCGATGTGAAGCCAGACCTGTGGTTCTTCCCGTGCCATTTCAAAGGGGACCCGGTCATGCCGGGCTGCCTTGGGCTCGACGCGCTATGGCAGTTGCTCGGCTTCTTCCTCGGCTGGATCGGCGCGCCGGGCAAGGGACGGGCTTTGAGCGTCGGCGAGGTAAAGTTCTCCGGCATGGTGCTCCCCACCATGAAGAAGCTCGAATATATCGTCGAGCTCAAGCGTGTGATCAGGCGCAAATTCACCCTTGGCACCGGCGATGGCTGGCTGAAGGCCGACGGAGAGACCATCTATGCGGCCAAGGATTTAAGGGTTGGCCTGTTCCAGGCGGGCGAAGCCGCACCCGCAAGTGTCTGACCTGAAGCGGCGGTGGTTCCCAAGGATTTGACGCGATGAAACGCGTGGTCGTAACCGGCATGGGGATCGTATCCCCCATTGGCAACAGCGCCCAGGAGGTGCTCGCCTCTTTGCGCGAGGCAAAATCCGGCATCGTGAAGGCCGAGGACTATGCCGAGCTCGGTTTTCGCTGCCAGGTGCATGGCGCGCCCAAGCTCGACTGGAAAGAGATGCTGGACCGCAAGGTGCGCCGCTTCATGGGAGCGGGCGCCGCCTGGAACTACATCGCCATGGAGCAGGCGATTCGCGATGCTGGCCTTGAGGTGGATGACATTTCCAACGAGAGGACCGGTCTCATCATGGGCTCAGGCGGGCCCTCGACGCGGGCTATCGTGCAGGCCGCTGACACCACGCGCGAGAAGGGACCAAAGAAGGTCGGTCCGTTCGAGGTGCCAAAGGCCATGTGCTCCACGAATTCCGCCACGCTGGCGACGCCCTATCACATCAAGGGCGTGAGCTATTCGATCTCGTCGGCCTGCTCGACGTCGGCGCATTGCATCGGCAACGGCGCCGAGCTCATCCAGCTTGGCAAGCAAGACATTGTTTTCGCCGGCGGCGGCGAGGAGCTCGATTGGACGCTATCGGTGCTGTTCGACGCCATGAACGCCATGTCGTCTGATTTCAACGACCAGCCCGAGCAAGCGAGCCGTCCCTATGACGTCGGCCGCGACGGTTTCGTCATCGCCGGAGGCGCCGGCGTCGTGGTGCTCGAGGAGTTCGAGCACGCCAAGGCGCGCGGCGCGAGACTCTACGGCGAGCTCGTCGGCTACGGCGCGACGTCCGATGGGTACGATATGGTCCAGCCTTCCGGCGAAGGCGCCGCGCGCTGCATGCGCATGGCGATGCAGAACGGCAATGGCGAAATCGACTACATCAACCCGCATGCGACCTCGACTCCGATTGGCGACATCAAAGAGATCGAGGCGATCCGCGACGTATTCGGCGACAAATGCCCGCCGATCAGCGCCACCAAGGCGCTCACCGGCCACTCGCTCGGCGCCGCCGGCGTGCATGAGGCGATCTATTCGCTACTGATGATGAACAACGGCTTCATTTGTGAATCCGCCAATATCGAGACCATCGACCCCGCCTGTGCCGACATGCCGATCGCGCGCAAACGGCAGGATAACGTGGCTATTAACACAGTGATGTCGAACAGCTTCGGTTTCGGCGGGACTAACGCCACACTGGTGTTCCGCCGTGTGGATGGGTGAAGCAGGGGAGCTGACGGAGTTCGTCAATCCGTAACCAGAGTAGGCGCCATGGCAACAACAAATGGTATCGCTGAGCCTCGGCCGTTGATGGCGGGGAAGAGAGGGTTGGTGATGGGAGTCGCCAACGACCGCTCGATCGCTTGGGGGATCGCGCGGGTGCTGCATGGGCAAGGGGCGGAGCTTGCCTTCTCCTATCAAGGCGGCGCCTTCGGCCGCCGCGCCGTGCCGCTCGCGCAGTCGATCGGCGCCAAGATCATCGAAGAAGCCGATGTCGAGGATCTGAAGAGCGTCGAGCGTGTGTTCGAGGTGATCCGCAATAAATGGGGCTCTCTCGATTTCGTCGTACACGCGCTCGCCTTCTCGGATCGTAACGAGCTCAGGGGCCGCTACTGCGACACCACACGGGCGAATTTCGAACACACCATGGTGATCTCATGCTTCTCGTTCACCGAGGTCTCGAAGCTCGCCGCCGAGCTGATGCCGCAAGGCGGCTCTCTGCTCACACTCACCTATGGCGGCTCCACGCGCGTCGTGCCCTGCTACAATGTCATGGGCGTCGCCAAGGCGGCCCTCGAGGCTTCGGTGCGTTACCTCGCCTCGGATCTCGGCCCACAGAACATCAGGGTGAATGCGCTGTCTGCCGGTCCGATGCGCACGCTCGCTGGCGCCGGCATCTCTGACGCACGCACGCTGTTCCATTTCCAGCAGCGCCATGCGCCGATGCGACGTTCTCCGACGCTCGACGAAGTCGGCGGCGCCGCGCTCTATCTGCTGTCTGATCTATCGGGCGCCGTGACCGGCGAGGTGCATTTCGTCGATTGCGGCTACTCGACCATCGCGATGCCGAGCATCGGGGCGCTCAAGGTCATCGAGCAAATCGAGGAGGGAGAGGCTCCCGTCGAGAAGGCACCGCGCGAGGCCGCGCAATAAGCGCCGAGCTGGTGCGGCATCTTGAGCATAGATCGCAGCAGCCGATGTGAAAGGCTTACGGCCACTAGAATCGCGTACTTTTTTGAGAGTGATGGAGGAAGCAGGGCTATGGCTGCCCATCTTGTCGTCGTTGCGTGTCTCATAGCGGAACCTCACACCTGTTCTGAGATTCCCGTGCCTGACGTGACCTTGGCGGACGTGGTGAGCTGCACCCACGAGGCCCGCGAAATTTCCAAGAAATGGCAGGCCGATCATAAGGACCAATATCTCGTCATCGCCACCAAATGCGTGAAAGCCGAGGACGGCGCGAGCGGCAGCACTCCCAGCGGCGAGACGGGCAAGACCGGGGAGCCAAGTAACGCCCCTGGAGGCAACGCTAACAAGCCCGACGAGTCAGGCAAGACCGATACGCCACAGCAATGAGGGGGCCAAAGGCCCCCTCATAAATCACGATCTCTGACCGATTCTTAGCTCGCGGCGGCTTCCGCCTTCTCGCGCTCTTTGCCGGTCGCTTGGTCGACGACCTTCATTGACAGCCTAACCTTGCCCCGGTCGTCGAAACCGAGCAGCTTGACCCAGACGATGTCGCCTTCCTTGACCACGTCGGTCACTGCCTTAGGGCGGCCATCGGTAAGCTGCGAGATATGCACGAGACCGTCTTTGGCGCCGAAGAAATTCACGAAGGCGCCGAACTCCATCACCTTGACCACCTTGCCTTTGTAAATCTCACCGACCTCGGGTTCAGAAGCGATCGACTTGATACGGTTGATCGCGGCGCGGATCGATTCGGCATTGGCCGAGGCGATCTTCACCGTGCCGTCGTCGGAGATGTCGATCTTGGCGCCCGACTCGGCCACGATCTCGCGGATCACCGAGCCGCCCGAGCCGATTACTTCCCTGATCTTGTCGACCGGAATGTGAATTGTCTCGATGCGCGGCGCGTATTCGCCGAGCTCGGGCCGCGCCGTGTTGATGGCCTTGTTCATCTCGGCGAGGATGTGCATGCGGCCGTCTCGCGCATGACTGAGCGCGACCTTCATGATCTCCTCGGTGATGCCTGTGATCTTGATGTCCATCTGGAGCGAGGTCACGCCTTCGGAGGTTCCCGCCACCTTGAAGTCCATGTCGCCGAGATGGTCCTCGTCGCCGAGGATGTCAGACAGCACGGCGAAGCCTTGGTCTTCCTTGATCAGCCCCATCGCGATGCCGGCGACAGGTCGCTTGATCGGGATGCCGGCGTCCATCATCGCGAGAGAGCTGCCGCACACCGTCGCCATCGAGGAGGAGCCGTTGGACTCGGTGATCTCCGAGACGAGGCGGATGGTATAGGGGAAGCTCTCGCGATCGGGCAGCACCGGGTGGATGGCGCGCCAGGCAAGCTTGCCATGACCGATCTCGCGCCGTCCGGGAGACCCCATGCGGCCCACCTCTCCGACCGAGTAGGGCGGGAAGTTATAGTGGAGCATGAAGGTCTCTTTGTAGGTGCCCTGGAGGGCGTCTACATATTGCTCGTCCTCGCCAGTGCCGAGCGTGGCGACGGCAAGCGCCTGCGTCTCGCCTCGGGTGAACAGCGCGCTGCCATGCGTGCGCGGCAGAATGCCAACCTCGCACACGATCGGCCGCACGGTCTGAAGGTCGCGGCCGTCGATGCGCCGTGACGTCTGGAGGATGCTCGAGCGCACCACCTCCTTCTCGGCCTCCTTGAAGGCACTCGAGACCTGTGCGGCCCTCGTTCCATCGTCGTCCTCGGGGACGAGAGCTGTAACCACCTTCTCCTTGATGGCGGCGACCTGATCGCGGCGCTCGTGCTTGCCGGCGATGGCATAGGCTTCGCGAAGCTCGGCCTCGGTCGTCTCTCGCACGCGGGCGACGAGATCTGTATCTTCCTCGCCCTTCAGCTCCCAAGGCTCCTTGGCGGCGCGCTCGGCAAGTCTAACGATGGCGTCGATCACCGGCTTGAAGTGCTGCTGGCCGTACATCACGGCGCCGAGCATCACGTCCTCGGACAACTCCTTGGCTTCCGATTCGACCATCAGCACGGCGTCGTTGGTGCCCGCCACAACGAGATCGAGCGAGCTTTCGGCCATCTCGTCGATCATCGGGTTCAGCACATATTTGCCCTCGATATAGCCGACCCGCGCGGCCCCGATCGGACCGAGGAAGGGAACGCCGGAAAGGGTCAGCGCGGCGGAGCTCGCGACCATCGCCACGATGTCGGGGTCGTTCTCAAGGTCATGAGAGAGCACGGTGACGATGACTTGCGTCTCGTTCTTGAAACCCGGAGCGAACAGCGGCCTGATTGGCCGGTCGATCAGGCGCGAGGTGAGGGTTTCCTTCTCGGTCGGTCGTCCCTCGCGCTTGAAATAGCCGCCGGGGATCTTGCCCGCGGCGAAAGTCTTTTCCTGATAGTTCACGGTGAGTGGAAAGAAGTCGATGCCGGGCTTTGCTTCCTTGGCGGCAACGACGGTGGCGAGGACGGATGTCTCGCCGTAGGTGGCGAGCACGGCGCCATCAGCCTGGCGGGCGATACGGCCGGTCTCGAGCCTGAGCGGGCGTCCCGCCCATTCGATTTCTACGGTTTGCTTATTCAACATGTGGTGTGTGTCCCAATACGTGGGGAGGGATAGGCCGCGTCGCTCGCCTTAGGGAGAAAGCGCTGCCATGTTCAATCGCCGCAAGTCGACCAGCGGGAGGAGACGCCATGACGATGGCTGTCACCGGCGGATGCCCAACCGGTTGATGAGCTTCTGGTACCGGTCCTCATCGCTTGACTTGACGTAATCAAGCAGCCGGCGCCGCTGGCTCACAAGCTTGAGCAGCCCGCGCCGCGAATGGTTGTCCTTGGTATGCGTCTTGAAGTGATCTGTGAGATTGGTGATGCGCTCGGTCAGGATAGCGACCTGAACTTCTGGTGAACCGGTATCGCCGGATTTGGTCGCATACTCCTTGATGAGCTCTTGCTTGCGCTCGGCGCTAATCGACATCGGATGGAATCCTTGCTGTTCGAGGGTTTGGTGAGGGCCGAGCCGGGATGTCGTCCAGCACGGTCGGCTTAGATGCACGGGCAGACCGACAGCCCGGCACCCTTGCAATGGCGGCAATATAGGGATTATCCGCCCTTAGGCCAGTGGAATTTGCGCAATTCCCCGCTTTAACCGGGCAAATTGAAAATACGCCGGGGCTTAAGCTCGCCAGCACTCACCTCTCCGACCGCGACCAGCGTGCCACGCGTGGTCGCGTAGACCGTGCCCGCCATGATCGGCGCATCGCGGCCGCGGAGCAAGATGGGCTGTCCGCGGCGGAGTCTCGCGGCATCGGCGGTACTCACGGCGAGCGCCGGGATGTCCTTAAGCGCGATCTCAACTGGCTCAAGCGCTCCCAGCAGCGCCTCGCGATCGGAAGCCAGCCCCTCGAGGTTGGCCAGCGAAACGGCGCGTTCCTCGCCGAAAGGGCCGACGCGGGTGCGGCGCAGAGCCTCTACGTGGCCAAGCGCGCGGAGCGCCCTGCCGAGATCGCGGGCCAACGCCCGCACATAGGTGCCCTTGCCGCATTCGGCCTCCAGCACACAACGGTCTTCGTCGGGGCGGGCTACGAGAGTCAGCCGCGCAATTAAGACGGACCGAGGTTCGAGCTCGAACTGCTGCTCGTCGCGGGCGAGATCGTAAGCCCGGGCGCCATCAACCTTGAGGGCGGAAAAGCGTGGCGGCACCTGGTCGATTTCACCGGTGAAGCGCGGCAGGACTTCCTCGATCTCGGCCTGCGATGGCCTCGTTTCGCTATTCGCAACGACCTTGCCCTCGGCGTCATCGGTGTCGGTCTCGACGCCGAAACGCACGGTGAAGCGGTATGTCTTGCTTCCCTCAACGACGAAGGGAACGGTCTTGGTCGCTTCGCCGAGCGCGATCGGAAGAACACCGGTTGCGAGCGGATCGAGCGTCCCGGCATGGCCCGCCTTCTCGGCATCGTAGAGCCGCTTCATCTGACTCACGGCGCGCGTCGAATTCATGCCTTGTGGCTTGTCGAAGATGAGCCAGCCATGAATGGGTGAGCCTTTGCGTCGCCGCGCCATGACCGTCTCGCGCTTACTATTCGTCAAGATCGCGAGACACTTCGGGTGAGGCGAGCAGCGCATCGATGCGGGAGGAAGCTTCGAACGAGGTATCGATCTTGAATCTGAGCTCTGGCATGAATTTCATGCTGACTTTCTTTGCCAATAGCCCGCGCAAGAATCTTTTGTGCTTCTCAAGGTGCGCGACAGCCTCGGCAGCCTCGCCGCCGCCGAGCGGCAGCACATACACGGTGGCGAGCTTGAGATCCGGCGACATACGCACCTCGGGCACTGTGAGCGAGTGCCGGCTCAATACCTCATCGACGATCTCGCCACGCTGGAAGATGTCGGCGACCGCGTGTCGGATCATCTCGCCCACCTTGAGCTGGCGCTGCGACGGGGCCTTGCTCTTGTTGCGATTGCTCATTCTTCTTCCGCCACTCTCTTGGCGCCATTCCGCTAAAGCGGGAATCCAGTAATCGCCAGAGCTGCTATGAAACGACGGGCTGCGATCTTTACTGGATGCCCGTCTTCGCGAGCACGACAGCTGGAGGCTACAGCGTGCGCTGGACGTGCTCGACCTGGAAGCACTCGATGACGTCGCCGACCCGCATGTCCTGATAATTCTCGAAGGCCATGCCGCATTCCTGGCCGGCCACCACCTCGCGCACCTCGTCCTTGAAGCGCTTCAAGGTGGAGAGCTTGCCTTCATGCACCACGACATTGTCGCGGATCAGCCGCACCTGTGCGCCGCGCTCGACTTTGCCTTCGGTGACACGGCAGCCGGCCACCTTCCCCACCTTGGAGATGGTGAACACTTCGAGGATCTCGGCATTGCCGAGGAAGTTCTCGCGAACGGTCGGCGCAAGTAGGCCGGACATAGCCTGACGCATTTCGTCGACAAGGTCGTAGATCACGGCGTAATAGCGAATCTCGACGCCGTCGCGCTCGGCAACCTCACGGGCCTGAGCGTTGGCGCGCACATTGAAGCCAAGCACGACCGCGCCGGACGTTGCCGCGAGTGACACGTCGGATTCGGTGATGCCCCCGACGCCGGCATGAATGATGCGGGCCCTGACCTCGTTGCTGCCAATCTTGCCGAGCGCCGTGGTGATGGCCTCGACCGAGCCTTGCACGTCGCCTTTGACGACGAGCGGGAACTCTTTGACGCCAGCCTCTTTGAGCTGGTTCATCATTTGCTCGAGGCTGCCACGTGCGCCGGCAACAGCAAGCCGCTTTCTGCGCTCGCGGGCGCGATAGTCGGTAATCTCCCGGGCGCGTGCCTCGTTCTCGACCACGGCAAACTGATCACCAGCCTCAGGGGCGGAATCGAAGCCGAGCACTTCGACCGGCACCGAGGGACCCGCCTCCTTCACATGATCGCCGATGTCGTTGATCAGAGCACGAACTCGGCCCCAGGCTTGGCCCGCGACGATGAGGTCGCCCAGCTTGAGCGTGCCACGCTGGATAAGCGCAGTGCCCACGGGGCCGCGACCGCGTTCGAGCTTCGCCTCGACGATCACGCCTTCGGCAGGGCGGTCGGGGTTGGCGGTGAGCTCAAGCACCTCGGCTTGCAGAAGGATGGCTTCGAGCAACTTGTCGAGGCCGGTCTTCTTGAGCGCAGAGACCTCGATTTCTAGCGTGTCGCCACCGAGGCTCTCGACCACGATTTCGTGACTTAGAAGCTCGGTCCGCACGCGCTGCGGGTCTGCGCCCTGCTTGTCGATCTTGTTGATGGCAACGATTAGAGGAACGTCCGCAGCCTTGGCATGATTGATGGCTTCCACGGTCTGCGGCTTGACGCCGTCATCGGCGGCGACCACGAGCACTACGATATCCGTCACCTTGGCGCCTCTGGCGCGCATAGCGGTGAAGGCCTCGTGGCCCGGCGTATCGATGAAGGTGATCCGCTGGCCTGACGGCGTCTCGACCTGATAGGCGCCGATATGCTGGGTGATGCCACCCGCCTCCTGGCTGACCACATTCGTCGCGCGGATGGCGTCGAGCAGCGAAGTTTTGCCGTGGTCGACGTGGCCCATGATGGTGACCACCGGCGCACGTGCCACGAGATCCTCCGCGTGGTCCTCGGCGCCGATAAAGCCTTCCTCGACATCGGCCTCAGACACGCGCCTGACTGTATGGCCGAATTCCTCGGCGACGAGCTGGGCGGTGTCGGCGTCGATCACGTCCGTGATCTTGTGCATGGCGCCGTCCTTCATCAGGTATTTGATGACGTCGACGCCGCGCTCGGCCATGCGGTTGGCGAGCTCCTGAATGGTGATCACTTCGGGGATGATGACCTCGCGCTGAATCTTCTGTTGCGCCTGCGGTCCAATCGTCTGCTTCTTCTGACGCTCCTGGCGGCGCTTCAGCGAGGCGAGGCTGCGCTGCCTTTGCTCCTCATCGAGCGCGTTGGTGATGGTCAGGCGTCCGCGGACCCTCCGCTCCTCGCCGCGCCGGGGCGCCACGGGACTCTTCTTGTGACGGGCATCGGGTGTGCGGGCCGGCTCTTCCACCTCCTCTTTCAGGAGGTGCTTGCGCGCGGTCTCCTCGCCTTTCTGGCGCGCCTTAGCTTCCGCCTGATGGCGCTCATCCTCTTTGCGCTGCCGCTCCTCGGCCTCTTGGCGTTCTTTGGCCCGCTTCTCCTGCGTCGTCACCTGGACGGCGGCGACCTCCTCGGCCCGCGCGCGCTCGGCGGCCTCACGCTGGCGCGCATCGGCGAGCGCACGCGTGCGCGCATCCTTCTCCTCCTCGGAGAGCTGCGGCAGCACGACACGGGCGCGGTTTGCCTGAGTTTCGTCTTGAACGGACTTTGGAGCAGGCGTCTCTGCCCCGCGCGGCGCGGGCTTCGACTTAGGCTCCTCGACCGGCTGCGAGGTAGGACCGGCACCGAGCGACCGGCGCTTCTTCTTCTCGACCAGAACGGACTTCGAGCGCCCATGGCTGAAGCTCTGCCGCACATGACCCGACTCCACGGTGCGGCGCACATTAAGCGTCATCTTGCGCCCGCTGCGAGCGGTCTTGCCTTCGGTCTCGTTCGTCTCACTCATTCCTTGTTCGTATCCAATTCACTTGGGTTTTGGAATGCGGCGCTGCCCTTACGGTAGCGCTCAAGCCGCGAGGCTGCCGCAAGAACCTTTAGAGCCGCTCCACCCTGGATTAGGGCAGCATGTATCACATTTGTCCGGCCCGATGCCAAACTCAATTCATCCACAGTGAAGACGCGGACCGCGGGAACGCTCCTTCCGGCTGTCTTTCCGCGGAGTTTGGCGTCGAGCTTGCGGCAGCCATCTTTAGCCGCCTCCCGCGCATGGAGAAGAGCGACAACCCGGCTTTTGGCGATCGCCTCTTCGACTTTGGCGTTGCCGAAAACGGCCTCTCCAGCCTTGTTGGCAAGCGAAAGCGCGGAAATCGCCGCCTCGGCGAGAAGTTCTTCGACCTTGGCGTCCAGCGCTTGGGGCGTCTTGGCGTCTTGCTTGAACGCCCGGGCGAACGCGTTGCGCTTTAAGGCTTGGGCAACCGTATCGTGCGCCGCAGTAAGCCACACGCCACGCCCCGGTAGCTTTTCCTTGAGGTCCGGGACGACCGCCCCATCGGGGCCGAGCACGAAGCGGATCAGCTCGTCTTTAGACCTGAGCGTGCGAGTCACCGCACAGCGGCGGACAGTGCCCGTCACTTCGCGATCTTGCTTCCGCTCCGCCGCCATTTGCCGCAAAGGCCCTGTTTCCTCGCTCCCGCATCAGTGGCCTGCGCTCTGACTCGGCCCGCCAGCCGATGAAGCGCCTTCGACTGGAGTTCCGGCCTCGCTCTCCGCCTCGGAAGGCTCGGGCTCAGGCTGCGGCTCCTCGATCCAACCGGCCTTCACGCGCGCGGCGATGATCACATCCTCGATTTGCTCCCGCGACAGGCGGAAAGAATCGAGGATGCCCTCATGGCGGGTGGCCTCCTTGTCCTTGCCGCGCTCTGTCCAGCCTGCGAGGTCGTCCGTCGCGCAATCCGCGAGGTCCTCGACGGTCTTAATGTTGTGCTCGCCAAGCGCGACCATCATCGCCGTAGTGACGCCGGGCACTTCGCCGACCTCATCGGCGACGCCGAGCGCCTTGCGCTTGGCGTCAAGCTCGGCCTCGATCTTCTCGAGATGCTCGCGGGCGCGAGTTTGAATCTCTGCCGCGGTGTTCTCATCGAAGCCTTCGATCGATGCGATTTCCGACGGCTCGACAAACGCCACCTCCTCGACCGAGCTGAAGCCCTCGGAAGCGAGCAGCTGAGCAATGACCTCATCGACGTCGAGCGCCTCCATGAAAGTCTGCGAGCGCTCGGCGAACTCCGCCTGGCGCCGTTCCGACTCGGAGGCCTCGGTCATGATGTCGATGTCCCAGCCGGTGAGCTGGGAGGCGAGCCTCACATTCTGACCCTTGCGCCCGATGGCGAGCGAGAGCTGCGGATCGGGCACGACGACCTCGATGCGCTCGGCGTCTTCGTCGAGCACGACTTTCACCACCTCGGCCGGCGCGAGCGCATTGACGATGAACGTCGCGGCATCGGGGGACCATTGGATGATGTCGATCTTCTCGCCTTGTAGCTCGTTCACCACCGCCTGTACGCGGCTGCCGCGCATGCCGACGCAGGCGCCCACCGGGTCGATCGAAGCGTCGCGCGACACGACCGCGATCTTGGCGCGGCTGCCGGGATCGCGCGCCACCGACTTGATGGTGACAATGCCCTCATAGACCTCGGGCACTTCCTGCGCGAACAGCTTCGCCATGAACTCGGGATGCGTGCGCGACAGGAAGATCTGCGGGCCGCGCGGCTCGCGCCGTACGTCATAGACATAGGCGCGGATGCGG
>JBKOUI010000055.1:0-10634 GCA_046723315.1 Pseudomonadota bacterium | reverse complement strand
ACGTGAAATATGCCGAACGGCGTCTTGAGGCAGCGTCCCCCGGCTAGCGCCTCCTTCTCTTTAGTCTTCAGGTCGTCGCACTTCTTGAGTGGCGCCGCGTGACACTCGGCGCACCCGCCGGCGGTAAACATATATTTCCCGTTGCCAACGTCGGGAGTGTGCGCGGGCAGCGCCGAAGCGGGCTCAGTGGCCGGCAGGGTCAGCAGGTAGAAGGCGATCGCGCCTGCAATGACGAGGGCGAACAGCGCCAGCAGCGCTCTACGCAACTTCCTCCTCCCCTAAAGCAACGCGGCATGGTCAAGCCGCCACACAGACTTGACTACTTCTCTTCGATCTTTTCCCGAAAGGTTTGATGGCAATCCTTGCAGACTTTCGTCATGTCGGTGAAGGCCGCCTTGAAGGCGGCTTCGCCTTGCGCTGCCGCCGCGGCAGCCTGCGCGCTCGCATCCTTCAACTTCATTGCCGTCGCTTCGAAGTCGCTGAAGTCTTCCCAGATTTTGGCTTTGGCTTCGCTGTCGGCGATCTCGCCATGCGCCGTCCCCTTGGGGAACAGTTTCACATATTTATCCGGGACGCCGTTGATCTCGTTCATAGCCTTCTCGGCCGCCGCGGCGTCGAACGGTTTCACGCCTTTCACCATTTGCCCGCCGAGCTTGGCCGCGGGCGCCACGATCTCCTTCATCAAATGCCGGCGTTCTTTGACCGCGGCGGCAAGATCCTCGGCCGAAATTGCGACCGTGGCGAAGCCGCCCATGCCGAGCAGTCCAAACGCGACGATGATCGATTTTCTCATCACCCTCTCCCACCTCCGGGCACGGTTAGCGGCCCGCTCCATCTCAAACCGTGAATGTTCGATTGGCGCCTCTCCGTGGTCGGATTAAGCCCGGCGGCGGAATGTCCAGAGGGCGGCGGGAGGCGGGCGTCCATAGAACGCAGCCATCGAGCGGGATGACCGGGTCTTCATGAGGCTTCCTCCCTCGTCGAGCTTTTGAGACAAGGGAGCGGCCCGTCTCCCTCTCGATCCGCGGCTTGTGCAGCTATTCTGCCACAGCTCAAGCTTGGCCCGCTAGCCAGCTTCGGCGCCGCTTAAGGCATCGGGATTGCGCGGCCCTCTTTCAGCACATCCCAGCCGCGTTTCACCGCGGGCCGGTCGGCGATCGCCAAGTACCAGCGCTTGACGTTGGGATGCTTAACGAAGTCCACGGTCTGCCAGGCAAAGCGAGAGATCCACGGCCAGATGGCGATATCGGCGATTGAATAATCACCGGCAACGTACTCGACCTCGGCGAGACGCCGGTCGAGCACGCCCCAAAGTCTCTTCGCTTCTTTCGCGTAACGCTCCTCGGCATAAGCGCTCTTGCCGGGATTGAACTTTACGAAGTGATGCACTTGGCCGAGAAAAGGTCCCGGCCCTCCCATTTGCCACATCAGCCACTCGACCACGCGCCACTTGGCGGGAAAGCTCTGCGGCCAGAGCTTCCCCGTCTTGTCGGCGAGATAGAGCAGGATCGCGCCCGACTCCATGAGATGAAGTCCGTTATCAGTATCGATGATGGCTGGGATCTTGTTGTTGGGGGAGATCTTGAGGAAGTCTGGATGGAACTGCTCACCTTTGGTGATGTCGATGGGATGCGCCCGATAGGGCACGCCCACCTCCTCGAGCATGATCGACACCTTCTGCCCGTTCGGCGTGGTCCACGTGTAGAGCTCGATCATTGTCCCCTGCCCTGCTGCAACGCAGCAACGCATGCCCGCGAAACGCCGCTCTGTCAAAGGGCGTGGTCTGGGCTTCTTCGCCACTGCAAAAATTCGATTCACCAACCGTTCATCGCTTGGCCTCTCTATGGCCAAGAACCTGTCGCGTCTGCGCCACAGCCGAATGTTAGCCGTTCCGCGTAGGAGCGCCGCCATCAAGTGAGCGCCTAGGGAGGATTCGATGCTCAATTGTGCCCATCTCGAAAACCGGCGGACGGGCGCAGCGGCCAGCCCTGCGAACCTCGCCCGTTATGCGATCTATTACACGCCGCAGCCTGGAACTGCTTTTGCAGCGTTCGGCCGCTCGTGGTTCGGCCGCGCCAATGACGGCGTGACATTGCAAGCCTTCTCCGATGCCGGTCTTGCCGGGACGAGCTTCGCCAAAATCGCGACTGGGCCCGGACGCTACACCGGGCTGCATGCACTGTTCAGAGCGCCGTTCAGCTTGCGCGACGGCGCAAGTCTTGATGCGGTAAAAGCGCGGCTCATCAATTTCGCGTCAAGACGCAAACCTGTCGAGACCGGACCCCTGACGCTGTCGCGCGCCGGCCGCTCTCTCGTGCTGCGTCCTGTCGAAGCGAAGCCAGCGCTTGAGTGGCTCGCTGCCCAATGCGTCGCCGCGTTCGAAGATTTCGCCGCGCCTCCGAGCGATGCCGAGCGCGCAGAATATGCGAGCCCTCTGCTCAGCGACTACCAGCGTCTGCTATTGGAGAGCTTTGGCGATCCATATGTGCTGAGCGAGTATCGTTTCGCTATCAGGCTGACGGGGCCGCTCGACGCCGCACATCTTGAGCGCGTGGCGCAGGCGCTTTGGCCTGTGCTCGAAGAGATCTGTGCGACCGGCGTTACCGTTGACGGTCTATCGCTGTTTGGCGATACCGGCGGACGTTCGCCGATGCGCCTGATCGGTCGCTATCGGCTCGGAAGCACGAGTTAGCAGGGCTGCGAGGCTCGCAGACGTCCCGCGAAACCGTAAGGTCCAGGCCCAAGTTTTGACACATGCTCTCGGCACCCTCGTTTGCGCTAGGTGGTACGGGGTTGCCAATGCCTGATTACGGGGAAATCCTCGCGTTTCTTGCCGCGAATCCGCCTGAACTTGCCGCCGAGCGTGAGCTCCATGCGTCGCTGCTCGAGCTTCTCGCCAAATGCCTGCGCTCGGAGGAGACTGAGGAAAACGCGGACGATCTGCTCGAGGATCTGAAGCCGCTGCGCATTCCGCGGGCGGATTTCAACTGACGTTCGATCTCGTGGCAGGGCTCGATGCCGGTGAGGGTCGGTCCTTCTATTTGCGCGCGGGCTCCCCTGATGCTATTTGGAGCTTAGATGGGCCGCCTGGGCGCTGGATGGCCAGCATTTCGTGCCTTTAGAGGGAGTTAAGCGGCATCATGAGGGAAAGCGTCGCGGTCAAGCGTTCGACTGAGCCCGTAGGGAAGAGTTCGGCGGACGACATCGTTCGCAGCTTCGTGAAAAGCGTCGATAGCGGCAAAAGGTCCGAGAAGCCTTATCGGCACTGGTTGATCAGAGATTGCCTTCCCGCGGACACGGTCGACGACGTCATAACACTTCCCTTCGAAGCCCCTTCACTCGACGGCATCTCTGGCAAGCGCGAGTTGCATAACAACACGCGCAAATATTTCGACGTCGATAACCGCAAGCTCTTCCCGGTGTGCGAGGCGGTGGCCCAGGCATTTCAGGACAAGCGCATCACGAGTCACATCGAGAAGGTGTTCGGTACCAACCTCAAAGGCACCTATCTCCGCATCGAATTCGCGCAGGACATCGACGGCTTCTGGCTGGAGCCGCACACCGATCTCGGCGTCAAGGCCTTCACCCTGCTGCTCTACCTGTCGAAAGATCCGAGCCATCACGCGCTCGGCACTGACATCTATGACGGCGATAAGCGCCATTTCGGCCGCTCGCCCTTCGCCTCGAACGCTGCGATGATTTTCGTGCCGTCGAACAATACCTATCACGGCTTCGAGAAGCGCCCGATCAAGGGCGTGCGGACGTCGCTCATCATCAACTACGTCACCAATGAGTGGCGTGCGCGCGAGCAGCTCTCCTTCCCCGAAGCGCCCATCGCTTAGGAAAGCTTTACTCGTTTATGCGTCATGCCCGGCCTTGTGCCGGGCATCCACGTTTTGGCACAAGGAAGACGTGGATTGCCTGTCAAGCCGGGCAATGACAATCAGCGGGTGCGCTATGAGCAAAGTTGCCTGGATCGGGCTCGGGACCATGGGCTTTCCCATGGCTGGACATCTCAAGACCCACGGGGCTCATGACGTCACGGTCTTCAACCGCACTCGCTCCAAGGCCGAAGCTTGGGTCCGGCAATTCGGCGGGAGCCTTGCCGCAACCCCCGCCGACGCGGCGGATGGTGCTGCGTTCGTATTCACCTGCGTCGGCAACGACGACGATCTCCATGCGGTGACACTCGGGCCTAACGGCGCGTTCAGATCGCTCGGCAAAGGCGCGATCTTCGTCGATCACACCACGGCGTCAGCCACTATCGCGCGCGAGCTTCACGAGGCAGCGCGCGCACGAGCCGTAGGCGCGCTCGACGCTCCGGTATCGGGCGGCCAGTCAGGCGCGGAAGGCGGGGCACTCTCCATAATGGTTGGCGGAGACGAAGGAGATTTTCGTAAAGCGAAGCCGGTGATCGAGGCCTACGCGCGGGCCGTCAACTTGATTGGCCCCGCTGGGTCAGGCCAGCTCACCAAGATGGTCAATCAGATCTGCATTGGCGGTCTAATCCAGGCCCTGGCGGAGGCGCTTCATTTCGCTAAGGCGGCAAAGCTTGACGTCGGAAAGGTGATCGACACGATCTCGAAGGGCGCCGCCCAATCCTGGCAGATGGATAACCGCTGGAAGACCATGATCGATGGCAAGTTCGATTTCGGCTTCGCGGTGGACTGGGTGCGGAAGGACTTCGCCATCGTGCTCGACGAGGCGCGCAAAAACAGCGCAAGCCTCCCCATCACGACGCTGGTCGACCAATTCTATGCCGAGATTCAGGGAATGGGCGGCGGGAGATGGGACACGTCGAGCCTGATCGCGCTACTCGAGCGCAGACGTTAGGTCGCGCCTACGCCCTCTTCTCCTCGAGCGCGTATTCGAGCGGGAGCGCCGTTGTGTATTTGATCTGCTCCATGGCGAAGGACGAGCTCACGTCTGAGAGCTCGATCTTGCTGATGAGCTTCTTATAGAAGGCGTCGTAGCGCTCGATGTCAGGCACCACCACGCGCAGCAGATAATCGACCTGCCCGCTCATGCGGTAGAACTCGACGACCTCGGGGAGGTCCTTGAGCGCCTCGTGGAAGCGCTCGAGCCATTCTTGCGTATGGCGGCTCGTGGTGATGGAGACGAAAACGGTGACGCCGACATTGATTTTCTTCGGGTCGAGTACGGCGACGCGGCGCTGGATCACGCCCATCTCCTCGAGCTTCTGAATGCGCCGCCAGCATGGCGTCGTTGAGAGTCCGATCTGCTTGCCGATCTCGGCAACCGGCAGAGTGCAATCCCTCTGCAAAATATCGAGGATTTTGCGGTCCATACGGTCAAGCATGGGGGTCCTGATGATATTTTTGCGCGACTCTAGCAAAACCGGGAACCTTTTTCCATTGTCCTCAATCTCTATCTGTTTAGTAGGTTATTTTCTTTCCAAAGACAAGAGCAATTTTCAAAGAAGCGCCCTCACCTCGCGGCGCAGCACCGGCAACAGCTGCGTCTCAAACCACGGGTTTTGCTTCAACCAAGCATTATTGCGCCATGACGGATGCGGCAGAGGCAGCACGCGCGGATGCTGCTTGCGTTTTAGGTGGCGTCGCCAAGCCAGCATCGTCTCTTGCAGCGTGGCGCCTGCGTCCAAGTGAAAACGTTGCGCGTAGGACCCGACCGCGAGCACGAGCTCGATCTGTGGCAACGTCGCAAACAGCTTGCGATGCCAAAGCGAGGCGCATTCGCGCCGCGGCGGAAGATCGGCGCCGTTCTCATCCTGCCCCGGAAAGCAGAAACCCATGGGTATGATCGCCACGCGAGCTTCGTCGTAGAATTCCTGCGACGAGACCCTCATCCACTCGCGCAAGCGGTCACCGGAAGCGTCGGTAAAAGGCGTGCCGGAAAGATTGACTTTGGTTCCCGGCGCCTGACTGCATACAGCGAGCCTCGCAGTACTACTTGCCCTGAGCACGGGACGCGGCTTATGCGGCAGAGGCTTACCTTGCGGGGTTTCCACGCAATAGCGGCAGGAGCGGATGGCGGCGAGCAGGCGGTCGAGCTCAGCCGTTTGGGAGGTCATAGATCAAGCGTCATGCCGTCATGGGCGATGAGATAACGCGACCGGTCGACCTTTCCGACATGAGACAGCATGGCCTCTCCCATATGGGTGAGAAGCACGCGTTTTGCCCCGAACTTTTCGTAGTTCGCATCGATTGTCTTGTAATCGAGATGGATGGGAAGGGTCACGTCGTATTGAAAGCATTCGGTGATGAAGAGGTCTGCGCCGCGGGCAACATCGCTGAGCGTTTCCACCCAACCCGTATCGCCGGTGAACGCGACCACCTTTCCATCGATGTTGAACCGAAGCGCGTAAGGTGGAGCGCCGGAGGGATGTTTCACCTCGAAGGGCGTAACGGTGATGCCGCCGACCTCAAGCGGCCTCTTTCCCTCATATTCGACGAAGGTAAACTTGAAGCCTTCGGCTGTGGTTGAGCCCGGATAGAGCGCCTCGGCAGCTTTGACGAAGCGCGCCTCGATCCCTTTCGGCCCGGTCACGATCATAGGCCGCGTCCGCTTGCTCGCAAATTGCGCATCGAGCAGCAGCCACGGCAGGCCGCCGAAGTGATCGCCGTGCAGATGTGTCACGAACACCGTATCCAGCTCGCTCGGCTGAAGTGCGAGCCGCCGCATCCCGATAAGGGTCGACGCTCCGCAATCGATCAAGAAGGTCGAGCGGGAAGACCGCACATGAAATGAAGTGTGGAGGCTGCCCCCGGCGCCGAACGCATCCCCGCAGCCAATAATTGTCAGTCGCATCGGGCCGGCATCTTAATGCCTCGTATCAGCACTGGGGCGAGAGTAAACGCGCCGTTAGGGATTTCCGCAGATAGTTCTAGGTCGAGCCTTCAGGGGGACCAGCGAAGGCTCCTTCCCAAATCTATGTCACTGGCCGGTTTCGCCTTTTTTGTTCAGTTAGGTCGTCGCGGGTCTATGAGCAGGTCAGTTGACGCGTCAACCGAGGCGGTTAGAGCCCGTTCGGCGACGATCGACGTGAGGCAGCGTGCTTTCCCAGGCGTGCAAGAAGCCAGCGAGAAGCTCTCCCCCAAGTCCGGCATAAAGCCGGAGTTCCAATACGACCTCTTGCTGATGTTTGCCAAGAACGAGCTGTCGGCAGCTGTGACGACGCCGCTGCTCGCGGTGATTGTGGCAATTGGAGCAATGTTCTGGGCGCCTCCGCGCTTGCTTCTGCTTTGGCTCGGCGCGGTGCTTGTCGTCAAAGCCATCCAGATCGTCCTCTGTGCGCAGTTCATCAAGGCTCCGCGTGACAATACCGCCGCCTCGACCTGGCCCGCATGTCTTACCGCAACCGAGTTCCTTTATGGCGTGACCTGGGCCGCCGTCGCCTTCATCAGCCCTGAAACGCAAGGCGAAGCAGCTCACACCTTCATCTTCGCGGCGCTCCTCGTCGTCATTGCCATGCGCATGCTGTTCGCTTCCGCGCTCATGCCTATGGTTTATGCCGGCACCCTGCCGATGACGGCAGCGATTGTTATTTGCTTCGCGCTTCTCGACAATCCGTTCTACTGGGCGATGGCAGCCATGGCTGTCGGAGTCCACATCTATTTCATCTGGCTGATGGGTGGACTCAACTCGACTGTCGTCGACATGCTCGAGTTCCGTGCCGAGAAAGACGCGCTGATCGCTGAGCTCGAGCGCGCCAAGGCAATCTCAGAGGAGGCACGGTTGCGCGCCGAAGAAGCCAACCTTGCCAAGTCGCGCTTCCTTGCCACCATGAGCCACGAGTTGCGCACGCCGTTGAACGCCATCATCGGCTTTTCGGAGATCATGCAGGGCGAGATCCTGGGGCCCCACGGTAATCCGACCTACAAGGAATACGCCAACGACATCCACCAGAGCGGCCAACACCTGCTCAACCTCATCAACGAGATTCTCGATATCAGCCGTATCGAGGCTGGCCGCTACGAATTGAACGAGAGCCCGGTGGACCTCGCCAAGATAGCTGCCGATTGTCACCGTCTGATGCGACTCCGCGCTGAGACCAAGGAGCTCAAGATCGTCGAGTTATTCGAGCCGGATTTGTCGCAGCTTTGGGCCGACGAGCGCGCGGTGAGGCATATTTGCCTCAACCTCCTGTCGAACGCTGTCAAGTTCACCCCGCCTGGCGGGACCGTAACGCTTGCGATCGGCAGCACGGGACTGGGCGGACAATTCCTGAGCGTGAAGGATACCGGCCCAGGCATCCCCGAAGACGAGATCCCGAGCGTGCTCAGGAGCTTCGGCCAGGGCTCGCTCGCCCAACAGGCGGCGGAAGGCGGAACCGGTCTCGGTCTTGCTATCACCAAGGGCCTGACCGAGCTCCACGACGGGACTTTTGAACTCAAGAGCAGGCTGGGCTACGGCACCGAGGTGATCATCAGCTTCCCGCGCCGCCGGGTCATAAACCCCTCGCCGCAAGCCGGCGAACCTATCGAGTCAGAGACCGGAAATCCGCGTCTCACTTGGCACGCCCGGGCTACCCGCTAAGGACATATGACGCAGGCTGCTATTGCGGATAAGCTGCCTTTTGGACGCCTAAATCGGGCTTAGACTGGCGGTTGCTTGGCGGAGGGGGACCAAGAGGGATGAAGCGCCTTAGGCTGCTTACCGCAACGCTGCTCGGCGTGGCTCTCAGTTGCACTGCAAGCTCGCCGGTCTTTGCCAACATTCTCATCCAGATCGATAAGCCGAGCCAGACCATGACCGTGTCAGTCAACGGCGCGGCTGTTTATCGCTGGAGGGTGTCGACTGGCGCTACGGGCTTTTCCACGCCTGCCGGCTCTTACACGCCCTTCCGCATGGAAGTCATGCATTACTCGCGGGAATGGGACAACGCGGGCATGCCGCACGCGATCTTCTTTACCAAGCGCGGCCACAGTATTCACGGCACTGACCATGCCGGACTCGGCACGCCGCTGTCCCACGGTTGCGTCCGCCTCTCGCTCACCAATGCCACCATGCTCTATCAACTCGTGGCGGCAGAAGGCATGGCCAACACCAAGGTCGTGATCATAGGACCAGATCCGCCCGGGGTCTTCGCGCCAAGCCAGCCGCCACAGCAGCGAAGGCCATTTTTGCCCTTCGGGGGCCTGTTCCGCTTCTAACGGGTGCGTCTGGCTTCTCACCGCCCAAATCCCTACATAATCGGCGGGATAATCAGCCGGCACTTCCTTGGACACGCCTTGCGTCAACGTTTGCCTGCTCGACGCCGAGACAGGGCTGTGCATCGGCTGCGGTCGCACCATCGAGGAGATCGCCCGCTGGGCGACAATGAGCGACCGCGAACGGCGCGCCATCATGGCGGGTTTGCCTGAGCGCATGCAGCGCACAGAACGAGCGAAAGGTTAGACGTGACGACTTGGGCTGCCCTCTTCATTCTCGCGCTCGGAGCCATGCTGCTTGTCTCGAACGAGTCGGGCATGATCGCCGGGCTCGACAGCACGACCTTCGGCTATGTCGCGGTCTTTCTCGCCCTGATCATCTATCTCGGCGGAGGCATGCTCGGGAGCTATAGCGGGCGCGCCGGCGCCATGCTGCGCGATGCCGTGACCTGGCTCGCGCTTGGGCTCGGCATGGTCGTGCTCTACAGCTACAAAGACGATCTCGCGCCGATCGCGGCGCGCGTGGTCGGCGAGCTACTCCCCGGGAGCGTCATGACGGTCGAGGAGAGCAGCAACGGGCTGACCGAGGTCAAGCTCAGGCGCCGCCTCGACGGACATTTCACTGCCAACGTCGAAGTGAACGGTAAGACGATCTCCATGATTGTCGATACCGGCGCCTCGACCATCGTGCTCAGGCCCGAGGATGCCAAAAGAGCCGGCGTCGACATCTCTAACCTTACCTATCGCGTGCCGGTGCTCACCGCCAACGGCCGCACCGTGGCGGCACGCGTCTATCTGAACAAGGTCGCCATCGGTCCGCTCGACCGGGAGAGAGTCGAGGCACTGGTCGCACAGCCTGGCGCCATGACACAAAGCCTTCTCGGAATGAGCTTCTTGAGCCGGCTGCGCTCTTATGAGTTCACCGGCGATTTCCTGACGCTGCGCGGTTGAATTCGCCGGGACCCTCCATTGATTTCCTTGTTGCTTCTCGCGAGCGCTTCGCTATCGGGAACCGCGGAGCATGGCCCGCTGTTGGTCAGACGGCGAAAATCGCCTATCAAGTCCCACCATGTTCCCGAAGCCCCGCCAAGATCTCGTTCCCAATACAGCTGAATTCGAGCAACTGCCCTTCGTGAAGGCTACAGGCTTTCGCGAGTACGATGCGCGCTGGCTGTATCCGGAAGAAATCAACCTGCCTGGTCTCGAGGCGGTCGGACTTGGGCTCGCCACGCTCATGCGCGAACGAGGCGTTCCGGTGAGAGTCGTGACCGGCCACGACTACCGGTCCTACTCCGCCGCCGTCAAAGCTGCGCTTACCACTGGCCTGCTCGCCGGCGGTGCCGAAGTCCACGACATCGGCTTGGCGCTCTCGCCCATGGCATATTTTGCCCAGTTCGAGCTCGAGGTTGAGGGCGTCGCCATGGTCACGGCCAGCCACAACGACAATGGCTGGACCGGCATCAAGATGGGCATGGAAAGGCCCCTCACCTTCTCGCAAGAGGA
>JBKOUI010000289.1:0-6430 GCA_046723315.1 Pseudomonadota bacterium | reverse complement strand
TGATAGAGTCGATCGAAGGCAAGCGCGGCTATCCGCGCAATCGTCCGCCCTATATCGCATAGGTCGGCCTATTTGGGCGGCCCACGCTGAACAACAATGTCGAGACGCTTTATTGGGTGCCGGAGATCCTGCTGAAGGGCGCCAAGTGGTTCGCCGACCACGGCGTCAATGGTGCGAAAGGATTCCGCTCCTGGTCCGTTTCGGGGCGAGTGAAGAAGCCCGGCGTCATCGTGGCGCCCGCCGGCATCACAGCGCGCGAGTTGATCGACCTCGCCGGCGGCATGGAAGATGGCCAGGAGTTCAAGGCCTATCTTCCGGGAGGTGCCTCTGGCGGCATCTTGCCTGCAAGCCTTGCCGACGTGCCGCTCGATTTCGGAACTCTCGACAAATATGGTGCCTTTGTCGGCAGCCATGCCATCGTGATCTTCTCCGAGAAGGACGATATTGCCGACATCGCGATCAATCTCTTGAGCTTCTTCAAGGACGAGTCGTGCGGGCAATGCACACCTTGCCGTGTCGGATGTGACAAGGCGGTCGCACTGCTCAAGCAGCAAGAGTGGGACAAGGAGCTGCTTTCCGAGCTCGCCCAGACCATGCGCGATGCCTCGATCTGCGGGCTCGGTCAGGCGGCCCCGAACGCTTTTATATCGGCGATGCAATTTTTCCTGGATGAGCGGCTTGGAACCGAGGTGGCCGGTCGCGCTTGATGGACAATGATCTGACCGAGAAAACTCGAAGGACGAACCCCTTGAGGCAGGAAATTGCGCCATGACTGATCAGTTGCTCTTCACCCTCGATGGCAAGGTGGTGTCGGCCCGGCCCGGCGAGACCATCTGGCAGGTCGCGCAGCGCGAAGGGACCGATATCCCGCATCTTTGCTGGTTGCCCGAGCCGGCCTATCGCGCCGATGGCAACTGCCGGGCCTGCATGGTCGAGATCGAGGGCGAGCGGGTGCTGACCGCCTCATGCATTCGCAAGCCGATGCCGAACATGGTCGTGAAGACCGCGACTGAGCGAGCAGTCAAAGCCCGCCGCATGGTCATGGAGCTTCTGCTCGCCGACCAGCCCCCGCGCGAGGATTCTCCCGATCGCGTCTCCAAGTTTTGGCACTGGGCCGAGGTCCAGCGCATCGAAACCTCGCGGTTCCCCGCGCACGGCATTCCCAAGCCGGACCTTTCTCACCCTGCCATGGCAGTCAATCTTGATGCTTGCATCGACTGCGGGCTTTGCGTGCGCGCTTGCCGCGAAGTGCAGGTCAATGACGTCATCGGCATGGCACTCAGAGGCATCGAGGCGAAACCAGTGTTCGACTTCGATGATCCAATGGGTCTGTCGACCTGCGTCGCTTGCGGCGAATGCGTGCAGGCATGTCCAACCGGCGCGCTGATGCCAAAGTCGATTGTCGATCCCATCACCCAGCACGGCAGCAGGGAGGTCGACCGCGAAGTGCACTCGGTATGCCCGTATTGCGGTGTCGGCTGTCAGATCACTTACGAGATCAAGGACAATAAGATCGCTTTCGTGGACGGCCGCAACGGTCTCGCGAACCAGAATCGCCTCTGCGTGAAGGGACGGTTCGGCTTCGATTACGTGACCAACCCGCAGCGCCTGATGAAGCCTCTCATAAGGAAACCGGGCCTGCCCAAGCGGATCGATGTCGATCCGTCAAATCCCTACACCCATTTCCGCGAGGCGAGCTGGAAGGAGGCTTTGGATTTTGCGGCGCGGGGTCTTGCCGGCGTTGCAGAGAAGCACGGAAACGGCGCAATCGCCGCCTTTGGCTCGGCCAAATGCACCAACGAAGAGGCTTATCTCTTCCAGAAGCTGATCCGCACGCGGTTCCGCAATAACAATGTCGATCACTGTACCCGGCTCTGCCATGCCTCGTCGGTAGCCGCGCTGATCGAGGGCATCGGCTCCGGTGCCGTCACTGCAACCTTCAACGAGGTTGAGCACGCCGACGTGATCATCATCATCGGCGCCAATCCAACCGAGAACCACCCAGTCGCCGCCACGTATTTCAAGCAAGCGGCGAAGCGCGGCGCTAAGCTGATTGTGATCGACCCACGCGGGCAGGCGTTGCGTCAATACGCGACCTATATGTTGCAATTCAAGCCGGCGAGCGACGTCGCGCTGCTCAACTCGATCATGCACGTGATCGTGGAGGAGGGCCTCTACGACGTGCAATATCTGCAGGCCTTCACTGAGAATTTCGAGCGCTACAAGGAGCACCTTGCGGCCTACAGCCCCGAGGCGATGGCCGAGGTCACGGGGATCGATGCCAAGAAGATTCGCGACGTCGCGCGGACCTTCGGCCGTGCCGAACGCGCCATGATTTTCTGGGGCATGGGCATTTCCCAACATGTGCACGGCACCGACAACGCGAGGTGCCTGATTGCGCTTGCTCTCATGTGCGGCCAGGTCGGAAGACCCGGCACGGGACTTCATCCCTTGCGCGGACAGAACAATGTGCAGGGCGCCTCCGATGCCGGCCTCATCCCGATGTTCTATCCGGACTATGCCGACGTGAAGAGCGATCCGGTCCACAAGAAGTTCGAGGAGCTGTGGCAGACGGAGCTTTCCACCAAGCCTGGGCTTACCGTGGTCGAGATCATCAACGCCGCGAACAAAGGTGAGATCAGGGGGATGTATATCCAGGGAGAAAATCCGGCGATGTCCGATCCCGACCTGGACCATGCCCGCGCTGGCATCGCCAAGCTCGAGCATCTCGTCGTGCAGGATATCTTCCTCACCGAGACCGCGATGATGGCCGACGTGATCCTGCCGTCCTCGGCCTGGCCCGAGAAATCAGGCACGGTGACCAATACTAACCGGCAGGTGCAGATGGGGCGCAAGGCGCTCGATCTGCCGGGCGATACCCGCGACGATATGTGGATCATCGTCGAGATCGCGAAGCGACTTGGTCTGCCCTGGACTTATACTCATCCTTCCGAGGTATTTGCCGAGATGAAGCGTGCCATGCCTTCGCTCGACAACATCACCTGGGAGAGACTCGAGCGGGAATCTTCGGTTATTTATCCGTGTCCAACGCCAGATCATCCGGGCGAGGCCGTGGTGTTCGGGGACGGCTTCCCCACAAAGACAGGGCGTGCGACGCTCGTCCCGGCAAAAATCCTGCCTCCGGCCGAAGTGCCCGATGCCGAATACCCGCTTGTGCTGATGACGGGCCGGCAGCTCGAGCATTGGCATACCGGCGCCATGACCCGGCGGGCAGACGTGCTCGACTCGCTCGAGCCTGGACCGACCGCGAGCCTGCATCCGAACACGCTTGCGAGCTACGGCGTAAAGCCTGGCGACTTGATACGGGTCACGACTCGCAGAGGCAGCATCGAACTCACTGCCCGAGCGGATCTCGCAGTCAAGGAGAAGATGGTTTTCATCCCGTTCGCCTATGTCGAGGCCGCGGCCAATATCTTGACCAATCCGCAGCTCGATCCTGTCGGCAAGATCCCTGAATACAAATACTGCGCCGTGAGGATCGAGCCGGCGAGCGGAAAAGAACCGCCCGGCCCCGATGATCGGCTGAACGTGACAGCCTGGGGTCTTTAGACCTAGATTCTTGGAATGAGTTCGGAAGAGAGTGTCATCGGCGTCCTTCTCGCCGGTGGCAGGTCAAGCCGCATGGGCGGGGGCGACAAATGCCTGCGACTACTCGGCGGCAGGCCAATTCTCGCTCGCATCATCGAGCGTTTGAAGCCGCAAGTATCTGAAATCATTGTCAATGCCAACGGGGACAGCTCCCGCTTTGCCGGCTACGGGCTGCCAGTCGTCGCCGACAATGTCGCCGGCTTCGCCGGACCCCTGGCTGGCGTGCATGCCACGCTCGAGTGGGTCAGAGCAAACCGTCCAGCTACAAGCCATGTTGTTACCGTTGCTACCGACACGCCTTTCTTTCCATCCGATCTGGTCCAGCGTTTTCTCGACGAGCCGCAAGGCAATACGCTCCTTGTGGCGCGATCGGACGAGGGCGTGCATCCGGTAATCGGTCTCTGGCCGGTCGAACTGGCGTCGACCATCGAAAGCTTTCTCAAGCAAGGCAGTCACAAAGTGGGGAAGTTCGTCGAAGAGCAGGGCGCAGTGAATGTGTGCTTCCCTAAGGTCGAAATCGGCGGGATGCTGATCGATCCTTTTTTCAACATCAATGAGCCCGACGAGCTCGCCGAGGCGGATGCGCTGCTCAAGGTGCAAGCCCGATGAGCCCGCCTCTCTTTGGCGTGGTTGGCTGGAAGAATTCCGGTAAGACGACACTGATGGCAAATTTGGTAAGAGAACTCAGCCAGCGCGGATTTGCGGTCTCTGTCATCAAACATGCGCATGAGCGTTTCGATATCGATCATCCCGGCCGTGACTCCTTCAAGCTGCGCGAGGCGGGAGCACGCCAAGTCGCCTTGTCGTCGCCTCGGCGCTTTGCCCTAATGCGCGAACTTGGTAACGAGCCCGAGCTGCCATTTGAGGAGATTCGCGGCTACATCGGGCCTTGCGATCTCGTGCTTGTCGAAGGTTTCAAACGTGAGGCATTTCCCAAGATCGAGATACGCCGAGACGGGGCTGCGTCGCGCGAACCCCTGCGCGGAAACTTTCCGGAAATCGTCGGCATAGCCTCCGACCGCCCGGAGGCAGAAGAGGACGCGCTTCCCACTTTCCATCTGGACGATACGGACAAGATTGCTGACTTCATCATTGGACATCTGAGGCTCACTCAGCCATGACCCTAAAGCTGGCCGATGATTGCTTCGTCCTCGACAAGGATAGACTGCCCCACCATGAGGCGCTTGCCATCCTCGAGGCGCGCGTGCGTCCGGTAGTGAGCGTCGAAGAGGTGCCGCTGGCTGATGCGACAGGCCGCTTTCTCGCCGAAGCGATCTTATCGCCCCGCCCGATTCCGGCTCATGACAACGCAGCTGTCGATGGTTATGCCTTCGCCCATTCCGCCTACGGCAAAGACACGGGAGCGCGCCTCAAAATCGCGGGCCAAGCATCGGCGGGTCACCCTCTGCCAAGCGCGCCTTCGTTAGGTCACGCGGTTCGGATTTTCACTGGTGCCGTCATGCCGGAGGGTTTCGATACGGTGGCAATGCAGGAGGACGTCGCTGTCGAGGGCGAAGCAGGCGAACGTTGGGTTCGCATTCCGCCTGGCCTGAAGCAGGGTGCAAACAGGAGACTTGCTGGAGAAGACTCTAAGCCGGGCGCGACATTGATCGAAGTCGGTACGCGACTGAGGCCACAAGATGTGGCGAGCGCGGCCGCTACCGGACTCGGCCGGCTACGCTGCTACGCGCCTCTGAAGGTGGCTATCGCTTCGACGGGGGATGAAATCCTTCGTCCTGGCGAAGCCTTCACTCTTGGCAAGGTCTATGACGCCAATGCGTCCATGCTCGAGGGACTGACCAAGGCAGTCGGCGCCGAGGTCACTGATCTCGGCGTCTTGCCTGACGAGGCCGAACGCGTGCGTGCGGCACTGTCGAAGGCAAGCCAAGCCTATGACGCAATCATCATCTCCGGCGGAGCAAGCCAAGGCGCCGAGGATCATGTCGTCCGCAGCATAGATGCCCTTGGTAAGCGCTATTTGTGGCAGATCGCAATTAAGCCTGGGCGCCCCATGAGCTTTGGTCAGATCGGCGACTGCGTCGTGCTCGGTCTGCCCGGCAACCCTGTCGCAGTGTTCGTCTGTTTCTTGATATATGTGCGACCAGTGCTGACCCGGCTTGGCGGTGGCCGATGGCCTGAACCCGTGCGCTTTCCGTTGCCGGCAACATTCACCCAGAAGAAGAAACTCGGCCGGCGTGAGTTCTGGCGAGCGCGATTGATGCGAACCAATGAAGGGGGACTGCAGGTCGCAAAGTTTCTGCGCGACGGATCCGGATTGATTTCCTCTTTGCGCGAATCCGACGGCCTGATCGAGGTTGCTGAGGAGGTCGAGGAGGTGCGGCCGGGCGAAATTGTCAACTTCATACCATTTTCCGAGTTCGGCCTACCGACGCAGTGAGCCAGGCTGAGGTAGCGAATTTGGCTGATGGAACCAGGTGCTTCTCCGTTGCGTTTTAACATACACACAAAGGACTTAGCCCGGTCGGACCCGGCTTTTTTTGTAAGATGGGTCCGCCATGGAATTAGAATCCGAACGGGAGCGTGCGGCCTTTGATCTCGCCGAGAGGCTTTTCTTTAAAATGGAAAAGCAAGGAGACAGATATTCGCTTCGCCGAGACGTGGGCGAATTTGCACCACAAAGCAATCTCGGTTTGGACGAGGTCGAGCAGCTCCTCGAAAGGTGGAAACTTCAGGGGCCTCATGGCGGCTAGCTCGCGACGAGCAGGCGAAAGTCCCGCTTGTCTTGCGTTATCGGCATGATCAAGCGCCATCGAAGAGAGCGCGAGAAGGCCCTTCAGCAAGGTCACGGGATCTGGCGGGC
>JBKOUI010000126.1:0-3671 GCA_046723315.1 Pseudomonadota bacterium | reverse complement strand
GGACGGCCATGGCAGCGCTAGCGGCAGCCATCCATCCTTAGCCTTGGCCCATCGCAAGTGGATCATGGCCTTCCCTCCGGCGATTCGCTTTTTGGTGCCTAAGGGACGCTAACCGATTCGACTCTGCCTGTGTGAGCCGCAGGGAGCGGGAGCGGCCGGACGAGATCGGCGAAGTGTTCGGCCAAAAAGCGCGCAGCGCTTAACGCCTCGTTAACCGAAATCGCCCTCTTATTAACCATTCCTAATTCACGGTCATGGTCATGACAGCAGTCGCCCCGGCAACGTCGTTCCAGTTCTGCGGTCGCTCCTTCCTCGCCTTTGTGTTGAAACCCAAGATGCCTATCGCCGAATGGATCGCCGACGCTGACAAATGGCTCTCCCGCTCTCCCGGGTTTTTCTCGGGCAAGCCGGTGGTGGTGGATGTCTCTGGGCTTCTGCTGAGCAAGGACAACGCGGCGGAGCTGATTGCCGATCTTGGCATGCGCAATATCCGCGTCATGGGCATGCTCGGCACCGATGACCGCCTCGCTGATCCTGCTCTCCCGCCGCTGCTGTCGCCAGCCGGAAAGACCGAATTTCAGGTGGCGAGCGAGGCACCGGATCGGCATGAGACACCCGATTCGCAACCGGAGCCGGCTGCAGTTTCTGCATCCTCGCTGCTCGTCGATACGCCCGTGCGCTCAGGCCAGTCGCTATTCCACGAAGGCGACGTCACGGTTATTGGGGCAGTCTCCTCTGGCGCCGAGATCGTCGCGACCGGCTCGATCCATATTTACGGAACGTTGCGCGGACGCGTGCTGGCCGGCGCCGACGGCAATGCCAAGGCGCATATCTTCTGCCGCCGGCTCGAGGCCGAGCTCATCGCCATCGACGGCTACTATCGCATGGCGGACGACATTACTTCGTTCCTCGGCAAGTCAGTTCACGCGTGGCTTGACGACGGCGCACTCACAATCAAGGCACTCGACTAAAGAGACAAAAGGAGACAGGCAATGGCGCAGGTCCTCGTAGTGACATCCGGAAAGGGCGGAGTCGGCAAGACAACGACGACTGCCGCGCTCGGCGCTGCTCTCGCGCAACATGGTCAGCGCGTTGTGGTCGTCGACTTCGACGTGGGTTTGAGAAATCTCGATCTGGTCATGGGCGCCGAGCGCCGCGTCGTCTATGACCTCACCTATGTCGCACAAGGCAATGTGAAACTACATCAGGCGCTAATCAGAGACCGCCGCATCGAGACGCTCTTCCTGCTTGCGGCCTCGCAGACGAGAGACAAGGACGCGCTTACCGAGGAGGGCGTGGAGCATGTGATCAAAGAGCTTCGCGCCTCGTTCGACTGGGTGATCTGCGACAGCCCGGCCGGCATCGAGCGCGGCGCCACGCTTGCCATGCGCTACGCCGACGTTGCGGTGGTGGTGACCAACCCCGAGGTTTCCTCGGTGCGCGACTCCGACCGCATCATCGGCCTGCTTGACGCCAAGACCGAAAAGGCGGCGCGCGGCGAGCGCATGGACAAGCATCTCCTGCTCACCCGCTACGATCCAGTGCGCGCCGGGCGCGGCGACATGCTTCGCATCGAGGATGTGCTCGACATTCTGTCAATCCCCCTGCTCGCGGTCATCCCGGAGAGCGAGGATGTGCTCAGGGCCTCGAATCTCGGCTCACCGGTCACGCTGGCGAGCCCGAAGAGTGCGCCGGCGCGTGCCTATGACGAAGCCGCGCAGCGGCTGATGGGCGTCGATAAGCCGGTCTCCATTCCCAACGGGCGCAAGGGCTTCTTCACCAAGCTGCTTGGAAGGAGGGCGGCATGAGCTGGTTCTCGAGACTCACGGGACGGCGCTCCGCCTCGGTCGCGCGAGAGCGGCTCCAGATCCTGCTCACCCATGAGCGCGTGGCGACCAGTCAATCGGACCTGATCCCAACCCTGCGCGAGGAGATTTTAGCCGTCGTCGCGAAACACGTGGCGGTGGATCCCGACAAGGTCGAGGTGAAGATCGATCGCGGCAAGGCGGTCTCGCTGCTCGAGATCGACATCGAGATCCCGGCGACGGTGGGTGCCAAATCCCTCGCTCCGATTGCGCAAGCCGCAAAAGCAGCAGGCGCGAGCGGCCGGCTCAAGGAGATGGCGGCGAAACCCGCCTAACTCCACTCAGTTCGCAGGCTGCGGCTCGGGGAATTTCCAACTTCCGTCGAGAATCTCCGCGCGCGGGCGGTAAAGGCGCACCGTGTAGTTCCAACTGGCGAAGAAGAGGCAGCAGGCTCAGTCTGCGCTGCGGCGATTTTGGCGCTGCTGCGCGCGGCTGCAACCATAATGGCCGTCCAGATCGCGTCGCCCGAGAGTTTTTACAGCTACATTTTGCTGACACTGCATGCGATTTGCCCTTGCTCATGACATCTGCTCCTTCGATGTTCGCTTCAGGGTCTCCCCGCATTGCTCGCGTGCTGTGTGCGATTCCCTCCTCAGAATTTGAAGCTCGCCGAGACGACGACGGTGTCACCCTCAAGCGTATTTTCCGCGCCGAACTCGTGGTAGCACTTGGCGAGCGCCGTGAGCGCCGTCACCGGGTTCGAGCCGATCGTGTAAGTCACGATCGGGCCGACTCCACATACCTTCGATTCGAAGTCGCCGAACCTTGCACCGGCGCCACTGTCGGGCGTGGTCTGAACCATGATGTAGGCGACGGCGCCTACACCTAGCCGCCCGAAATTCTTGGTGATCGATCCGTCGAAGTGAAACAGGTTTCCGCTGGTGTAGTCGGTCTCGGGCTTCTCGAAGTTAAAGGCGTAGGCAAAGGCGCCCGAGACCTGCCAGTTCGCTTTCGCGTCGAAATAGGTGATGGCGAAGTTAGGGATGATCGCCCAGTGATTGAGGCTGGTATTGGCGAGGTCGCGCTTGTCATATTTGCCGGTCGGGGCAAAGGCGGTCACGCCGGCAGTCCAAAAGAAATTGCCGCTATGCCAGCCGAGCACGATAGGCGTGAGCCCCGTGTCGCCGAGATTGGTCTCAGTGTCGCCGCGGGTGATGGTGAATGGTCCGAATGTCCTACCTAGTGGTCCGGTAAAGCTCGGCAATGTCAGCCCGACATCGGTGTCCATTGACATGAGTGCGGGCGCCACGCCGAACGCATAGGTGCCGCCTAGGATCTTCCACTTCGTGACATAGGTCAGCGGGAGGAAGTCGGCGGTGAAGTCCGCCTCGACGCCGAGCTGCGCCGCACCGTTGAACACCAGCGCGTTGGCCGTGCCGTCATAGTGATAGACATCATCCAGAACGTAGAGTCCGGGAACCGGCGGCAGCACGCCAGCATAGATGTCCCGGAAGCCGCGTGGGTACGGGCTCGAGCCGAATTCGGCAGCGTCGGACGAGAAGGGAATGGCCGCGAGTAGGACCGCGCACGCCACAACCGCAAGGCGTGCGAGGGAAATTGGCGCCGCGGACAATGAACAGTACCGCATGGCCTACCCCGGATTCGCCCTTACACTATCGGGCTTAGCGGCGTCCCAACTATGGCAGTAGGGCAGAACGATGGCGTTTTTCCACGCGCTGTTGCCGAGCCGCAACTTTCCGGTCGAGCGTTCGCCGTTTTTGCCTCGCTTGATGACTAAGAGAGGTCAACGCGAGCCAGGGAGAGCATGATGGCGTTCGTTGTGAAGGCCGCCGTGGACGGTGAAGC
>JBKOUI010000191.1:0-3022 GCA_046723315.1 Pseudomonadota bacterium | reverse complement strand
CCGTTTGGTGATGCCATTTTCCACACTTCCTGACAGGCTGCATCATCGAGTGGCGCGCTTGGTCGTCCCGATGGCGGCGGATTTTGAGAGCCTTCTGGCACGGGTGCGCCTGCCCCGGCCATAGCGGCACCTGCTACTCAGCAAAATCGCGAAGGCGGCTATAGGAAGAAGCTTGATGGCCTTACTCCTTACAATGGTCATGCGCGTAGCAACAAGCTTCGACCAAATGCGTTCCTGCGTGCGTGGCTTCAGAAAGCGCCGATTGCCTCAATGCGCCGTCCGACGCGAGCTTAGTTTTGGTCGTGAAGCTCTCGGTCTTGGCTTTTGCTCGTTTCTCGCTTCGAGCACCTGGACTCGCTAATCACTATTGCGCGGATGGCGCGGCCGATGAGGGGCCACCACCTGCAGAGGATGGGTTGACCGACCTGATCCAGGCGATCACCTTCCAAAGGTCGTCGGGCGACTTGATCACGGTTCCCATGGCTGGCATCGGACCGACAACGTTCTCGCTGCCTTTGCGGTTGTAGCCCATCTTCTTCAGCTCATCGGAGCCGAGCGAGATCAGGCGGAACAGCGTGTCGTCGTCGCTGCCATAGACCCACACCTGGTTGGTCAGAGGCGGGCCCATTCCGCCGCCGCCGCCGCCGCCGTGGCAACCATTGCAGCCCGCCGACATGTATTTCTGGTGGCCTTCATCCGCGACTTTCTTGAAGTCCTGATACGGGCTCTTAAGCGAGCCCTTCTCGGCGCTCCTGGCAATGTCCTGTGGATTGCCTCCGCCTGCGGACTGCCCTGCCGCTCCGACCTGACTCTGTCCAGCTTGAGGCTGTGCCGCCCCGGGGCTAGCGCCTTGAGTAGGTGACGCAGGAGTTGCGGGCGACGCCGCTGGTGGTGATGTCGGGGCATTTGTCGGCTGGTCTGCGGTCTTTGCAGTGTCGTTGATGCCGAGTAAAGCCCAGGCTCCCAGGGCGAAACCAGCCACGAAAAGAAAGGTCGCTCGCACTCTTGTCATTGCGTTTCCAGATCGACCCTGCCGCAAGGTTTAAGGCTAAACCACGAAGGAAGAGGCGAGTTCCTCCCGCACGGCATCCCGCACCTTCGCGCGTCCCCTCGCCTGCATACTCTCTTTTAGCGCCGCCATGATGTTGATGACTTCAGGTGCCTTGCCCTCGGTGGCAGCCTCGATGTGAAGTGCCCGCTGTTCGATCTTAGCTTGGAGCAGCTCACGGAGGGTTTCGGCATATTTGTCGGGAATCTTTTCAGGCTGGAAAGGCCCACTCTCTCCTTCAATCAACTCTTTCGCCAACTTCACTGCTTCCGGCTTCGCTTCGGTGTTGATGCCCTCGAAGTATGGCGTGAAGTCACGTAGTTCATCCGGGTAGCGCAGTATGGATAGTACCAAACCACCTTCGAGCGCCCTGATGCCTACGAGGTGCTGACGCCCATGCATGATGAGTTGGCCAATGGCGACCTTGTCGGTGTCGGCTAGCGCACGTTGCATGATGGCATAGCCCTCGTCAGCCTCGTCACCATCCGGTACGAGGTAATAAGGCTTCTCCCAATAGCGGCTATCAATCTCGCCCTCGTCCACGAAGCGCACCATGTCGATGGTGTGTTTCGCCTCAAGCTTGAGGTCATCAATCTCCTTCGGCTCGATTAGGACGTGACTACCTTTGGCGTACTCGTAGCCTTTGACGATTTCCTCGTCCGGCACCTCAGTGAAGGTGTCACCATCACGAATACCTGTCCTTTCCGAAAATCATATCCGGACGTATTGGTGATGCAGTCCAGCCAGGATCGGAATGGCGACGATAGCGCCAGATCGTTGGACGGCTCGATGCGAGGGCGCATCTTTCTGTAATGCCAAGTGCGTGCGCACTTGATTGTAATACGCCGCATAAGCGGAAAGAATTCGCCGCAGGTGCGCCTCGCCGAAGATGAGCACTTGATCCAGGCACTCGCAGCGCAATGTGCCGATCAGACGTTCTGCACAGCCATTCTGCCATGGTGATCCAGGAGAGATCGGTCGATCGCGGATACCCATCGCCTTCACCCGAGACGTGAAGACGTGGCCGTAGGCGCGGTCGTTGTCGCGCACCAGGTAGGCCAGCGCTGATGTCCAGGGAAATGCCTCGGTGATCTGCCGAGCCAGCCACTCGGCTGTCGGATGCCGTGTCACCTGGAACCACAGCAGCTGTCGCCGGCCATGACCCAGAACCAAAAATGCAAACAAGACATCAAAGGTCAGCGTCGGCACAACGCACATATCGATGGCGGCAATCGCCTCAGTGTGATTTTGCAAAAAAGTCTTCCAGGTTTGCGACGGCGGCTTCGAAGGTCGCGCCATATATTTCGAGACCGTCGACTGGGCCACCTCAAAGCCAAGCATCAGAAGTTCGCCATGGATCCGGGATGCGCCCCACAGTGGGTTTTCCCTGCTCATCCGCTGGATAAGATCACGCAGGCCGCGATCAATTTTCGGCCGCCCTGCCCCGTTTCGAGATTTCCAGCGCCAGAAGACTTTGAAGCCCGCACGATGCCACCGCAGGATAGTCTCCGGCTGAACCACCTGGGCCATGCCGCGCAGGTTCGGCCAGAGCCGGGTCATCCATATGAGCAGCGCGCGATCACTGCCACGCAGTCGAAGACGAGGCGGTGCCCGCCGCATAGCGATCGTGAGCTGATGGCGGAGAAACAAATTCTCGGCCTCAAGCCGGCTCCGCGACTTGAATAGGTCGGCGACGAACATTCCGAGCGCGTGCAGGATCGCAAACATCGCTCTCAATGATGCGATGATTCTGCCTTACGGTGCGAATCTAGGCCGGATGGAATTTTCGGAAAGGACACCTTATCGCCCGGCGCGAAGGTCCAACCGAAGCGCTCGACCTTGCGATCGCCGAGAGCATTTAGCGCGGCCTGTAGCTCGATATTGAGCGGGCGGGCGCCGACACCGCCGCGGACGCTCCGTCCAGGAGACCGAAGAGATGACAAGAGCGGTCGGTTCGCTTCATACCGCGATCGG
>JBKOUI010000229.1:0-3930 GCA_046723315.1 Pseudomonadota bacterium | reverse complement strand
TTGCTCGTTCGTGTCGGGGGAGGCGAGCCAGGCCTTCTGGACCGTAGCCCCGGCAAGTCTTACTCCACCTCAGGTGAGGCCGCTGGCGCTCGGCGGCGCCGTAATATTCGGGACAGCGGTCGGGGGATTACGCGTCGTGTTCGGCCGCCATTTCGTGACAGACATCGTGTTCGCCGGCCTCATCACCATCCTCGTCGTGGTGGCGCTCTACCGTCTCCTGATTCATCCGGCACGGCGAAACGACGCCATGATCGAGCGAGGGATAGAGCGCTTCTCGGTCGCGCTGCATCGCGGCACTGGAGCGCTGCTTGCCGGAGCCGGGGCTGCGCTCGCGCATGCGGGTAGCACATTGAAGGAGACCGGAGAGAACCTGCACAATCGAGTCGCCTAACCGCTGCCCGCGACGAACGCCGAGCTTGAAAAAATAGTTGAGCCCGGCTCTTTGTGAGGGCCGGGCTCCTTGTCGCAAATCGCAGCGAGACCGGATCTGGTCTCGTGCAACGAGACTAGTAGCAGTAATCCCAATAGCCGCGATTTCGCGCCGGGCTCGTCCAGTACCAGCAGAGATTGGCAGCAGGCGGAGGCGGCGCCACCCCGGCCGCTGTTGCGATGAAGGTACCGAGCGCCACGCCGGCGATGACGTTGCCGTAGTAAGGCTTGTGGTTCCAGCGCTTCACGTACCAGTTCTTGCCGTGGCCCTTGTTCACGTACACGTTCTTCACGTGCACGTCTTTCTTCACGATAACCTTCTTGGTTTTGTCCTTGCCCTTGTCCTTCACTTGCATCACGAGCGACGTGGCGGCCGGCGCGATCCCGGCTCCGAGCGGCGTCGCTGCTCCGGCCAAGGCAAATTCCGGCAATACGAGACTAAGGGCGCACGATGCCACTAAGCCGACGCGGAACAATGACGTGAAGGCTTTCTGAAACTCGCCAATCATAGGGCTTATCTCCTGTTGCAAGACCTTCGACCTTTGCACCGTGGCGGGGGCAAAACTTAGGCAGATGCTTACCGATCGGAGCCGCGAGCCCTTGCAGAAGTGCCGCACCCGCCTATAGTCCCCGCCCATTCCAACCGGCCTTCCTTACGAGCCTCCCATGGCGACCGACATCAAGAAGGTGGTGCTCGCTTATTCCGGCGGGCTCGACACCTCGATCATTCTCAAATGGCTGCAGGAGACCTACGGCTGCGAGGTCGTGACCTTCACGGCCGACCTCGGCCAAGGCGAGGAGCTCGAACCAGCCCGCAAGAAGGCGGAGATGGCGGGGGTGAAGCAGATCTTCGTCGAGGATCTGCGCGAGGAGTTCGTGCGCGATTTTGTATTTCCCATGTTCAGGGCGAACGCGCTCTATGAGGGCGTCTACCTGCTCGGCACCTCGATCGCGCGGCCACTCATCGCCAAGCGTCAGATCGAGATTGCGCGGGAGACCGGCGCCGATGCCGTCGCTCATGGCGCCACCGGCAAGGGCAACGATCAGGTGCGCTTCGAGCTCACTTATTATGCGCTCAACCCCGACATCAAAGTGATCGCGCCGTGGCGGGAATGGAAATTCAAGTCGCGCAGCGAGCTGATCGAGTTCGCCGAGAAGCATCAGATCCCCGTCGCCAAGGACAAGCGCGGCGAGGCACCGTTCTCGGTCGACGCGAACCTCCTGCACTCCTCATCCGAGGGGAAGGTGCTTGAGGATCCGGCGCAAGAGCCGCCGCTTTACGTTTATCAGCGCACGTTGTCGCCGGAAGAAGCGCCGGACAAGGCGGTGGAAATCGCCATTGGCTTCGAGAAAGGCGAGCCGGTCTCCATCAACGGCATGCGCCTGTCGCCAGCTGCCCTCCTCACCGAGCTAAACGCCTATGGCAATGAGAACGGCATCGGACGCGTCGATCTCGTCGAGAACCGGTACGTCGGCATGAAGTCGCGCGGCATCTACGAGACGCCGGGCGGTACGATTCTATATGTCGCACACCGGGCGATCGAATCGCTCACGCTCGACCGCGAGGCGATGCATCTCAAGGATCAGCTGATGCCGCGCTACGCCGAGCTCGTCTATTACGGCTTCTGGTTCTCGCCGGAGCGCGAGATGCTTCAAGCGCTGGTCGACAAGAGCCAGGAGCATGTCGAGGGCGAGGTCAGGCTCAAGCTCTATAAGGGCAATGTCATCGTTGTCGGGCGCTCGTCGCCGAAATCGCTCTACTCGGACAAGATCGTGACCTTCGAGGACGACGCCGGCGCCTACGACCAGAAGGACGCGGCAGGCTTCATCAAGCTGAACGCACTCCGCTTGCGTCTCCTCGGCAAACGCCACGATCAGAGCGGCAAGTAATGGTTTCGGCGACGTGGCGTGACCGGCGGCTGCTCGACCTCTTCGGCATCGAGGTGCCGATCATCGCGGCACCGATGGCGAACTTCGCCGGCATCGATGTGGCCATCGCTGTCGCCGAGGCCGGCGGACTCGGGTCGTTGCCTTGCGCCGCGCTCAACCCTGATCAGATCCGCGGCGGCGCGGCCGAGTTCAGGTCGCGCAGCAACAAGCCGCTCAACTTTAATTTCTTCTGCCACACCGTGGTGTCCCCTGAGCCGGCCAAGGATCGGGCTTGGCTCAAACGCATTGCGTCTTACTTCGCCGAGCTTGGCGTCGAGCCGCCCAAGCTCCCGCTGACTGGTGGTCATTGGCCATTCGGCGAAGCGGACTGCGTCGCGATCGAGGAGCTTCGTCCGGAGATCGTGAGCTTCCATTTCGGGCTGCCGCCGAAACCGCTGCTCGCGCGCGTCAGGGCAACGGGCTGCAAGGTCTTGAGTTCAGCGACCAGCTTGCGGGAAGCGCTGTGGCTCGCCGAGCGTGGCGTTGATGCCATTATCGCCCAAGGGTCAGAGGCAGGCGGCCATCGCGCCATGTTCCTCGAGACGGATGTCGCGGCGCAGGTCGGCACCTTCGCGCTGGTGTGCGCCATCGCCGGCTCGGTCCGCGTCCCGGTCATCGCCGCCGGCGGCATCGCTGATGGGCGTGCCGTCACCGCTGCGCTGGCCTTGGGTGCCTCGGCCGTGCAGATTGGCACCGCCTATCTCACCTGCCGCGAATCCACGATCTCGCCCTTGCACCGCAAGGCGCTCGCCGATCCTGGCCGCGAGACTGCCATCACCAATGTGCTGACCGGTAAGCCAGCGCGTGGCGTCCTCAATCGCTTCATGCGCGAGCAAGGTCCAATCGACGACGCGGCGCCCAATTACCCGCTGGCAAGGCCTGCCATCGCGCAATTGCGGGCCAAGGCCGAGTCGCAAGGTTCGACCGACTTCTCGCCGCTGTGGTCAGGCCAAGCGGCAATCCTCCCGCCACCTATGAGTGCGGGCGAGCTCACCCGCAAACTTGCCGAGGAGGCGCTCGCTATTTCGGCATGATCAGTGCGCCTTTGGGGAACTTGGCGAAGACGCTCTCCGGCACTCCGAAATTGGTGGCAAGCAGTAGGTCCGGGTTCGCCGCCATCCACGCGGTGATCGAGACCGACTGATAGGTCGCGTTGTTGAGCGCGAGAACAATCTCGAGATTTTCGCTTCCCGTGTTCTCGATGTAGTGGCCGTAGCCCTGCGGCACGTAGCCAACATCGCCTGCCGCGAACTCGTCGGTGCGCGCCCGCCCGTGCGAACCGAACACCGTCATGCGTCCGCTGCCCTTCAGGTAGAACTGCCACTCCGCGGCATTCGGATGCCAATGCAGTTCGCGCAAGGCGCCAGGCTCGATGATGAGCAACGCGCCGGTGATGCTGGTCGAGATCGGGAACTCTAGCTCGGAGACCGTGCGCATCGTGCCGCCGGCGAACACATCGGGCTTCTGCGCGAGCAATTGGTAGCGATGGGTAAGCGGCGGGTTGTCGAGCGAGCCGGGGGCTGGCTCCTGCGCCAGCGGCGACGGCACTTGGCCCGTGGCGATATAGACCTC
>JBKOUI010000156.1:0-3352 GCA_046723315.1 Pseudomonadota bacterium | reverse complement strand
AGAAAATGGTCATGGCCAAGGACAAGGAGACACAATCGAGACAGGTCGCGCCGCGCTATTCCGATCCATTCGGCACCCTCAGGTCAGAAATGGATCGCCTGTTCGACAGCTTCATGGGAGGGTTGCCCACGTTCCCCAGCATGTTTGGGTCCAGTGGCAGCCGAGGGTTCGCCCTTTCGCCCAGCATGGATGTCAAAGAGACCGATAAAGAGATTGTTGTCGAGACGGAGCTACCAGGCTTAGAGGAGAAGGATATTTCCCTCACCGTTCACAACGGCATCCTAACCATCCAGGGTGAGAAAAAACTCGATTATGACGAGGAGAAGGAGAATTACCACGTCATGGAGCGCCGTTACGGCAGCTTCCAGCGTTCACTTCGGCTCCCTGAGACCGTCGACGACACCAAAATCGATGCCCGTTTTGATAATGGCGTCCTGAAAGTAACGCTGCCAAAGCGGCCAGAGTTAACCCGCGAACAACGCAAGATCGAGATAAAGAAAAGCTGTTCTTGAGTTGCCACTACTGGCTTCAATGAAAAATGAGCCGCGCGCGTATCTCCGCATGGAGGCATGCGTCAACAAAAATACTTGGTTTCTGAGCTATGCATCATTTCCAGCCCCTTGGTTCCTACGCGCAACGATAGCTTCCACGATCTTTCTGCTTACAGCGCCAGCATGGGCAGCTGAAAACAAGTTTGTGTACGTTCCCCAAACGGACTCGCCCGGAAACGACTACTCAAGTGTAGAAAATTCCTCCTTTGAGGACTGCGCCCAGAAATGTGACGTTCAGCGCCAGTGCAATGCATTTACCTATAGCCAGCTTCACAGCGTCTGTTTTCTAAAGCTTTCTGCAAATCGGGCCACGACGTTCTACGCCTTAGCCACTACCGGTGTGAAACTCTCTCCGACCATGCAACCTACGGCCGGTGCCTCCGAAGGTGGAGCCTCATTTGTGATGCTCTCCCAATCGGACTCGCCTGGAAATGACTACTCTCGTGTAGATCATTTCTCACAGGAGGAGTGTCGACACAGTTGTGATGATGATAAAGGATGTAATGCCTTCACGTATAACCTCGCTCGGGGCGTGTGCTTTCTAAAGCGTGCTGCAAACCAATGGACGAACTTTAACGCGTGGGCAGTGACTGGAATTAAGCTTTCAGCTTCTCCGCCTCCAGAACAAACGCAAGTTCCTCAGCAGACCGCCCCATCTTCGCCCGCAACACCTGCAACTTCTGAGTAAGCGCTAGCGCCGAGCTCTGAAGGCAGTTGTCATTCTGCCGACCTCGTCTGGATTGAAGAACGCCTCATAGTCACGTAGCGGCATGTTACATTCCTGTTGCTAGCAGCGACGTTTTAAGCGCGCCGGTAGTGATCTCGTCTAAGCGAGCACCATAACGCGGCAGTGTCAGGCAGCCACGAGAAGATTCAGAACCCGACAGGTTGTCTCAGGCGAGAGATAGAAATTGCTCATTCCCTGGAGGCAATTCTCTTGCTGGCCGAGCTTTAGGCACCACTTCGAAAAACAGGAAAAACTGAGGCTCGGCAGATCGGGGGGCATGCGTGTTCCCCGGAGCCTGCCTGCGGCAGCTATTGATTGGAAGTGGGAGAGCCACCACGGAAGAACATCTCCATCTCCTCGGGCGTCACCTTTCCGTCCTTGTTGGCATCGATCGCCTTGAAGATTTTGGCATGAGCGGTCTGGAATTCCTCAACCGATAGAGTCCCGTCGCCGTCAGTGTCCATTAGGGCGAACATGATGCGCTTGCACATACCATGACCCATCATGCCGTGATCCATCATCCCATGACACACATCGTGCCATGATCCATCATGCCTCCACCCATATGGCCCATCGTATCCTCGCTTGTCATTTTCGTGGTTGGCGCTTCCTGTTCTTGAGCGCCGGCGCTTGGCGCTGTCTGTTCTTGAGCGCCGGCCAAGTTGCTCATCAGCAAAAGGACGGACGCGATCAGTATCAGCTGTGCTTTCATGTTAGGTCTCCTTAGCCGCGCTTCTGTCCGGAGAACGGCTCGTATAGCGAGGTCATCGAGCTTTAACAGCGGACCAGAAGAAGAGTGGCCTCCGCCCGCGTCGTAGGCCTGAGCTTTTTCTCGCCCACACCGACCTACAGCCCGAGGCATTGCCTGAGGTCTAACTAGCTGGTTCGCGCCGGGTAAATGTGAATACGCGCCCGCGCGGCGCCTTTTTTATTCTGCGACCGATTGCGAGGGTCGATCCGGGAGTCGTAGCACTCAGAACGCAGAAAGATCCATCATATCAAATATAATTGGCGGAGAGGGTGGGATTCGAACCCACGGTACGGTTACCCGTACAACGGTTTTCGAGACCGTCCCATTCGACCTCTCTGGCACCTCTCCGTGCGCTCATGTAGCTTGCCACTTCCTTGGCGGCAACCTTTGCCGGTTTACAAATCCGCCCACTAAGTATCTCGCCCGCGCGCCGTCATTGTCGGACGGAATATTCGGTGAGTGCCAGGTACAGGGCGGTGAGGAAGCCGGCCGTGGTTGGCAGGACGATCAGCGAACCTGCCTCCTCGATCGCCTCGGGGATCATGGCGTGGGTCACCAGAGCGAGCACGGCGCCGCCGGCTACGGCTTCGGAAAATATGGTGAGGAGCGGGAACGAGCCGCCGATGAACTCGTTGCCGACGGCCGCTGCCAAGCGTGCCTGCCACCAGAACCGTCGACCAAAGGCCGAAGATCGCCGCGGGGCGAAAGCCAGCCCGACGTAGTGTGGCGGCGCTCGCCGCCGCCTGATGCCGCCGATAAACATGCCCAACATCAGGGTTAGCGAGAGGGTGCCAAAGCCGTGAAAGGTCGAACCGATGACCAAACAGCCAGGGATAGTGTCGAGGACATTACCGAGAATGATGGGAATTCCGGAGCCGTGCCCACCCTCGGTCAGAAGCCTATTGGCCTCCCGTTGCGTAACGCGTTCCAGGCTGCTGCTAGCGATCGCCGCCCAGTTTGCCGCGCCAGGCGTGCCCGCGCTCAAATTGTTGAGTGCCCAATCGTGGCTCAGCTGCTCCACCGCGCGAGCTAGGACCTGATCCTCGGCGACCAGCCGCTCGAAGTCCTTCCGGTCAATCTCGAGCAGCTCGACGTCGCCCGCAGACCGTGCCGTCGCGGTGCGTGGACTGTCACTGAGGAGCGCCATCTCGCCGAAGGCCTCGCCCTCTGGTAAGCTGGCAATGGGTTGGTCAGGAGGAACCCCGTTGGAACCGTTAGCCTCCAGGATTTCGATCTCGCCTCTTGCGACGATATAGAGGATGTCGCCGGGGTCACCAGCGTTGAAGAAAACCTGGCCGGCTGCCAGCGGCCGGGTGCGCACAC
>JBKOUI010000244.1:0-14720 GCA_046723315.1 Pseudomonadota bacterium | reverse complement strand
TCCGGGCAGGCAATGCAGCACGTAGGTCAGCCCGACCGACGAGAACGGCACCAAGTCGAGCTTGAGCGGCGTAAGTAGATTGACCTCGTGAAGCGCTGGCTTGAAGCGCGCCAGCCGTCGCTCAGCACGCGCAAGGCAGTTTCGGTTGATGTCGAGTAGGACGAGTCGCTTCAGCGCGGGGCCGCCAGCGCGGTCGAGGAAGTAGCCGGTGCCTACGCCGGCCTCGAGATGATTGGCCGAGAGATTGGCGCGATAGAGTTCGAGTAGCTTCCGTGTCGGGCAACGCCAAGCGAGATGGTTCGAGAGCCCGTGCACCAGCATGTCGTAAACGGAAAGCATCGATGGCGTGTAGATCGCATGCGCTCTGGCAATCGCCTCGTCGTCAAACGCATCGGCGCCCCTCCTTGCGACATCCTCGTCCATGCTCAGCTTACAGCTTCACCATCACGTGCCGCGCCACGGTGTAGTCCTCAAGCGCGTACATCGACAGATCCTTGCCGTAGCCAGAGTGCTTCAAGCCGCCATGTGGCATCTCGCTCACCAGCATGAAATGGGTGTTGACCCAGGTGGCGCCATATTGAAGCCGCGCGGCCGTCGCCAAGCCCTTGCCGATGTCAGACGTCCAGACTGAAGAGGACAGGCCGTAGTCGCTGTCGTTTGCCCACTCGACGGCCTGGTCGACATCGTCGAAGCGTGTCACAGACACGACCGGTCCGAACACTTCCTTGCGAACGATCTCATCCTCCTGCTTGGCGCCGGCAATGACCGTCGGCTCGAAGAAAAAGCCTTTACCGCCGGGCCCTTTGCCGCCGGCGGTGATCTCCATGTGCTTCTGCTTCGCGGCGCGGTCAACGAATTCGGCGACGCGAGATTTTTGAGCCTTTGAGATCAGCGGCCCAATTTCGTTCTCGTCGTCGTTTGGCAGATTATATTTTATGTCCTTTGCGGCGCTGGAAAGATCGGCGATCAAGTTGTCGTAGATCTTCCTGCCGGCATAGACGCGGCAGGCAGCGGTGCAGTCCTGGCCGGCATTGTAGTAGCCGAAGGCCTTCAGCCCAGCGACCACCGAACCCAAGTCGGCATCGTCGAACACGATAACCGGCGCCTTGCCGCCAAGCTCAAGATGGGTCCGCTTGATCGTGGCGGAGGCCGCTTGCAGCACCTTCTGGCCGGTTCCAATGCTACCCGTCAGCGAGACCATGGCGACCTTGGGGTGTGTGATGAGCGCGTTGCCGGTGGTAGCGCCGCGGCCAGTGACAACATTCACCACGCCCTCCGGAAAGATCTCGGCGATGAGTTTGGCGAGTTTCAGCGTCGTCAACGGCGTTTGCTCGGACGGCTTGAGCACAATGGTGTTGCCGCCGGCCAAGGCAGGGGCGAGCTTCCACCCAGCCATCATTAGCGGGTAGTTCCACGGCGCGATCGAGCCCACCACGCCGATCGGATCGCGGCGGATCATCGAGGTGAAGCCGGCCATGTACTCGCCGGCCACGACGCCATGCATGTTGCGCGCCGCGCCGGCAAAGAACCGGAAACAGTCGACGACGCCTGGCATTTCGTCCTGAAGCACGCGAATTTTCGGCTTGCCGCAATTGAGTGCTTCGAGCGTGGCGAACGCTTCGGCATCCTTCTCGATGGCGTCGGCAAGCCTGAGCAAGAGGCCTGAACGTTCACCAGGCGTCGTGCGCGACCAGGTTTTGAAGGCGGCCGTGGTGGCCTCCACCGCGGCATTCACCTGAACCGGAGACGCATTCGGGAGGCTGACGATGGTCTCCTCGGTCTTGGGATTGACGATAGTCTCGGGCTTTTCGGAGCCCGCTTCGAATTTCGAGCCAATCAACATTTGCGTGTCGAGCATACGTTCCTCCAGTTGCGGCGCGGCGCCGGCTATTTCGACGATCCGCCCACATGCTCGCCCTCGCGCGTCAGGTAGTAGGCAGCGAGGATCGGCAGCAGCGTAACGACGATGACGAAGACAGCGACGACGTTGGTCACCGGCCGCTGGCGCGGTCTGATCAGCTCGGACAGCATCCATATTGGCAATGTCGATTGCTGACCAGCGGTGAACGTGGTCACGATGACCTCGTCGAAGGAAAGCGCGAAAGCGAGCATGCCGCCGGCCAGCAGCGCGGTGCCAATCTGCGGCAGGATCACGTAGCGGAATGTCTCGAAACCGTTGGCCCCGAGATCCATCGACGCTTCGATCAGATTGCCGGAGAGTCTTCGGAAGCGGGCAATGGCATTGTTGTAGACCACCACGATGCAGAACGTGGCGTGCCCGAGCACGATGGTCCAGATCGAGAAATCGATCCCCATGATGTCGAAGGCGGAGCGGAGCGATATGCCAGTGATGATGCCGGGAAGTGCAATGGGCAGGACGAAGAGTAACGAGATTGTCTCGCGGCCGAAGAACTTGGCACGCGATAGCGCTGCGGCGGCGAGCGTTCCGAAGATGAGAGCAAGCGCGGTGGCGATCGCGGCCACTTCGAGCGAAAGATAGAGCGGCGGCCAGATATCGGGTCGCTGCGACCAGGCGACCTCGAACCATCTCGTGGTGTACCCGGGCGGCGGGAACTGGAAGCTCTTCTCCTCGGTGGTGAAGGCATAGAGCAGGATCAGCGCGAGCGGCAGATGCAGGAACAGGAGTCCTGCTATTGCCGCAATGCGCAGGCCGAGTGGCTTGGCGCGGTTCGGATCAGAGGACATCGAACGCTCCCATCCGCTTGGCCATCCACAAATAGACGCCCATGATCACCATGGGGACGACGGTGAAAGCAGCCGCGAGCGGCACGTTCCCGGCGGTCCCTTGCAAGGTATAGACGGCCTGCCCGATCATGAGGCGCGAATTACCGACAATGGTCGGCACGATGTAGTCGCCAAGTGTCAGCGAGAAAGTGAAGATTGAGCCGGCGATGATGCCCGGCAGCGCCAACGGAAAGATCACCGTCCAGAATGTCTGGCGCGGTTCGGCGCCGAGATCGGCCGAAGCTTCGATGTAGTTGACGGGCACCCGCTCGAGCGCTGCCTGGATCGGCAAGATCATGTAAGGGATCCAGACATAGACAAAGACCAGGAAAGTGCCGATATAGCTGAACGACAGCGACGGCCCGCCGATTGTGGGCAGCGCGAGAATTCCATCGAGCAGCCATGAGAGGTGCAGGCCTCCGGCCAGCCACGTGATGATGCCCTCCTTAGCCAAGATGAGCTTCCACGCATAGATCTTGACCAGATAGCTCGACCACAACGGCATCATCACCGCGAGATAGAACAGCGCCTTGGTCCAGCCGCGGGCGTAGCGGGCCGCGTAATAGGCGATTGGAAAGGCGATAACCGCGCAGGCAAGCGTCACCAGCGCCGCCATCATCACGGTGCGCAGAATGATCTGGAGATTGGCGGTTTCGAGCAGCTGCGCATAGGTGGATAGCGTGAACTCATGAACGACGAGGCCCGAGTAGTCGTCGAGCGAATAGAAGCTCTGCAGCAGAAGCGCGAAGAGCGAGCCGACATAGACGATCCCGATCCACAGAAGCGGCGGTAGGAGAAGAAGGAGCGTGAGCAGCTTCGGGTGCGTGAAGAAGAAGTCGGAGATCCGGTCGAGGACTCCCCGTCCTTCGGTCGTTACCACTCCTCCTTCCTGTTCGGCGGTCACCGCGTGGCTCATACGCCGTCCTCCATGGTGACCATCGCCGACTTGGGCCAAATCAGCCTGACTTTGTCTTCTTCTTTGAACTCTGCGCCCGCAGGTACCTCAGCAGCGATGCGCCGGTCCCCGCTCTGCACGCTGTATCGCGTCACTGCGCCTTGATAGCTGATGAGCTTGACCTCGCCGTCAGCATAGCAGTGGCCCTTGGGTACCTCTGTCCCCGGCGCGGTGACCACAATTCTTTCCGGACGCAAGCTCGTCCACTTCGCGGTGCAGCCATGACTCGAGGCGAAGTCGGGAGGCAACACGTTCGATGAGCCGACAAAATCCGCAACGAAGCGCGATTGAGGGCGCTCGTAGACGTGGGCCGGTGAGTCGACTTGGACGATCTTGCCTTCGTTGAACACGGCAACCCGGTCGGCCATCGACAGAGCCTCGCCCTGGTCATGTGTGACGAACACGAAGGTGATGCCGAGTTGCTTCTGCAGTGCCTTGAGCTCCTCCTGCATTTGCTCTCTGAGTTTGAGGTCGAGCGCGCCGAGCGGTTCGTCAAGCAGCAGCACTTTGGGTGCATTTACCAGCGCCCGCGCGAGCGCCACACGCTGGCGTTGGCCCCCGGAAAGCTGCGATGGGCGGCGCTGCTCGTAGCCGGCCAACTTGACCATGGCGAGCGCTTTGCAGGCGCTGGCCTCCCGTTCGGATTTGCCGACGCCCTTGATCCTAAGCCCGTAGGCAACGTTGTCGCCGACCGTCATGTGCGGAAACAGCGCGTAGTCCTGGAATACCGTGTTTACGTTGCGCTTGTAGGGCGGAACGCCTTCGGCGGTTTCCCCGAAGATCTCGATATGTCCGGCACTCGGCTGTTCGAACCCGGCAATCAGCCGCAAGCAGGTCGTCTTGCCAGAGCCTGACGGACCAAGCATGGCGAAGAATTCGCCTTCAGCGATGTCGAGAGTAACGCCATCTACGGCCCTGACCGGGCCGAAATGGCGGCAGACGTTGAAGAACCTAACGGCAGGCGACATGGGCTCTCGCCGTCACGGGGAGCGGCCCGGCTCTTCAGAGCCTGGCCGACCTCAGTTGAAAGCCTTACTTCCCGAGAATGGCGATGTAATCCTTTGCCCATTGCGAGTAAGGCACGCAAGCCCCCTCCTTCTCGCATTTGGCGGTCGGCGTGCGCCAGAACCAGATCTTGTCGAAATTCTCGAAGCCGTTGGTGGCGCAGCCGGTGTCGGTCAGGAGTTCGTTGCCTTTGCAGGCGGCAGGCACCGTAGGCACCGACCCGAACCAGGAGGCAAGGTCACCCTGAAGCTTGGGGCTCAACGAGTGCTCAAGCCACTTGTACGCACAGTTTGGATGCTTGGCATCGACGTGCATCATGGTCGTGTCGGCCCAGCCCGTCGCCCCTTCCTCGGGAATGGTGGAAGCGACGGGTTTCTTGTCTGCTTCCAGGAGATTCACCTGATAGGGCCATGACGAAGATGCGACGACGCCCTCATTCTTGAAGTCATCGACCTGCACCATGGCGTCGTGCCAGTAGCGGCCAACCAGCGCCCGCTGTGCCTGAAGCAAAGCAACCACTTCCTTGTATTGGGCAGGGGTTAGCTCGTAGGGATTCTTGATCCCGAGCTCGGGTTTCTTTTTGCTGAGATAGAGCGCTGCGTCGGCGATGTAGATCGCGCCGTCATAGGCCTGCACCCGCCCCTTATTGCTCTTGCCGTCGGGAAGCGTTTGCTCTTCGAATACCACCGACCAGCTCTTCGGCGTCTCTTTGAATACCTCCGTGTTGTAGGCGAGCACGTTGGGGCCCCATTGATACGGGACGCCGTAGTGCACACCATCGACGGTGTGCCAGGGCGCATTCTGAAGCCGTTGGTCGACAGTCTTCCAGCTAGGGATCAGATCGATGTTGACAGGCTGCACCTTCTTGCCCGCGACCAGTCGCAGTGAAGCGTCGCCCGAAGCAGTGACGAGATCGAAGCCGCCTTGGTTCATCAGCGTCACCATCTCGTCGGATGTCGCCGCCGTCTTGACGTTGACCTTGCAGCCCGTGTCCTTCTCGAATGTGGTGACCCAGTCATAATTCTTGTCGGTCTCGCCTCGCTCGATGTAGCCAGGCCACGCAACGATATCGACTTCGCCTTCACCCTCGCCGATCGATTTAGGCATTTCGGCAAGCGCGGTGCCGCCAACGGCAAGCAGGGCGATAGCAGCAGCTGTGACGCTAAGTTTGGGCTTCATTCGACTATCTCCTCAAACCAACGACGACTGTTCCCTCAAACGGGCTATCGCAAATTTTCCGGAATACGGGTTTCGCCAGGACGCCCAACCCCACGATAAACCACAAAGAATGTTATTCCACCCCGGGAGGGAGCGCCACTGGAAAGCATGTGATGTAGCCGCCCAACTGTGAAGCACCGGTGGTCAGCGGTGTAAAGCAAGAGTCTTGATTAGCGCCGCGGCAGCCCGGTTGCCACTTTGGACTCCACCATTCATGAAGCCAAGGAAGTCGGTGCTCGTATGCTCGCCGGCAAACTGCAGCCGGCCGTGGAGCGCAGGTTCCGCTGCGAGCTCCAGCAGTGTCGTGTACTGACCGGTCTTGGCGCTCGCATAGCTGCCAAGCGTGAAAGGATAGACGCTCCAGAACCAAGACGTGACCGCGTTGGGATCGAGGCTCTCTGCCATCTTCGGCGATATCTTGGGAAGGTCGGCGCGCAAGGCGTCGAGGGCGGATTTGGCGTCATCAATACCCGGTTTGGCGCCTAAATAGTCGGAGATGATTCCGGCCTCGCCCGGCTGCACACGGCTCGTCTCCCAGAGAGTCTGGAAACCGAGATCGGAATAGAAGGTGCCATTCGACGGAGCGGGAAGACCCGAGTCAGGGCTTCGCCACGCCCTCGACGTGGTGCCGTTCATGACCTTGGCATTCACGCCGTAGCCGAGTTCCTGGATGCATTTCAGCTTTTCCGCGCCGAGTTTCAGGCCATCGAGGCCCTTGACCTGGCGAAGCTTGGTGAATGGCAGCGCGAGGATCACGGCATCGAAGTTCTGCGTCTGCGCTCCGCCGGGGGCATCGAAACCCATGATGATTTGGCCGCCCTTAGAGTCGAGCGAGGTCAGCGCGTAGCCCTGCTTCATGTCGCTCTTGTTCTGAAGCCCATTCACGAGCGCCGTGATGAGCGCCGAGGAGCCACCCTTGATGCGGTAGATTTCATCGCTCTCGCCGAACATCGAGAAGGGTTTGCTCATATCGGTGGTGATGAAATCCACCAGGTTGAGGCTGGACTGGTCTTTGGTCTCAAGCCCGTACTCGATGTTGTAAGCCACATCGAGCAAATCGATCACCCAATCATCGGCCTTCCCGCTGAACTGCTCCAGGTAATCTTTCAGGCTCGTCTGGTCGAGCTTGCGGGCATGAGCCGTCCAGTTGTCATTCTTGTCGGTGAGTTTGTCGGCATCCTTGGCGATGCGTTTGGCGATCGGCGCGAAGGCTCCGGTCTTTTTTGCCGGGTCGATCATGTCCTTGGGCGTGTGAAACATGCCCTTGAAGAAATAGAGATCGTCGCCGCCTTCGGTGGTCAGGTTCTGCATCTCCACGCCGACCTCCTTGGCGAGAGTCTGCAAATCCTCATGGCCGGTGTCGACGAACTCGCCTCCGAGCTCGCAGAACATGCCTTTGTAGAAATCGTATTGGGTGAACATGCGTCCGCCCCAACGATTGCTCGCCTCGAACAGAACTGGCTTGGCGTCGTGTTGCTGCAGCCGATAGGCAGCGGTCAGTCCGGCAACGCCGCCGCCGACGATGGCGATCGAGCTCGGTCCACTTTTCTTGGCGTAAGCGCTTCGCTCCAAGACCGGCGACAACGCTGCCGCGCCCGCGGCGGCAGCCGATAACCGCAACATTTGACGCCTGGTCAGCGCCGAGGTGCGCGGCCACACCACGCCATTTTCATGAGACGCTAGAGCAAGCGCTTTCTTTGCAGCGGCGAATAGAGGCGTACGCGACATCGAGTGTGCCTCCCTGTTCAAGACTCTGTCACAAGCCGCAACGTTGTTGAAGCAACCGAGTGCCTAAGTTGAAGCATCTGAGTGCCCAAATTGTCATCGTCATTTGCGCGCCGGCAACAAGCACGAGGCAGGCAGTGGCCTGTTCGCGACATCGCGGAGAACGAAGCTCGACTTCAGCCGCGCGACGCCGGGAAGCCGCGACAGCTGCTCTTTGTGGATGCGCTCGAAATCGGCGAGATCGCGCGCCATGACGGTGACGAGATAGTCGTCCTCCCCGGACATGAGATGGCAGGAGACGATAGATGGCGCGCATGCCACGGCTTGCTCGAACGCCTTGAGCACGTCCTCGTTCTGACTAGTCAGCCCGACATGCACGACGACCATCATGCCGAGACCGAGCGCCTGCCGGTTGATGCGCGCCTGGTAGCCTTCAACGACGCCTTGCTCCTCGAGCCCGCGGATACGCCGTGCGATCGCTGTGGCGGATAGCGGAATGCGCTCGGCGAGCTCGACCTGGCTCAATCGGCCGTCTTCGAGCAGCGCGCCAAGAATCGCGCGATCGAGCGCGTCTAACTCGATTTCCGCCATTTTCAATCGCATTTCACCGATATTGCACGGAATTTCTGCGTAATTCTAATTCTACGCCGAAGAAAAAGCCAGCAATCTTAGTGCCATTTGTGGCAGCCTAAACATTAAAGCGAGGCCATCATGCGCATCGGTGTTCCGACAGAGATCAAGTGCAATGAGTTTCGCGTCGGCCTCGTGCCAAGTTCAGTTCGCGAGCTTGTCGCGCGCGGGCACGAGGTCGTGGTGCAGTCCGGCGCAGGCGCCGGCATCTTTGCTGATGACGCAGCCTACGAGAAGGCTGGCGCCCGCATCGCCCCCACGGCCGAGGACGTGTTTTCCGAGGCCGAACTGATCGTCAAGGTCAAGGAGCCTCAGGCGGTCGAGTATCGACGGCTTAAGCCACACCAGATTCTTTTCACCTACCTTCATCTTGCACCCGATCCTCGGCAGGCCCGCGGCCTGATGGCATCAGGCGCGACAGCCATCGCGTATGAGACCGTAACCGACCCGAATGGCGGGCTTCCGCTGCTCGCTCCGATGAGCGAGGTCGCCGGCCGTTTGGCTATTGAGGCGGCAGCAATCGCGCTGCGTCGGCCGACCGGTGGCCGCGGCGTGCTGATGGGTGGCGTCCCTGGCGTCCGTCCGGCCAAGGTCGTCGTGCTCGGCGGTGGCGTGGTCGGCACGCACGCGGCGCGCATGGCAGTCGGTCTTGGCGCGGACGTCTCGATCATCGACCGCTCGTTGCCCCGACTCCGGCAGCTCGACGAGCTGTTCGAAGGCCGCGTACGCACGCTTGCCTCGACCATGGACAGCATCGAGACCGAAGTGCTCGCCGCCGACGTGGTGATCGGCGCCGTGCTGGTCGCTGGAGCAAGCGCACCCAAGCTCGTCAGCCGCGACATGCTCAAGCATATGAAGCGCGGCGCCGTGCTGGTCGATGTTTCGATCGACCAAGGCGGTTGCTTCGAGACCTCGCGGCCTACGACGCACGACAATCCGACCTATGAGGTCGACGGCATCATTCATTACTGCGTGGCGAACATGCCGGGCGCCGTTCCCGTCACCTCAGCGCAGGCGCTTAACAACGCGACCCTGCCCTTCGTGGTCAAGCTCGCCGATAAAGGTGCGGCAGCCCTCGACAGCGACAAACATCTGGCCGCTGGGCTGAATGTCCGCAATGGGCGGATCACGCACCCTGCGGTTGCGGCCTCGCTGGGTTTCGACAGGGCGCCAAAGGGAAACGTTCGCCTCGTCGCGGCTGAGTAACGATTAAATCTTTCCCGGGCGCACCCCCAGCGTCCGTAGTAGCCGGTCCGATTTCCCTCCCCCCGGGACGGACCGGCTTTTCCTCTCGATCGCTCGGCACTAATCCGGGGCAGTCTTCAGCACGCCAGAGAAGATATCGAAAAGCTGATCGATCTCTTTCTTCTGGATGATGAGTGGCGGCGACAGCGCGATGGTGTCGCCCGTCGCGCGCACTAGAAGGCCTCGGTTGAACGTCTCGACGAAGCGCGTATGTGCGCGCTTGCCGGGCGCCTCCGGAATGGGCTCGAACTCGATGGCGCCGATCAGCCCGATATTGCGGATATCGATGACGTGCGGCAGGCCTTTCAACGAATGGATCGCATCTCGCCAATAAGGTGCAAGCTCCGACGCCCGCGTCAGCAATCCCTCCTCCTTGTAGACCTCGATCGTGGCGATGGTCGCCGCGCAGGCGACCGGATGGCCCGAGTAGGTATAGCCGTGGAAGAAGTCGATGACCTCTTCCGGGCCACCCATGAAGGCGTCGTGGATCTTCTTCTTCACCAGCACCGCGCCCATCGGAATGGTGCCGTTGGTGATGCCTTTTGCCGTGGTGATGAGGTCGGGCGAGACGCCAAAATAGTCGGCGCCGAATGGCGTCCCGAGACGGCCGAAGGCGGTGATGACCTCGTCGAAGATGAGCAGGATGTCGTGCTTGGCGCAGATCGCAGCGAGGCGCTTCAGGTAGCCTTTGGGCGGAATGAGCACGCCGGTCGAGCACGCTACTGGCTCGACAATGACCGCGGCGATGGTCGAGGCATCGTGCAGCGCCACGAGACGTTCGAGATCGTCGGCAAGTTCGGCGCCATGCTCAGGCTCGCCCTTGCTAAAGGCATTGCGGGCCAGGTCGTGGGTGTGGCGGATGTGATCGACGCCGGCAACGAGCGAGCCGAACCATTTGCGATTATTAGGGATTCCACCGACCGAGGTGCCGCCAAAATTGACGCCGTGATAGCCACGCTCGCGCCCGATCAAGCGGGTCTTCGATGCGTTGCCTTTGGCCCGATGATAGGCGAGGGCGAGCTTAAGCGCGGTCTCGACCGACTCTGAGCCAGAGTTGGTGAAGAACACGTGGTCGAAGCCGGGCGGAGCGATATTGACGAGCTTCGACGCGCACTCGAAAGCGCGCGGATGACCCATTTGGAAAGAGCCGGCGAAATCGAGTTCGCCGACCTGCTTGCGCACGGCCTCGACGATCTTCGGCCGGCAATGGCCGGCATTCACGCACCACAGACCCGATGTCCCGTCGATCACGCTGCGGCCATCATCCGTAGTGAAGCGGGTGCCTTCGGCGCGGACGAAAAGTCGCGGTGCCTTCTTGTACTGCCGGTTCGCCGTGAACGGCATCCAGAATGCTTCGAGATCGTTGGTGGCGAGCCTTGCGCTCATGGAAGTTGCCTGAGTGTTTCGGTCGGAGTTTAGCGGCGCTCACGCGACCCGGGTCACGGCTTCGGTGAGACTCGCCTCGAAAAGGTCCATGCCGTCGCGAACGAGCTCGTCGCTCGCCGTGAGCGGCACCAAGAAGCGGATGACGTTCCCGTAGGTACCGCAGGATAACAAAATCAGTCCATTCTGATTTGCGACCTTCATCAGCGCCTGAGTGAGCTGCGGCGCAGGTTCTGCGCTTGACCTGTCCTTTACCAGCTCGATCGCACACATTGCGCCGAGACCCCTCACGTCGCCCACGCAATTCAAATTGGAGCGGCTCTTCAGCTCGTTGCATCGGTCGAGAATGATCTTGCCGATAGCATTGGCGCGTTCGCAGAGCCCTTCCTCCTCGATCACATCAAGCACCGCGTGCGCAGCAGCGCAAGCGACGGGACTGCCGGCGTAGGTGCCGCCGAGACCCCCGGGATTGGATGCATCCATTACATCGGCGCGTCCGGTCACGGCAGAGAGTGGAAACCCGCCTGCTAGACTCTTTGCCATGGTCACGACATCCGCCTTGATGCCGGCATGCTCGAGCCCGAACATTTTTCCAGTGCGGGCAAAGCCGGTCTGTATCTCGTCTGCGATAAGAAGGATGCTGTGCTCATCGCATAACGCCCTTAACTCCTGCAAGAAGTCGAATGGAGCGATGTAGAAGCCACCCTCCCCTTGCACCGGCTCAATGATGATGGCGGCGATGCTCGACGGGTCGGCGGTATATTTGAACAGCGCCTTCAGCGCGGCGAGGCTCTGCTCGCCGCTGACGCCGTGATAGGTGTTGGGAAAGGCGACGTTGTAAACCTCGGCGGGGAAAGGTCCGAAGCCCTTCTTGTAGGGAACGACCTTGCCGGTTAACGCCATGCCCAGCAGCGTGCGGCCATGAAAGCCGCCGCTGAATGAAACGATTCCAGGCCGCCCGGTATAAGCGCGCGCGACCTTTATCGCATTCTCCACGGCCTCGGCGCCGGTCGAGAACAGGATGGTTTTGGCCGGACTCGCCACGGGTGCGGTTGCGTTCAACCGCTCAGCCAAACGCACATAGGTTTCATAGGGCGTGACCTGAAAGCAGGCGTGGCTGAAGGCTTTGAGCTGCTCCTCCACCGCGGCAATCACCTTCGGGTGAAGATGGCCGGTATTGACCACGGCAATGCCTGAAGCGAAATCGATGTAGCGCTTGCCGTCCTCGCTCCAGATCTCGGCATTCTTGGCCCGCTTGGCGTAGATGCCAGTGGCATGGGCGATGCCGCGCGGTACGGCCGCCATCCTGCGCTCGTGAAGCTCGGCCGAACTGGACATGTTGACCTTTCGTTGCATGCGCGGCGTCAAGATTGCAGCACGATCGGGCTCGATCCGGCCCAGCTCACCCAGACCTTTTCACCAAAGCCGAATTCGTCCTGATCCCAGCGTGACCGATTGGAGCGCGAGACTCGGATCAGGCGGCCGTTGGCAAGCAGAATATGGAAGATCGAAATGTCACCGAGATAGGAAACCTGTTTAATCTCGCCCTTGGCGACATTGCGGGCACCAGGACAATCCGGAACCGAAGGCGGAGCGTCTGCATCCTTGTGCAGGTTCATCTTCTCGGGGCGGATCGCCACCCACACCGTCGATGCATCGCTGCCAGCTACCGTATGAGGCACATGGACGAGATAAGGCTCGAGCTCCGGGCAGGCAACATCGGATTGGTCGGGCTTGTCGTTAACCAGCGTACCCTCGAACAGGTTCACCGATCCTAGGAAGTCGGCGACAAACCGCGAGCGCGGGAACTCGTAAAGATCGGACGGCGTGCCGAGCTGGGCGATCTGGCCCTTGTTCATCACCGCGATACGCGAAGCAATTGCCAACGCCTCGTCCTGGTCATGGGTGACCATGATGAAGGTAATCCCGACCTTCCGCTGGAGCTGCGACAGCTCGAAGCGCATTGCCTCACGCAATTTGGCATCGAGCGCCGAGAGCGGCTCGTCGAGCAGCAAGACCTTCGGCTTTTTCACGAGCGCGCGGGCGAGTGCCACACGCTGACGCTGGCCGCCGGACAATTGATCAGGCTTGCGCGCAGCAAGATGGCCAAGCTGCACAAGGTCCAGCGCTTCCTTGACGCGCCTTTCGCGCTCAGGTTGCAGCACGCCATCGATCCTGAGACCGTAGCCGACGTTGTCGGCGACGATCATGTGCGGAAAGACGGCGTAGGACTGGAACACCATGTTAACGGCACGCTTATTGGGCGGAATGTCACCCATGTCCTGGCCGTCGATCAGAACCTGGCCTTCAGTGGGGACCTCAAGGCCGGCTAGCATGCGTAAGAGCGTAGTCTTGCCGCAGCCCGATGGCCCGAGCAGCGCGAAGAACTCTCCAGGCTCGATATCGAGGCTGACATCATCCACCGCCACGGTGGAGCCCCACCGCTTGGTGATATTGCGGAAGCTGATGATGGGCTTCACGCCGGTATTGGTGCCGCTGTCTGTCGCCTGGTCCACGGCACTCACTCCTTATTCGCCGCCCGGCCCTGCAGCACCATCATGAAAGCCATGAGCACGATGGTGAGTAGGATCAACATAGTCGACGCGGCATTGACCTCCGGCGTCACCGAGAAGCGCAGCATCGAATAGACCTTAACCGGGAAGGTGACGGTGTCGGGGCCAGAGGTGAAAAAGGTGATCACGAAATCGTCGAGCGAGAGGGTGAATGCCAATAGTCCGCCGGCGATCAGCGCCGGCCGGAGATGAGGCAGCAATATATCGCGGAATGCTTGCCATTCGTTAGCCCCGAGGTCACGCGCCGCCTCTTCCTGCTCCTTGTTGAAGCTCGCGAGCCGGGCTCCGACAACGAGCGCAACGAAGGGGAAACAGAAGGAGACATGGGCGATGATGATCGAGCCGAGGCTGAGCGGCCAAATCATATTGTTTGGCCAGGGCACAACTCGCGTGAAGAAGAGCAGCATGGCAACGCCCATGCAGATTTCCGGCACCACGATCGGGAGCGTGAAGGCGCCTTCCACCGCCGTCTTGCCGATGAAGCGGTAGCGCCACAACAGAACTGCGGCAAGCGCACCGATGACCAGCGATATGATCATGGCAATGAAGGCGATGGTCAGTGAATTGCCGAAGGCGATCAGCAGGGCCTGATCACTGAATAGCTTGTGGTAGTAGTCGAGGGTGAAGCCGCGCCACACCGTGTTGCGCTTGCTGTTGTTGAAGCTAAAAGCGACCAGAGCAGTGAGCGGCGCGTAAAGGAAGAAGAACACGAGAAGCAGCCATAACCGCATCTGCCACATGCGATTATATTCGAGGGGCGCCCGCCTCTTGGCCATGATCAGATCCCGTGGCTTTCTGCGGGTTTGCCGCGGCTGAAATAGGCGCGCAAGGCAATGGCTGCGAAGGTTGCGTACATGAGCAGGAAGGACAATGCCGCACCGAACGGCCAGTCGTTGGCGCGCTTGAACTGGCGCTCGATGACATTCGCGATCATCTGACTGTCAGGGCCGCCGAGCAGGTCTGGTGTGAGATAAGCGCCGAGCGCCGGGACGAAGGTGATGATAATGCCAGAAATGATGCCCGGCATTGCCAACGGCATGACGATCGAAAACAACGTGCGCAGATGACCCGCGCCGAGGTCGAGGCTCGCCTCGATGAGCGATTTGTCGAGGCGGTCGAGCGCGGCGTAGAGCGGCAGCACCATGAATGGCAAGTGCACGTAGACGAGGCCCACCACCACGGCGAAATTGCTGTACAGCAATTGCAGCCGCGTGAAATTACCGAGCGGCTGCAAGCCGATG
>JBKOUI010000228.1:0-2700 GCA_046723315.1 Pseudomonadota bacterium | reverse complement strand
TCTTTCTTTCCAGATGTTCCTGCACGAGGGACTCCCGCTAAGTGTTCAGAATGAATTCGAAAAACTGGGAGAGGACTGAAAGTTAGTTCGTTGTTACCCAAAGTGTTACCCCGGGCGACGAGCGCCCCCTCATCGGCAAGGGGAATAACTATGCGAAGATGTTGAATTGAAAAGGAAAGTACTGGTGCCCAGGGGCGGGATCGAACCACCGACACGCGGATTTTCAGTCCGCTGCTCTACCAACTGAGCTACCTGGGCCCTTGGCGAAGGATTTGGCGAGGCCCGCCGTGCTTGGCAATCGACGGACATCCGCGCAAGGCCTTGGCTTATAAGAAATCGCCTCTTTCCTGTCGAGTGTGCAGGCCGGGGGCCGAGGGCTAGTCCTTCTTCTCGTCGTCGTCCTTCTCCGCGCCGATCGGCTCGCCCGGCACGGCATAGCGACCCTCTAGCCAACGCCCGAGATCGATATCGGCGCAATGCTTCGAGCAGAAGGGGCGGTACTCTTGGACGGTCGGCTTGCCGCAGATCGGGCAGCGCCTGCCGCCCGTCTTGCGCTCGGCGCGTTCTCCCTTCTCCGTCTTGCGCGAGCCTCGCCGCATAGCCTCGTTGGCGCGTGCGTTCACTCGGTCTCGACCTCTGCCTTCGAGATCCAGAGATCGCTCACCGGAAAGCCCTCGCCCTGGAGCATGCCCACCACCTCGGTGAGCGGCAGCCCGACAACATTGGTGTAGGAGCCGATCAGCTTCACCACGAAAGATCCAGCGATGCCCTGGATGGCATAGCCTCCGGCCTTCCCTTTCCATTCGCCGCTCGCAAGATAGGCGCCGATCTCCTCGTTCGAGAGATTGCGGAAGCGGATGCGCGTCTCGACCACACGCTCGCGCCAGCGACCGTCAGGGGTGAGTAGGCAGACGGCGGTGTGGACGCGATGGGCGCGGCCGCGCAATAGCCTGAGCGCGTCGCCAGCCTCGTGCTCGAGCTCAGCCTTGCCGAGCACGCGACGCCCCACGGCAACCACGGTGTCGGCGGCGAGAATGAAAGCCTTGGCGTAGTCCTTCTCGGCACGGATCAGCTTCAACGCGGCCTCGCATTTGGCGCGGGCGAGCCGGCGGACGATGTGGCGCGGCACCTCGCCTTTGGTGACGCTCTCATCGATGGTGGCGGGGCGGAGCGCGTCCGGCGTGATGCCAACCTGCTCGAGCAGCCCCAAGCGCCGAGGCGACGCCGAGGCGAGCACGAGCTTGGGCCTGAAGCTCGAAGGCGCTGCGCGGGGACGCGGCGCGCGCGGAAGCGGCATCGACGCTCCACCGGCCGCGCCGGATTTGGCGCGCGGCTGCTCCGGCTTCGCCGGCCGCTCGCCTTTGACCAGACCCGAGCGAAGCGACTTGAGCTTATTTAAAGCGGTAAGTGATCCGTCCTTTAGTGAGATCATAGGGCGTCATCTCGACCAGAACCTTGTCGCCTGCAAGCACCCTGATGCGGTTCTTGCGCATTCGTCCCGCCGTATGGGCGATGATCTCGTGTTCGTTCTCGAGCTTCACCCTGAACGTGGCGTTCGGGAGCAGCTCGGTCACTACTCCCGGAAATTCGAGCATCTCTTCCTTCGCCATAAGGCTCCTTCCCAATCGAAGTTCGCGGGAGAATGGTCGGGCAAGCGCGCAAAATCAAGGCCGATTGCGCGCCTCGCGGCGCCTGCACCACAAATGAAACAATCCCACCCAACGAGACGTTTGGGCTGCACACCCCACGAGAGATCGAGGAGAAAACGATGAAGTATCTTGGAAGCGCCCTGGTTGGAGCCGCCGGCATTCTCGCTTTGAGCGTGACCGGCGCATCGGCCGCCATTGTTTGCAATGGCGAAGGCGATTGCTGGCATGCTAAGCAGGCCTACGAGTACCCGCCGGATGTAAGGCTTCATGTCTACGGCGACGATTGGAAGTGGGCCAATGCCGACGCCGAGCGGTATCGCTGGCGTGAGCACGAGGGACGCGGCTATTGGCGCGGCGGCGTTTGGATCGGTTTCTAACAATAAGATCGGGTTGCTCCCGCCAAAACCTGGCTGGAACAACCCCTTCATGTGGGATTGGGCTGCCTCGCGCCGGCCCTTTTCTTTTGCCACCAATGAGGCTCGGGGGAGTATTCTCAGGCTGTGACGCCAAACGAGGGAACGGCAGTGAGACGGGTGGCCTGCGCAGCTTTGCTTTCGCTTTTCGCTCTCACCGGCTGCCTAACCAGCAAGCCGGACCCAGCCCAGTTCGAGGCCGCTGACAACGAGAAGTGTATCGGTTACGGCACGACGCCAGGCACTCCCGCCTACACGGATTGCCGCATGAAGCTGGACAAGCTGCGTGCCATAGCCGCTGCCGACGAGGGCTCACGCGCGCCTCGCATGCTCAAGAACTGCCCGACCGCAGCGAGCGGCATATCCTGCACCGGCTTTTGAGCTAGCGAACCTAATCCCAGCGAGCGAGTTGGGGAAGCCAAGGGTCCTGGTCTCGACCTCCATGAGATGCACATTGACCAGGGTGTCGACGAACAGCCCGCCTCTCAAATAGGTGGCGTAGCCGCCGACCTGCCCGCCGTCGAATGAGAACAGGCGGTTGATGGCGTCATAGTCGAGGTCTGAATGGATGAAGCCGCCAAGGGCCCCGAATACCAGGATATCGTTGTCCGACAGCAGTCCTCTTTTGCCGAGGTCGA
>JBKOUI010000212.1:0-6500 GCA_046723315.1 Pseudomonadota bacterium | reverse complement strand
GGCGTTTTTTTCGCTTACACGGCGTCCTTGGCGGCCTTCACCGGGCGCACTTTCAGGATCTTCCGGGCTGGCTTCGCCTTGAATACGGTCGGCTCCTTGGTGAACGGATTGATGCCATTACGCTCGGGCGTGGCCGGCTTCTTCACCACGATGAACTTGGCGAAGCCCGGCAACATGAACACGCCGCTCTTCTTCATCTCCTTGTAGGCGACGGATGCCAGCGACTCGATCACCGCCTTCACGTCCTTTTTGGACAGCGAAGCGTCATCGGCGATTTTCTGGATGAGCTCGGATTTTGACATCATGGGATTTGTTCCTTCTCGATAAGCCCTCGGGGGCGCCCCTCTAGCCTTCGGGCCACCCCTTAACCCTCGACGCTTGGCCGATTCGGCGGCAATTGTCCGCAAAAAAGCTAAGGGAAATTGTTAATAGCCCGGCTTCCAGGGCGTAATATGTGGGGCACCGCAAGGCAAGGCGGCGCAACAAGAGGGAGGCAACATGGATCTCACTGGTCTTCTGGTTCAAGTCATCTCTGGCGCAATCGGCGGCAGCGCGGCGGGCGCGGCGGCCAAGGATTATTCGGTCGGCGCGCTCGGCAACGCGATCGCCGGCGCGGTCGGCGGCGGCATCGTCGGTCAGCTCATCGGCACGGTCGCGGGACAAGCGGTCGAGGGCTGGGTGGGCAATATCGCCGGCGGCGCCATCGGCGGCGTGATCCTCACGCTGCTCGCCGGCCTGATTAGGAACTACACGCAGAAGGCGTAAGCCGCGGGCGGTCACGGGTTCGGCAGCACCTGCTCCGCAAGGGCTACTTCTTGCGCGTGAGCTGCGCGCGGTACGCGGTGCCGTCGCCGGCCTCGACATAGATGAGCTCGAGCGTGTCGGGAGCGGCGAGACGTCCCGCGTAGAGCCCGTTGTCGCTCTGCTCGGCTAGATAGACGTTCTTGCCGTCGAAATCGACCACGCCGGCCAGTGGCTCGGTCGCTTTCTCGACCTCCTTGCTGCCAACTTTGCCGGCGGTGCCCGGCGTCTCCCACGACTTCTCCGCCTTGAATAGCGCGCCGTCCTGCTCGGTGACGCGAATTGTGAGCGTGCCCTTGCCGATGCCCTTCGCGCGCAAGACCTTCAGAGGGCCGATCCAAGTGCCGACGAGATTGGGCACGGCTGCGTCCTCGGCCAGGACCGGGTCCTGACCGAACCACACTGCTACCGCGACGGCTGCGACGGCGACTAGACCAAGCGCTTTTCTCATCTTTGTCTCTCCTTGCGACGGTGCGCCGCGATAGCGGGGGGCCGATAGTACCGCACTTGATCTCTGTGCCGGTTCTAAAAGGGAACTGTTGCGGGAGAAATTCATCCCGCGGCTTCGATCGCAGCGGGCGCGGTTCATCGCCTTACCGCGTGAACCACCCTTCAAGTGGACGAGGCGATGCGAAGTTTAAGAGCGGACTGGAGCCGGGGGATAAGTTTCTCTTCGCACCACCACGGCGTCATCGCCAGGCTCGTCCCGGGCATGACGAGGAGAGGAACTAGCGAGTTCGCCACGGCGTTTGACCCGCGCGAAGCTCTCTGGAGGCAACCCATGCCTTACCTGACCGGCGTGCTGACCGGCATCCTGCTCACCGTCATGGTCGTGTTCGTGATCGACAATCTCGGCTCAAGCTCCGACGCGCGGCCGATCGTGAATTGGAGCGTGCTCGGCGAGAAGCTCGGCGCGGTGAAGGAGGAGGTGCGTAAGGACGTGCACCAGGCGACCGCGCCGGAGGCCAAGACGAGCGCGCCCGCGCCCGCCGAGACCCACTGACCTTTCGCCGCGGGGAGGTCGTACCCACAAAGTTTGATCCGCGCGCTTCATCCGCTATGCTCCGCCGCCTGACGAAGTAGCCTCGCCACGAAGTGATTTCCCACTACGACAACTCGCAATCATCACGACAACGCAACCATGAGGAGTTCCATGATCGGCCATCATATGCGCGCCTTCGCTCTCGCTTCCGCTTTCGCCATTCTCGGTTTCGCTCAGCCTGCGACGGCATCGCCATATGACGGAAGCTGGAGCATGGTGCTCACCACCACCAATGGTCATTGCGGCGTGATCAATATCGGCGTCGCCATCGCCGGCGGCCACATCTCGGCGACCGGTGGAAAATTCGTGGCGCACAGGATCTTCTTGAACGGCCAGATCTGGGGCTCGGGCAAGACCAAGATCAACGGCGTGGCCGGGCCGCGCCAGGCGGTCGGCATCGGTCGCTTCACGCGGGTCAAGGGCAGCGGCACGTGGAACGGGACCGGGCCCTCTGGCGTCTGCTCCGGTGTTTGGGCCGCCGCTCGCGCCTGACCAATCGCATTCTCATTCGGCGCCCAAGGGTTCGGCGCTCGTTCCGCTTCAGCGGGTGAGATACACATTCAGGCCGAGCTTGAGCGTGTCGTCGTCGCGCTCGAAGGTGTAGTTGAAGGCCGGCGATGAGGCAGGTTTGTTGAAGTCGGCGTCGGACCACCAGCTGTGCTGGTACTGGAAGAAAATCGAGACCGGCGCCCCGAACAGCCGCACCGCGCTCGGCTGATACTCGGCGCCGCCGCCGAGCGTAAAGCCAGGCACCGTGGAGGTGCGCGAGGAGGCCGTCGCGAATCTGACGTTGAGATCGGTGTTCAGCCAAGACGCGCCGGCGAGGCCGTAAAAGAACAGGCCAGATGCGGTCGTAACGCCTGCCTTCCCGCCGACCGTCGCGATCCAATTCGATTCCGTGCCGAGGAACGATCCGCCCCCGAAGGTGTGCTTGACGGTCTGATCCAGCCAATCGAACGAGCCGAACGGCCCGAGCACGATGCTGTCGTGCCAAGGCCTGAAATTGTAGCCGACCACGATGCCGCCGCCGAGCGGGTCGCCATTGTCGGTGAACTCGTTGGTGATCTCGTCGGTGTCGGCGTCGCGCTCGGTCGTATGCAGGCGGCCCCAGTTCTTGATCCCCTCCAAGCCGGCATAAAGTCCGGTCTCGGGGCAGGGCGCGTAGCTCAACTCATCGAGCCTGCGCCGCAGCTCCAGCATCTTCTTCAGGATCTCGATGTCTTCTTTCGCCTGTCTTTGCGCGTCCTTCAGCCCGTCGAGATAGGCGGCGGGGTGCAGGTCCTCCGGCGTGTTCGCGCCGGGATTCTCCTCGACTCTTTTGATGAGCGCCGCCCGGCGTGCGATTTCCTCCTCGAGCGTCTGGATCGCCGTCTCAAGGTCGACCTGCGAAGTCAACTGGACAAAGATTTGCGTCTTCTTGACCTTGACGAAGAGCGTGCCGAGCTCGTCCTTGAGCCCCTGGGAGGTGACCGGCAGAGGCTGCGGGCATTGCGGCTTCACTTCCCCAGGCGGCACGGGCGACACGAGCGGCGCAGGCGCTGCGCCGGCCGGCTGCGGCCGGCAGATCGGCGTGTCGAGGATCTTCCCGCGGAGATAGGTGAGCCGCCCGACCATGAAATTGGTCCAGCCCTGCAAGTCCTCCTTGCCGGAAAACTGCGAAGGCCGCTTGGCGAACGGGCTCAATTGCGGATTGACGAATTTGCCGATCGATTGGGCGGTGAGCTTGATGCCCTCGGCCACGGCGAATTGCCTGATCAGCGAGATCGCCTTGTCGATGCGCCGTATGAGGCCGTTGCGCGCTTCCTCGGTCCAGCATTTCTGATTGCTCTTGCCAGTCTCGATGATGTCGCGGACCGTCTCGTTATAGAGCGCGTATTCCTCATCGAAATTCCTCGGTACTCTTTGCGCGAAGGCTGGCGCGCCGACGAGGAGAAGAAGAACGGCTGCGGTGACAAGGGTGAGCACAGTCGTCGCGGCGCGGCGTCGCGCGCTGACCGAAGGAATGCCGCCACAGAGGTGCCGACTTCCCATACTGCCCCCCAGCCGAACCCCGCCAACTTCTTCGCGTGCGCGAGGTCGCCCCAACCCTGAGTTTAGCGGTTTGGCGCAGGCGCAACTATTGCGGCGCGGCAACAGCCGAGGAATCGCGAGCAGGACTGGTCGCTTCGCCGCGTCGCCCGCGCGAAGGTTTCTCAAAGCTTGCCCTCGGGCCTGACCCGACGGAGCCTGCCCCGAAAGGAGGGATGGCGCGCCGAAAAGCGCAAACCTATGGTGTCCGCGATCCTTTTTGGGACCACGGCGGGCGCCTCTCGGCGCGCCAATCACGACGTCTTGTCGGCACCGGGCCCTGCTGCCGCGTCGCACGAGCCCGCAGGCGCCGCACCTCGTCCCGCTTCACGAACGCCCTCGAGAAACGCCCTTCAAGTGGACGAGGTGCGTGCAGTGTAACTGCGGATTGGAGGGCGGGGATAAGCGACGAGAATTTTTCGTGTTCGTCATGGCCGGGCTTGTCCCGGCCATCCAATGCTGAGCAGGCGCGAGCAACGACGCCTCCCTATTGGATGCCCGGAACAAGTCCGGGCATGACAAGGAATGGGCTTGGCCGGGCGATCCAGTAATCCATGCCGCGCGAAATTACGGAGGACGGTGGTTACTGGATTCCCGCTTGCGCGGGAATGACAATCGTGGATGGCCGGCCATCCTAATGCCGATCAGCTCCGCACCGAAATTGTGGTCCGCCCTATTGGATGCCCGGAACAAGTCCGGGCATGACGAGGAATGGGCTTGGCCGGGCGATCCAGTAATCCATGCCGTGCGAAATCACGCAGGACGGTGGTTACTGGATTCCCGCTCCCCGCTTTCGCGGGGACAAGCTGCGCGGGAATGACAATCGTGGATGGCCGGACCAAGCCCGGCCATGACGCGTACAGATCGCGGGGGCCGGGCAAGATGCCGTTAGCCAGGCGGGAACTCTTTGGAACGTGAAACGTTGAACCCTTGGCCCGAAATTCGAGCGTCCGAGAAATCGGGTACTTGAAGAGTAAGGTTGGGAGCCCCCGGGCGTAAAAACTCGGAGGCTTCCATTTTTTTGGAAGAGCCGCATCGCCTTGCCTTCACAGTCCGCGTGCAAAGACTGCGGACGGCACATCGTGACACGCGTCAAGGGCAAATACGACAGCAAGCTGTTGGGCAGCGAGGAGATCGCCGCAGCCACGCGCGCCTTTCATTTCGAGAAGCCGGACGGGTTCACCTTCACGCCGGGTGAGTCGATAGACCTCTTTCTGCCGGAGGATTTTCCAGGGGTGAGCGACGATCGCCAGCGCTCCTTCTCGCTCGCGTCCGCACCGCATGAGGACCGGCTAACGATCGCCACCCGCATGCGCAAGAGCGCCTATAAAGAGCCGCTCGCGGCCGCCGCTCCCGGCGCGAAGGTGCGGATCGTCGGCCCGACGGGAACCATGAGCCTGCACGACGATCCGGACCGCGCCATCGTGATGATCGCCGGCGGCATCGGCATCACCCCGTTCATGAGCATGCTGCGCAGCGAAGCGGAGGCGGAAACGCCGCGCCCCATGGCGCTGCTCTATTCCAACCACCGGCCCGAGAACGCAGCCTATCTCGACGAGCTGCGCGAATTGGAACAGCGTCTCGACGGCTTCCGGCTCGTCCTGACCATGACCGGGATGAAGGACTCCGATAGCTGGAAGGGCGAAACGAGGCGCATCGACGCCGACATGGTGGGAGAGGCCAGAAGCGGTCTGCCCCGGCCCCATTACTACATCGCCGGCACGCCGGACATGTGCGAAGACATGCGGCAGATGTTGGACGATATGGGCATCGCCGACGACGACATCCTCAGCGAGGACTTCACCGGCTACACGTAGGGCCCGCTTGGAGGCGAAACCGGCCATGACCGGCGGAATTTATGTAAACTCGGCGGCGTGACACGGTCGCTCGCTATCGCTCTCATTGTCAGCTCGGCATTTTGCGCGGGCGCATCGGCGAACTGGTTCAACCAGTCGGAGCAGTACCTGGCCGCCTGCGAGAAGGAGGCCGCCCGCCTATATCACCACGACACGATGAGCGCAGAGGTGCGGCGGCACATTCACCTCTGCATGATCGCGCACGGTTACAAGCTCAGGTCTGCTTGCGGAGAGGAGGGCTGGGTGAAGCGGGACTGCTACCGGCTTAAGTACAAGACCGAAGGCCGCTAGGGGAAGGCGCGCTCGCGGTCCGAGCCAAGCGCAGTGGCGTTCGGACCCTTCGGCGGGGTCAAGGCAGCGGCAAGTGGCACCCTCTGGCGTCTGCTTCGGCTATTGGGTGGCCGATAGGACCGAGGCAGATTTGCTCCGCAGATCGTCATCGGGATGCTCGGCGCGCCGTCACGATTCCCGTAGGTGCACTGGAAATTATGGATCGCCTGGAACGCCGAATCGGGCGGCTAGACAAGCTAGGGTTGTCGATGTACCGAAATCAACCAGCTAATTAGGGCGAAGCCGATGCGTCTATTTCCTCCTCCCCTTGAGATTGGGGATGAAGAAGGCTTTACGCCAGCGAAAGACATTTTTGGTCGTGCGCATTTGGGAAGCGGACTCACAAACCTTGTGGGTTCGGTCAGTGATCCCACAGTGATCGCCGTCGATGGCCAGTGGGGAAG
>JBKOUI010000001.1:0-2219 GCA_046723315.1 Pseudomonadota bacterium | reverse complement strand
TGAATGTGGTTCTCTATGACAAGCCTGAACTCCAGCGTGAGCAAAACTGAACAGCGGAACCGATTGCTGCTGGGCTAATTTTTGCGGTTGAGTACCAGGGTAGTCCAAAGTTTTCGATCAGTTCTGGGCTTCGTGGCTGCCCGGCCTTCCAGATTGACTGGATCACTTCCAGGGAAGCGATAACCGGCCGCTAGCGTCGGATAACCGGCCCCTAGCTTCCGAGGATTTGGCTCCAGTATTGAAGCATCGACAAGGATACCAAAGTCATGGAGAGGTCAGCCGAGCTTGTCAGAGGTGCCGAGCCGGTTCTCGAGTGCCGCAATCTCTGCATTTCCTACTACACGAGAGCAGGCGAGATACCGGCAGTGCTCGACTTCGACCTCAAAGTTATGCCGGGCGAGGCCGTGGGACTGGTCGGCGAATCTGGTTGTGGCAAGTCCACTGTGGCGCTCGCGATCATGCAGTATCTGGGCAAAAACGGCGCCATCAAGGGCGGCCAGATCCTGTTCAACGGTCGCGAGATGACGGCGATGTCGGATGAGGAACTGCAGCAAATCCGCGGGTCGCAGATTGCCATGGTCTACCAAGAGCCGACGGCTTCACTCAATCCTTCCATGAGGATCAAGGATCAGCTTATGGAAGTCCCCATGGTGCATGAGGGCATCGACACCGCCGCTGCCTGGCGCCGGTCCTTAGAGATGCTCGACGCCGTCAGTGTCGCGGATCCGAACCGGATCATGAACTCCTATCCCCACCAGCTGTCCGGCGGGCAACAGCAGCGCGTTGTTATCGCCATGGCACTGTTATCCAATCCCCAACTCCTCCTGCTCGACGAGCCAACGACGGCGCTCGATGTGACCGTGGAGGCAGGGGTGGTCGAGTTGATCAAGGAAATCTCAAACCGTTTCGGCACCTCGATGATCTACATTTCGCACAATCTCGGGCTCATTCTCGAGACATGCGACAAGATCGCCGTGATGTATTCCGGACAGGCGGTCGAGTTCGGCAGCGTAAAGCAGGTGTTCGACGAGATGCGACATCCCTATACGAGGGGGTTGTTCAATTCGATTCCACTGCCGGGGACCGACAGGCATGCAAGGCCTCTGGTGCCCATTCGGGGGCAGCTGCCATTACCCTACGACCGGCCCCCAGGCTGTACGTTTGGTCCCCGTTGCGACCATTTTGTTCATGGCAGGTGCAACCGTCCGCCGATACCCATGGAGCCGGTTCAGGATGATCCTGGTCATGCAGTACGCTGCGTGCGTTACCGCGAAATCGACTGGTCGGTTAAGCTGGTCAGCGGTATTCATCAGCTGCCGATCGCGTTTGGGCCGCCGGTGCTCGAAGTCCGCAACATGCAGAAATACTACGAGGTTCGCGACACTTCGTTTAGTGGAGTGTTTTTCAAAAAGGCGTCGCGATTCGTCAAAGCCAATGAAAAACTCGACTTCGACGCGCGTGAGGCGGAGACCGTCGCCATCGTGGGAGAGTCGGGTTGCGGAAAATCCACCTTCGCCAAGGTTCTCATGGGTCTTGAAAAGTCAACCGGAGGCGAGGTGCTGTTGCACGGGAAAGAGATCGGCGATCTACCCGTCAGGCGGCGATCGCCGCAGCTTATCGGCTCACTGCAGATCGTCTTCCAGAATCCGTTTGAAACGTTGAATCCTAGCCATTCGATCGGCTGGCAGATCAAGCGCGTGCTGAAGAAATATGGCGTGGGGCGGAGTCGCGAAGAGATCCAGGAACGGGTGTTCGAGCTCCTGGACATGGTCAAACTGCCCCGCGCCTTCGCGTATCGGAAGCCGCGGCAGTTGTCCGGCGGACAGAAGCAGCGGATTGGCATCGCGCGTGCCTTTGGCGGCGAGGCGGCGGTGGTGATTGCCGATGAGCCGGTCTCGGCGCTAGACGTGTCCGTGCAGGCGGCTGTTACCGGGCTTCTAACTGACATTCAGCGCCAGAAGCGGACGACCATGATCTTCATTAGTCACGATCTGTCGGTGGTGCGCTATCTGGCCGATCGGGTGATCGTCATGTATCTCGGCTGGATCATGGAACAGGGCACGACTGACCAGATTTTTTCGCCGCCCTACCACCCCTATACGGAAGCCTTGCTGTCTGCCGTTCCGATCGCCGATACATCGGTTCGCAAGAAACACATCGTGCTTAAGGGCGAGCTTCCCTCGCCGATGAACCCGCCTTCGGGTTGCCCGTTCCAGACC
>JBKOUI010000342.1:0-4016 GCA_046723315.1 Pseudomonadota bacterium | reverse complement strand
CATAGCGCGAGATACAAGGCACATCCTAAGAAGGTGCGCGACGAAGCCTTCAAGCAGATTGCCCTCGACACCTCGGTGGGGATGCTGATGTCGAACGCGATTGCTTTCTTCATCATCGTGACCACCGCAGCGACGCTTCACGCTCATGGCGTTACCAAGATCGAGACTGCCTCGCAGGCGGCAGAGGCCCTGCGCCCGATTGCTGGCGAGTTGACCTTCGCGCTGTTCGCTGCTGGCATCATCGGCACGGGGTTGCTTGCCGTGCCGGTCCTCGCGGGATCGGCGGCTTACGCGGTCGCCGAAGCTTTCGGCATCCGCGGGAGCCTCGAACTTCCCGCAAGCCGCGCCCTCGGTTTCTACGCGATCATCGGGGCGGCCACGCTCGGCGGCGCGGCGCTCGCCACGACCGACATCGATCCCATCGCCATGCTGTTCTGGGCCGCTGTGCTCAACGGCATCGTCTCGGTGCCCATCATGGCAGCGATGATGCTTGCTGTATCCGGCAGCAGCCGCCACCGGCAGCTTACACTGCCGCGTTGGCTGCAATTTCTCGGCTGGCTGGCGACGGCTCTCATGGCCGTCGCAGTCGCCGCGTTTGCCTGGACCTCGATCTAACCGCGGGGAGAATCAAGAGCGCGCCAGCGCGTCAGCCTCCTCGTCGGTAAAGACGCGGCTTCGCGTCAGGAAACGCAATCCCTCAGGCGCCTCGAGAGTGAAGCCGTGACCGCGTCCCGGCACGACATCGATGATGAGCTGGGTGTGCTTCCAATAGTCGAACTGATCGGCGTCCATATAGACCTCGCAGCCGCCGATCCGCCCGAGCTTCACATCGTTGCCGCCGACGCGAAATTCGCCTTGCGGGTAGCACATTGGCGCCGAGCCGTCGCAGCAGCCGCCTGACTGATGGAACATCAGCGGCCCGTGTTTCCGCTTCAGTCGCTCGATCAGCTCCAAAGCCTCAGGTGTCGCGAGCACCCTTTCGACCATGAAAATACCTCCTTCGGGCGCGCCCTCAGTCTAATACAGTCGGAGCGCCCGATGGAGGTTCTGTTCGAGAGCCTGCACTTCTTATTGAGGGGATGGCTTTCCCCTTGTTTCGCCCTTGTTTTGCTCGCCGGGCGTCGCTGTTGTCGCGCTGCGGCCTTCACCGGCCGGGGCTTGATTGGCCTGATCGGGAACGGGGATCGGATTGCCTTTGCTCTCCGCGCCTGGCGTGCCTATGCTTGCGCCGGTGTTGGGCTGGGTCGCATTGGTATCGGCCGCCTGCGCGACGCCAAAGCTCAAGGCAAGAAGGGCTGCTGAAGCGGCTAGGATCAAGTTGGTTCTCATCGGGCGTTTCTCACTCGCTGATTTGCGTTATTGCAGGTTGGGCTACCTCAACCTACGACGCTCCGAGGAGTTGCATTTCAAAGGGGAGGCCCCCCTACGCCGAGCCCGATTATGAGTCGTCATCGCCCGGCTCGACCGGGGCGTATCCAGTAATCCCCGCGGCAGTTAGCAACGAACCACAGGGATGACTGGAATCCCGCTTTCGCGGGAATGACACCGGTCTGGTTGACCGACCCTAGAAGAAGCCGAGCGGCTTCGGGCTGTAGCTCACCAGCACGTTCTTGGTCTGCTGATAGTGGTCGAGCATCATCTTGTGCGTTTCGCGCCCGATTCCCGACTTCTTATAGCCGCCGAATGCCGCATGCGCGGGGTAGAGGTGGTAACAATTGGTCCACACCCGCCCCGCCTGGATGCCGCGGCCGAAGCTGTAGGCGCGGTTGATGTCCCGCGTCCACACGCCGGCGCCAAGCCCGTACAGCGTGTCGTTGGCGATTGCGAGCGCCTCGTCCTCGTCCTCGAAGGTGGTGACGGAGAGCACCGGCCCAAAAATCTCCTCCTGGAAGATGCGCATCTTGTTATGGCCGGCAAACACGGTGGGCGTCATGTAATAGTCCTCGGCGAGCTCGCCGTTGAGCTTGGCCCGCTCGCCGCCGGTGAGCAGCTCCGCGCCTTCCTTCTTGCCGATGTCGACATAGGACAGGATCTTCTCGAGCTGATCGTTCGAAGCTTGCGCGCCGATCATGGTGGACGGATCGAGCGGGTTGCCCTGCTTGATCTTGTTCACGCGGGCGACCGCCTTCTCCATGAACTTGTCGTAGATCGAGCGCTGCACCAATGCGCGCGACGGGCAGGTGCACACCTCGCCCTGGTTCAGCGCGAACATGGTGAAGCCTTCGAGCGTCTTGTCGAAGAAGTCGTCGTCCTCGGCCATTACGTCGGCAAAGAAGATGTTGGGCGACTTGCCGCCAAGCTCGAGCGTGACCGGGATCAAATTCTCGCTCGCATATTGCATGATGAGGCGGCCCGTCGTGGTCTCGCCGGTGAACGCCACCTTGTTGATGCGCTTGTTCTGGGCGAGCGGCTTGCCGGCCTCGACGCCGAAGCCGTTGACCACGTTGAGCACCCCGGGCGGCAGGATGTCGCCGACGAGATCCATCAGCACCATGATCGACATGGGCGTCTGCTCGGCGGGCTTCAGCACCACGCAATTACCCGCGGCCAGCGCCGGCGCGAGCTTCCATGCGGCCATGAGAATGGGGAAGTTCCACGGGATGATCTGCCCGACCACGCCGAGCGGCTCATGATAGTGATAGGCCACGGTGTCGTGGTCGATCTCGCCGAGCGTGCCTTCTTGCGCGCGGATGCACGCGGCGAAATAGCGGAAATGGTCGATGGCGAGCGGGATATCGGCGAAGCTCGTCTCGCGGATCGGCTTGCCATTGTCGATGGTCTCGACTGCGGCGAGCACGTTCAGATTCTCCTGCATGCGGTCGGCGATCTTATTCAGGAGCTCCGCGCGCTTGGCTGGTGCGGTCTTGCCCCAGGCGTCCTTCGCCTTGTGTGCGGCGTCTAGCGCAAGCTCGACATCTGCGGCTTGCGATCGCGCGATCTGGCATACAGGCTTGCCGGTAATCGGGCTGATATTCTCGAAATATTGGCCATCGACCGGCGCCACCCATTTGCCGCCGATGAAATTGTCGTAGCGCGGGCGCATGGCGACACGCGCATTCAAGGTCTCGATGACTTGATGCAGCATGGGGATTCCTCCGGGAAAGCTGTGTATTTTCGTTATTTGGCCTTGATCTGACGCCTCGGCTCGATCTTCGTCAAGCATGACGTTGCCCGGCCGGAACCGAGGCGCAGAACAACCGTTCGGTTAGAGCGAATTAGCCTGGAGGAATACGATGGCCGATGAAGGTAGGGGAAGGGGCTTTAGCGCGGCGCTCGCCTTTTTGCTGGGCGCCGTCGTGGTCGCGCTCGGCGTGCTCGGCTACATCTATTATCAGCGCACGCATCGGGATGTGGTGAAGATCGACGTGCCCGGCTTCCAGGGCGAAATTTCCAAGGACAAGGGCGTCGACATCGAGGTCGGCAAAGAAAAGCCCTAGCCGCCCGGCAAGAGCACAGCGGCGCCGGTCAGTTCGCCCTCGCGCAACCGAGCAAGCGCTTCGTTGGCTTGGCTCAACTTCATCGGCACGACTGTGGTCTTGACCGGCACTTTCGGCGCGAGGCCTAGGAACTCGCGGGCATCGTCCCGCGTGAGGTTCGCGACCGAGCGCAGCACACGCTCTTCCCACAGAATTTCGTAAGGGAAGCTCGGAATATCGCTCATGTGGATGCCGCCGCATACCACCACGCCTCCTTTCCGCACCGCTCGAAGAGCTGCCGGGACGAGCGCGCCGACGCTCGCGAAGATGATTGCCGAGTCGAGCGGCTCCGGCGGCGCCTCGTCGGAGCCTCCGGCCCACACTGCGCCGAGTCCTTTCGCTAATTCCTGCGCCTTCTCATCGCCTGGCCGTGTGAAGGCATAGATCTCGCGGCCCTGATAGCGCGCCACCTGCGCCACGATATGTGCCGCTGCGCCGAAGCCATAGATGCCGAGCCGCGATGGCTGCCCCGGCACAGGCTGGCCCGTCATCTTGAGCGAGCGGTAGCCGATCAGCCCGGCGCAGAGCAGGGGCGCAGCC
>JBKOUI010000365.1:0-5395 GCA_046723315.1 Pseudomonadota bacterium | reverse complement strand
GCCCATGCTCAACCGCACGCGTGGTGAGCGCGTCGCCGAACAAGATGCTCGCGCCGGCGATGGCAGCTCCGGCGTTATCGATTTGATGGCGCCCATTGAGACGCGGCAGCGGCAGATCCAACAGCCGTGACGGCGTCTGAAAAATCAGGCGCCCGTGCTGCTCGTACATATCGAAGTCGCGGCCGGCGACGTGGAGCGGCGCGCCGAGCGTTTCCGCTCTCCGCTGGATCACCTCGAAAGCCTGTTGCACCTGGCGGCCCACGACGCATGGCACGCCAGGCTTCAGAATGCCGGCCTTCTCACCGGCGATGGCCGCGATGGTGTCGCCGAGGAAGGAGACATGGTCGATCGAGATCGGTGTGATCGCGGTAAGCAGAGGCTTGTCCACGACATTGGTGGCATCGAGCCGCCCGCCCAATCCCGTTTCGAGCAGAAGCAAATCGGCAGGCACCTCGGAAAAGGCAATGAACGCGGCTGCTGTCGTGATCTCGAACAGAGTGATGAGCTCGCCGCCATTGGCAGCTTCGGCTCGCGCAAGACAATCGACAAGCAAGTCCTCGCCGATCGGGGCGGAGCCGTGCGGTCCGGCGAGCACGATGCGCTCGTGGAAATTGACGAGGTGGGGCGAGGTATAGACATGAACACCCTTGCCGAGCGCCTCGGCGATGGCGCGGGTAAAGGCAAGATACGAGCCTTTGCCGTTGGTGCCCGCCACATGCACGACAGGCGGAAGGTGCCGTTCGGGATGGCCGAGCGCCGCAAGCAGGCGCTCGATTCGCCCTAGCGATAGGTCGATCGACTGCGGATGCAGCATCTTCAGCCGCTCGAGCAGCGTCTCGCTCGACGCGGGCCGGAGGCGGGCCTCAGCGCGCCCAAAGTTATGCGGTAATGTGGTCAAGTCCCCCGTGCTTTCAGTTCGTTTGCGGCTGATTGGGATTGGGGCCGATGCCGGCGTCGCCGGTCAAGTCCTCATCGTCGTCGTGGTCATGGCCGACAACCCTGTCAAGGCCGTTTCCGCTCAGCGCGATGCTCGACGGCGGCGCCTTGAGCGCCACCTTTCCGTCGATCTTGTCCGAAACGGCGATATCGCGGCCAGGACGGCGGCGCGTCAGCAGATTACAGATGCGCGCAAGCGTCCCGCGCAGCGCGTGCCGATGTACGACCATATCGACCATCCCATGGTCGTAGAGATATTCGGCGCGCTGGAAGCCATTGGGGAGCTGCTCGCGGATAGTTTGTTCGATCACGCGCGGGCCGGCGAAGCCAATCAGCGCGCCTGGCTCGGCGATCTGGATGTCGCCGAGCATGGCATAAGATGCAGTGACACCGCCGGTGGTTGGGTGTGTCAGCACCACGATGTAAGGAAGCTTCGCCTCGCGCAGCTCCTGCACTGCCACGGTTGTGCGCGGCATCTGCATCAGCGAGAGAATACCCTCCTGCATGCGCGCGCCACCTGAGGCGGCAAACAAGATGAACGGCGTCTCGCGTCGCACTGCCGTTCGCATCGCGGCAATGACCGCTTCGCCGGCCGCGGTGCCGAGCGATCCGCCGAGGAAGTCGAAATCCTGAACCGCGGCGACGATGCGTTGGCCTTCCAGCCTACCAGCGCCGGCAAGCACCGCGTCTGAGAGACCGGTCTTGCCGCGGGCGTCTTTCAGCCTATCGGTATAGCGGCGCTCATCGCGGAATTTGAGCGGATCAACCGGAACCTCGGGCAACGCCAAGGTCTCATATTCGGCGCTGTCGAACAGAGCCTTGAGGCGGGCCGAGGCGCCCATGCGCATGTGGTAGTTCGAGCCCGGCACCACGAACTGGTTGGCTTCGAGGTCCTTGTAATAGATCATCTGCCCCGTCTCGGGGCATTTCACCCAAAGATTGTCCGGCATCTCCTTCTTGCGAAGGATGCTGCGAATCTTTGGTCTGACGACGCTGTTGATCCAGTTCACGGGTCTACAAGACTCTCAAAGAAGCAAATCACGCTAGCACTAGAGCGCCACGGCTTCGGCTGGGTGGCGGAGCGCCGCGGCAAGCCGTTCGACGAGGGCGAGCACTTGCGGTTTGGTCGCGCGGGTCGCCTTTCCTTTGTCATCGAGACTTTGCGCGATCGACGCGACGAGCGCCGAGCCTACCACTACGCCTTCGGCCACGCTTGCGATCGCGCTCACCTGCGCTTCGCTCTTCACTCCGAAGCCGACCGCAATCGGCAAATCGGTATGCGCCTTGATGCGGCCGACATGGCCTTTGACATCTTCCAAGTTCGGCGCTTTCGTGCCGGTGATGCCGGCGATCGAGACGTAGTAGACGAAGCCCGACGTATTGGCGAGCACGGCGGGCAAGCGGCTGGCGTCGGTTGTCGGCGTCGCCAGGCGAATGAAATTGAGGTCTGCCGCGGCAGCCTGCGGTCCAAGCTCGGCATCCTCCTCTGGCGGCATGTCGACCACGATCAATCCGTCCACTCCTGCCTTCACTGCGTCCTCGATGAAGCGATTCACCGGATAGACATATATGGGGTTGTAGTAGCCCATTAGCACTAGCGGCGTGACGTTATCGCCGGCGCGAAAATCCCTAACCATGGCAAGCGTCTTTTTGATGGTCTGCCCGGCCTTTAGCGCCCGCTGGGACGAAGCTTGGATGGCCGGCCCGTCGGCCATGGGGTCCGAGAAAGGCATGCCGAGCTCGACAATGTCGGCGCCGGCGGAAGGCAGGCCTTTAAGGATGGCAAGCGACGTGTCGTGATCGGGGTCGCCGGCGGTGATGAAGGCGACGAGGCCGGACCGCCCTTCCCGCTTCAGCTCCGCAAATCTCCTGTCAATCCGTGTCGCCACTCAGTTCGAGCCTCGTGCTTTGGCGCTCAGATAGCTCGCAACCGAGTCGAGATCCTTGTCGCCGCGGCCAGAGAGATTGATCACCATCAGGTGCGACTTCGGCTTCTTCGGCGCGATGTCGAGCACGCGGGCTAGAGCATGGGCCGGCTCGAGTGCCGGGATGATGCCCTCGAGCTTGCTGCAAAGCTGGAAGGCAGCCACCGCTTCGTCGTCGGTTGCCGACAGGAATTGCACCCGGCCCACGTCGTTGAGCCAGGCATGCTCCGGGCCGATGCCCGGATAATCGAGCCCGGCGGAGATCGAATGCGCTTCCTCGATCTGCCCGTCGTCGTTCATCAGCAAATAGGTGCGATTGCCGTGCAGCACGCCGGGTCTGCCACCGGCAATCGAGGCGGCATGTTTGCCGCTTTTGAGGCCGTGGCCAGCGGCTTCCACGCCGTAGATTTCGATCCCGAGCTCGTCGAGAAATGGATGGAACAGGCCCATGGCGTTCGAGCCCCCGCCAATGCAGGCGATCAGTGAATCGGGCAGCCGGCCTTCGGCCTTAAGCATCTGATCGCGAGTCTCGCGGCCGATCACCGACTGGAAGTCGCGCACCATCGCCGGATAGGGATGCGGTCCAGCTACCGTGCCGATGCAATAGAACGTGTCATGGACATTGGCGACCCAGTCGCGCAACGCCTCGTTCATCGCGTCCTTCAGCGTCTTGGAACCAGATTCGACCGCGCGGACCTCAGCGCCGAGCATCTTCATGCGCAACACGTTCGGCTTCTGCCGCTCGACGTCGACGGAACCCATGTAAACAAAACAGGGCAGGCCGAATTTGGCGCACAAGGTCGCGGTGGCAACGCCGTGCATGCCGGCGCCAGTCTCGGCGATGATGCGCGTCTTTCCCATGCGCCGTGCCAGCATGATCTGGCCGAGCACATTGTTCACCTTGTGGGCGCCGGTATGATTGAGCTCCTCGCGCTTGAAATAGATCTTCGCGCCGCCGCAATGCTGCGAGAGCCGCTCGGCGAAATAAAGCGGCGACGGTCTTCCCACATAGGTCGCGAGATGATGGTCCATCTCCCCCTGGAACATGGGATCGGCCTTGGCCTCGCGATAGGCGCGCTCAAGGTCGAGGATGAGCGGCATCAGCGTCTCGGCCACGAATCTCCCGCCATAAAGACCGAAGTGTCCGCGCTCGTCGGGACCGCCCCGATAGGTATTCAGTTGGGTATCGGCTCGCGCGCTCATGACGCCTTCGCCCTTGGCTGCTGCTTGCCGGCCCTTGCCGCCCTGATGAAGCTGCGCACCAAGCCCGCATCCTTCTCTCCCGGCGCCCGTTCGACGCCTGAGGAGACATCGACAAGCGACGCGCCAGTAACGCTGATGGCCTCGGCGACATTATCAGGCGTCAAGCCACCGGACAGAGCGAAGGGAGACTTCAGCCCGGCAAGGGCGTCCCAATTGAATGGCATGCCATTGCCACCGGGCAACGCGGCCTCTGGCGCGGCCTTGGCATCGAACAGAATGTAGTCGGCAATGCCCGCATAGTCGGCGGCGGCCCGCGCATCTCCGGCTTCAGAAACAGCGATCGCCTTCATGACGGCATGGCCGGTGCGCTCTTTGATCGCCGCGACCCGCTCGGGCGTCTCTTTGCCGTGAAGCTGAAGAAGGTCGGGACGCACCCGCTCTGCAACGCCATCAACAAGTTCGTCGTCCGGATCGACCATGACGGCAACGCTGCCGACCTTGCCGCGGGCGATCGCGGCAAGCGCCCGCGCCTCTTCGAGCTCGACGAAGCGCGGACTCTTGGGAAAGAGGACGAGGCCGACGAAGTCGGCGTCTTCCTTCGCCGCAATATCTATGATGGCCGGCGTCCGCACGCCGCAGATTTTGACCTTCACCGCCACGGGCTCTGCTCTCGGATGAGGGTTCGGCGGCTCAAATGGGCTCGCGCGGGGCCACCCTATGCCAATCCGGCCCGCCAAGTCTACCGCGCTGCACCATCCTCAATCCGCAGGAAGCCTTGCGTGGCGCGGAGAGGAATGGAGGCCTTCCAGCTCCTTCTCGAGCCGGCTCGCCTGGCGGCGCGCCTCGCGGGCCTCGCGGCTTTGCGCGCGGGCAGTGCGCCGCCACTTGCCTTGGCCAAGCCAGGTGGCGACGCCGCCAATGATCAGCCCGATGGCGAACGCGCCGAGCAGAAACAGGAAGAGAGGCGCTTCGAGCGAGAGGCGAGGCTCGTCCCCGCCGAAAGGATCGAGCACGAGGATCGCGGGCGTCCGATTGACCACCGCAAGCGCAACGAGCAGGACGCCGAGCGGTACAACCACGAGTGCCAGAACGAGCTTACGCCACATGGCAGCTCCTAGAGGAAGTATTCGCCTGAGACTAAGCCTTAGCGCTAGCTGTCGCCTTCAGGGTTAAGCCGCTCGCGCAGCTCCTTGCCGGTCTTGAAGAAGGGCACGTATTTGTCCTCCACAAAGACCGTATCTCCGGTGCGCGGATTGCGTCCCTGCCGCGCCGCCCGGTGCTTCACGGTGAAAGCCCCGAAACCGCGAAGCTCGACCCGGTCTCCGCGCGCG
>JBKOUI010000208.1:0-3288 GCA_046723315.1 Pseudomonadota bacterium | reverse complement strand
ACGCCGCTTGCGAAGTCGAGATAGCGTTCACCCGAGGTCGTATAGAGATAGGCGCCTTCCCCGCGCGCGAAGGAAAGCTCGCTGCGAGCATAGGTCGGAAGGAGGGCCGACATTTTTCTGTGGTGTCCCTGAAACAAAATTGCCGCCGATCGGCGGCAGCAAGGTAAGTCAGAGCATTAGGTCTCCGCTGCTGCCCTGTCAATCAGTGCTCATGGGACGTTTATCCAACGCTCGTCCACCTTTCCATCCACTCTCCCGTTTGTGTTCTTGGAGGAGAAGTGGCAGAGTCCCCTCCTGTACCGGTGGAAAACGGAGAGGACAAGCGTGGCGGACGCTTGCCGGGTTTCGCCGGATTTAGTAGGGTAGTTACCGCTCGGCTACAAGATATCGTGGGTGCTGCGTTGCGCCCGGGCGGTCATTCTCAGCAGTAATTCTGAGTGTTTCGAACGCCGTCTCCAGACGAGACGGGGGGATTCTGAGTCCAATTCGAGGAGGCCACACCATGGCTTGGACTGACGAGAGGGTCGAACTGCTGAAGAAACTCTGGGCCGACGGCCTAAGCGCGAGTCAGATCGCGGGCCGCTTGGGCGGAGTGACGAGAAACGCCGTGATCGGCAAGGTGCATCGGCTAGGGCTTTCCGGGCGGGCGACGAGCTCGCGCTCGTCAAGCCCGCGGCCGCGGCGCACACATGTGCCGCGCCAGCACCGCACGCCATCGCTTATGTTCAGCACGCGCGGCAATGTCGCGCTCAAGCCTCAATACGAGGCTGAGCTCGACACCGAGCCCGCGCCGCTCGAGGAGCTTGTCATCCCGCTTGCTGAGCGGGCGAGCATCCTCACGCTGAAAGAGGCGATGTGCCATTGGCCGATCGGCGATCCCGGCGAGCCGGAATTTCACTTCTGCGGGCGCAAGACCTGCGGGCAATTGCCTTATTGCGAGCATCATGCCCGCATGGCGTATCAGCCCGTACAAATGCGCCGGCGTGAAAGACGATTTGCCAACGGATAGATCTTCAGCGGCAGAAGAGACGACAAGAGGCGCCCTCGCGGCGCCTCTTTCATTTCCCGCTCAGGCGATTTCCTCGAGCTTGTCGGAGAAAGCGTAGCCGGCCCCGCGCACGGTGCGGACGGGATCGGTCTCGTTCCCCCGCATCATCGCCTTGCGCAAGCGCCCGATATGTACGTCGACGGTGCGCTCGTCGACATAGACATTGCGGCCCCAAACGCCATCAAGCAGTTGGGCGCGGCTGAAGACACGGCCAGGGCTCTGCATCAGGAACTCGAGCAAGCGGAACTCGGTCGGACCGAGATGCACCTGCCTGCCGTTACGCGTGACCCTATGCGAGTCGCGGTCAAGCTCGATGTCGCCCACGCTTAACACCGAAGCAATGCGCTCGGGATTGGTGCGCCTGAGAATTGCGCGCACTCGCGCCATCAGCTCGGGCAAGGAAAACGGCTTGACCACATAATCGTCCGCGCCGGTGGTGAGGCCCCTGATGCGGTCGCTCTCCTCGCTGCGCGCGGTCAGCAGAATGATCGGAATCGTCCGGCTGTCCTTGCCGGTCCTGAGGCGTCGGCAAAGCTCGAGCCCCGAAAGGCCAGGCAGCATCCAGTCGAGAACGATCAGGTCAGGCGAGCCCTCGGCGATTGCAACTTCAGCTTCGTCGCCGCGATGGACCACGTCCACGGTATAACCTTCAGCTTCGAGGTTATAGCGAAGGAGAAGCGCCAACGGCTCTTCGTCCTCAACGACCAAGACCTTGGCTCCTGCATTCATCGTGTTCATCTCGAGCATGGGCTACCCCGCCGAGCGCTTCAGCGCGACCGGCGTCGAGCTTGTGGTGTCACCCTTGGGGCGTTGATCGGTGATCGGCCTGCCGTGCACCAGGTAATAAACCGTCTCGGCTATATTGGTGGCGTGGTCGCCGATCCGCTCGATGTTCTTGGCGCCGAACAGGAGATGGGTGCAAAGCCCGATGTTGCGCGGATCCTCCATCATGTAGGTGAGGAGCTCGCGGAACAGCGAGTTGTACATGGCATCGATCTCTTCGTCCTTGTACCAGACCTTGAGCGCTCGGTCGGCGTCGCGCTCGATGAAGGCATCGAGCACCTCCTTGAGCTGACCGAGCGCAAGTTCGCCCATGTGCTTCAGCCCAAGCGCGAGCTGCTTCGGCTGCTGCTCGCTCACCACCGCCACGGCGCGCTTGGCGATATTCTTACCGAGGTCGCCGATGCGCTCGAGCTCATTGGAGATGCGCAGCGCCGCCATGATCTGGCGAAGGTCGTACGCCAAGGGCTGGCGGCGGGCGATCATTACCACCGCCTGCTCCTCGATCTCCTTCTCCAGCGTGTCGATCGCCTCATCTTCGTTTATGGTGGCGGCGGCAAGCTCGGGATCGCGGCGTTCGAGTGCGTCGAACGACTGGCCGAGCACCTGCTCGGTAAGACCGCCCATCTTGGCGATCTTGTTGTTGAGGAGGGAGAGCTCCTCCTCGTACGACCTGACGATATGTTCGTGTTGTTTATCCATTTCGGTCGGTCTCCTCGCGCCGGCTAGCCGAACCGGCCAGTAATGTAGTCCTGCGTGCGTTGCTGCGTAGGATTGGTGAATATCTTGGTCGTTTCGTCGAACTCGACAAGCTCGCCCAAATACATGAAGGCGGTGAAGTCCGAGGTGCGTGCGGCCTGCTGCATGTTGTGGGTGACGATGGCGATGGTGTAGTCGCGTTTCAAGACGTCGATCAGCTCCTCGATCTTGGCGGTCGAGATCGGGTCGAGCGCGGAGCATGGCTCATCGAGGAGGATGACTTCGGGCCGGATGGCGACGGTGCGGGCGATGCACAGGCGCTGCTGCTGGCCGCCGGAGAGGCTCAAGCCACTCGCATCGAGCTTGTCCTTGACCTCCCCCCATAGAGCGGCCCGCTTCAAGGAGTCTTCGACCCGGGCGTCGAGATCGGCCTTGGGCAGCTGGTCGTAAAGGCGCACGCCGAAGGCGATATTCTCGTAGATGGTCATGGGGAACGGCGTCGGCTTCTGAAACACCATACCGACCTTGGCGCGCAACAGGTTGAGGTCCTGCTTGGGACTGAGCACATTGCCGCCGTCGAGAAGCACCTCACCGTCGGCCCTTTGATTGGGGTAGAGGTCGTAGATGCGGTTCAGAATGCGGAGCAGAGTCGACTTGCCGCAGCCAGATGGTCCGATGAACGCCGTCACCTTGTTCTGATAGAGGTTGACGTTGATGTCGGAAAGCGCGCGGTAGGCGCCATAGTAGAAGTTCAGGCGGCG
>JBKOUI010000015.1:0-17908 GCA_046723315.1 Pseudomonadota bacterium | reverse complement strand
GCTTCATGCTGGAGGAGGCACAATCTCCCAAAAGATACCCGTGGGTATTTTTTGAAAGGCGCGAGGTTTGTGCATTTTGAGCGCATTCAGCGAGCGATAGGGTGCAAATCAGAAAAAACGCGACTGTTTCGCAAAATACATGCAGCTCCATTGTGGAGAATCATGTGTTCCATCCTCACGCCAAGGAGTTCGACGATGAAAGCGACCACGACCCTTCGCGCCTTGCCGCTCGCGGCTTTGCTGTTGCTGCCGGCAAGTGCCTTTGCGCAAAGCAATTCCGATCAGAACTTCAATCCGGCGCAATTGGTCGACGCGCTGAATGCTGTGTTCGGCAAGCAGACCGACAATCGCGCGGTGCATGCGAAGGGCGTGGTGCCCGAGGGTAAGTTCACGCCGAGCCCTGAGGCCGCCGGCCTGAGCAAGGCGCTCCACCTGCTAAGCACGGCGGTTCCAATTGCGGTCCGGTTTTCCGACTTCGCCGGCGTGCCGAAAATCCCCGACACCGATCCCAATGCCAGCCCGCGCGGCATGGCGGTGAAGTTCCATCTTCCCGACGGCACCGACAGCGATCTCGTCGCTCATTCCTTTAACGGATTCCCGACCGCGACCGCTCCGGAGTTTCGCGACCTCCTGCTCGCCATCGCCGCGAGTGGCCCGGATGCACCGAAGCCGACGCCGCTCGAGAAATTCTTCGAGACCCACCCCGCCGCCAAGACCTTCCTCACCGCCGAGAAGCCCGCGCCCGTCAGCTTCGGCACGCTGCCTTATTTCGGCGTCAACACCTTCAAGTTCACCAATGCCAAAGGCGACGTCACCTATGTGCGCTACCAGCTTCAGCCTGAGGGCGGCGCGCAATATCTCACCAAGGACCAGCTCGCCTCGGCCGGCCCAAACTACCTGATGGAAGAGATCGTGAAGCGCGTCGGCGACGGGCCGGTCAAGTTCAAATACGTCGCGCAGATCGCCGAGCAGGGTGACAAGCTTGACGATCCCTCCGTCGCCTGGCCTGATGACCGCAAGACTGTGGAGCTTGGCACGATCGAGATCGACAAGGCCGTGGCCGACAGCGATGCCGCGCAGCGCGCTTTGTTGTTCATCGAGAACGCCGTGCCGGCAGGCATCGAGCCGGAGGATCCGATGATCAATATTCGCAGCCAGGCCTACGCCATCTCCTTTGCGCGGCGTCACGCTTCCGCTGCACAATAGGAGCGTTCTCGGGCCTGCTTGCGACAAGTGAGCGGCGATGAAGGCAAATCGCATCCATCGCTTCGGACCTCCCGAAGTGATCGTGTTCGAGGATGTCGGGAAGCCCGAACCTGGTGAGGGCGAGGTGCTAGTCGCGGTGAAAGCCTCGGGCGCCGGGCCTTGGGACGCGTGGATTCGCGTGGGCACAGCCAAGATCGATCAGCCTTTGCCGTTGACGCTCGGCTCCGATTTATCGGGCGTCGTGGAAGCGGTAGGACCCGGTGTGACGGAATTTCAGGCCGGGGACGAGGTCTTCGGCATCACCAATTCACGCTTCACCGAAGCCAATGCTGAGTATGCGGTAGCCGCCGTCGGCATGATCGCCATCAAGCCGCGCAAGCTTGGGTTCATCGAGGCCGCTTCGATGCCGGTCGTGGCAGTCACCGCATGGCAAATGCTGTTCGACCACGCCCGTCTTGCGCCCGGCCAAACCGTGCTGATCCACGGCGCTGCCGGAAGTGTCGGCGCCTATGCCGTGCAATTCGCCCGCATGGTGCGCGCCCGCGTCATCGCCACCGCGTCCGCTCGCGACATCGACTACGTCTACGGCCTCGATGCCGACGAGGTCATCGACTTCCGCGCCTCGCGCTTCGAAGACGGGCTCGATCCTGTCGACGTTGTCATCGATTTGGTCGGCGGCGACGTGCAACGGCGCTCGCTTTCGGTGCTGAAACCCGGCGCCATTTTGGTCTCGGCAGTGTCGAAGCCCGATGAGGGGGAGGCGAAGCGGCGCGGCGTGCGCGCGGAATTCATTCTTGTCGATGTAACAACTGCCGCTCTGACGCGCATCGCCGGCATGGTCGACGCCGGCGAGATCGCGACCTCGGTCGGCGCCGTGCTGCCGCTCGCTGAGCTCCGCACCGCGCACGAGATGATGGAGGGCATGCGCACGAGGCCGCGTGGCAAGATCGTGCTGAAGACCTAGTAGAACAGGCTCGACACCGACTGCTCTTCCGAGGTCCGGGCGATCGCCTCGCCGAGCAAGGGCGCGATCGGCAGCAGCCTGATGTTATGCGCGTTCTTCACCGACTCGGTCGGCAGGATCGAGTCGGTGATGACCAGCTCCTTGAGCCGCGAGGCCACGACGCGGGCGACCGCGCCGCCGGTCAATACGCCGTGGGTGATGTAGGCCGTCACCATGGCCGCCCCTTGATGGAGCAACGCCTCCGCCGCGTTGATCAGCGTGCCGCCGGAGTCGGCGATGTCGTCGACCAGGATACAGGTCCGCCCGGACACGTCGCCGATCACGTTCATCACCTCTGAATCGCCCGGCCGCTCGCGGCGCTTGTCGACGATGGCGAGCGGCGCGTCGATGCGCTTGGCAAGCCCCCGGGCGCGCACCACGCCGCCCACGTCGGGAGACACCACCATCAGATTGTCGGTGAGGAACACCTGCTTGATGTCCTGCACCATCACCGGCGCGGCGAACAGATTGTCGGTCGGGATGTCGAAGAAGCCCTGGATCTGCCCGGCATGCAGGTCGAGGGTGAGCACCCGGTCGGCGCCGGCCTCGACGATCATATTGGCCACGAGCTTGGCGGAGATCGGCGTGCGCGGCCCAGGTTTCCGGTCCTGGCGGGCGTACCCATAATAGGGGATGACGGCGGTGATGCGCCGCGCCGAAGCCCGCCGCAGCGCATCGCTGATGATGAGCAGCTCCATCAGATGGTCGTTGGCGGGAGCCGAGGTCGACTGGATCACGAACACGTCCTCGCCGCGCACGTTCTCCTGCACCTCGACGAAGATCTCCATGTCGGCGAAGCGGCGCACTACGCATTTCGCGAGAGGGGTCTTGAGGTAGGCCGCGATCGCCTCTGCGAGAGGGCGGTTGCTGTTGCCTGCAACCAGTTTCATCGATCGCTCCTTAACCAGCGAGCTTAACCAAGAGGGCGGCTCGCTTCCCAGCCAGGGCGGCTTTTAACAAGCGCTTACGGGCGCTGTAAACTCGCCTGCTGCCGCAGATCTGTGGATTGCGTCAGTTCGTCAGCTCGATTTGGGGAGGAGCTTGATAATGCCAGCCGCGGCTGCCCCTGCCGCGGCGTCGGCCACGGCGCCCCACGGGCCGTTCAGTGAGCCGCGCGGAATGGTGTTCTGCTGCGATACGGTGCCGAGCTTCTTGCCGGTCGGATCGAGCACCAGCCAGTCGATGCGGATGCTCTGCTTGCCGCCGCTCGCGTCGGACATCACGACGCTGCCCTTCACCATGTACACGTTGTCGCTTGTGCCGTTGGCGAGCTTGATGCCGCCGGCATAGAGCCGCTTCTTGAGCGCCGTCGTGAGGGACCGTTGCCCATCGCCGGGAGCGCCGGCGACCGGCGCCACCACCACGCCGTTGGACTTGGCGCTCGGGGCTGCCGCGGGCGCCGCAGCAGCCGTCGTAGCAGGACTTGGGCTTGCATCGGAGGCCGCCACTGCGCTCGGCGCGCTGCTACCACCCCCTCGCGATAAGGTTGCGGCGAGCTGAGAGGTGGTCTTGCCGGCGATGCTTCGGAGCGTGGCACTATCGACTCCGGCCCACGGGTCGCCTCCGGCCTTGGCCGCGACCATCTCATCGCCAGAGACGCGCGCCACGCGCCCGCCCTGGGCGTCGGTCACGTCCCAGATATAAGTGATCTTGGCGCCGCCCCTCTCGTTCGACGCGACGAGATAGCCGCGCAAGGTGTAGTTCGCCTTCTCGGTTCCGGGGAGGAGCGTGAGGTTGCGGTCCTTGCCGGCGACAACCAGGGCATCGGTGAGGTCCGTCGCCACCTGGGGCGGCGTGCCGATGATCGGCGCGACGGCCACCTTGGTCGAGCGGCTGAGCAGACTGGTCGCGCTGCTCCAGAAGCTGGAGCCGCTACTGCTCGGGCTGCCCGGCCCGCCGCCGCAGGCGGCGAGGCAGGCGACCGCAAGCACGGCCAGCGCCCTCGTCACGATGCGCTTAAAGCAGCCGACCATGTGTCGTGAGTCCGCGCCCAACAAAATACTCCCTCTGTTGGCCGCACAGCACCGCTCGCGACATAACTGTCGTGACGGGACTCTCAACCTCTTCCCTCACAACAGATTACCTGCCTGGGCCCGCTTGCGTCCAGTTTTAGCGTGAATCGGTTTCCCACCCTCACGCCCCCTATGGTGAACAGGAGTCAGGCAAGCAGGATGGCGGAAATTTGGCGGCCGTAGTCATCCTCGCCATGATGTTGCGACCGCCGATAGGAATAGAGCCGCGTTTCCTCGCAATAGGTGCAAAGCCCAAGGTCGGCGATCTGGGCCACGCCGGCCCGGGCGAGCCGCTCGCCGACGTAGCCCGGCAGGTCGAAATGCGGCTCTCCCGAGCCTTCGTCGGTGACGAAAAACGACCCGCTCCCGGGCTCTTCGGCAAGGAAACGCTCGACATAGTCGGGACCGACTTCGTAGGCCTTCTGCGAAATGGTAGGGCCGATCACGGCAGTGATGCGCTCAGGCTTGGCGCCGAGCTTCTCCATCGCCTTCACCGTAGTCTCGACGATGCCCGACAGCGCGCCGCGCCAACCGGCATGCGCCGCGCCGATGACGCGCGCCTCGCCGTCGGCGAAGAGCACCGGCGCGCAGTCGGCGGTGAGCACGCCGAGCGCGAGACCCGGCGTCGAGGTGACCATGGCGTCGGCTTGCGGTTGTTTCGTGCCTTCCCACGGCTTCTTGACGGTCACGGCCTCGGCGCTGTGCTGCTGCGAAAGAGACAGCAGGCGGTCGGGCTTGACCCCGAGGATCTCGGCGACACGCGTGCGGTTCTCGGCCACGTTCGCGGCGTCGTCGCGCGAGCCCGGGCCGCAATTGAGCGAGGCATACTTGCCGTCCGAAACGCCGCCTTGCCGGGTGAAGAATCCGTGGCGCACGCCGTCGATAGCCGCGAGGCTCGAGGCACAGATCATCATTTTGTCAGGCGTAACCATGGGAGGAAGCCGACCCGCCCGCTAAATCTCTCCGAACGGGGGCGGCGAGGCAAGCCCTGAGCTTGTAAGCGCCAGCGCCTTGAACAGGAGTCCCATGCCGCTTGGGCTCGCAAGACGCGCCGCACCCGACCCGATCGCTTCCTTCTGCTCCAGTCTTGCTTGTTGAAGCAGCCGGTCGCGCCGTGCAGCTAATCCGAGCTTGAGTAGGAATTCTCCTTGCGGCATGGGGCCATAGCCATCTAGCCCGAGCGCCGCAGCGGTTCGCTTCATCTCGGCGAAATCGACATGGGCGGTCAGGTCGATCGCCCCCGGCGCGGTGAGCGGGTCTGCGAATTTGTGGCGATGCACCGCTTGCAGCGTGTCGCCAAAGCCCGACTGCGCGTGGCCATAATCGATAAAGAGAGCAGCGAGCGGCGCCTTCGCCGCACGTGTAACCAACGCGGCGAGGAGCGAAGTAAGCGCCGGCCGTGTCTCGAAGATCGCGCCGTCTGGAGCATCGAGCTTGCACACTTCCGCCGGCAGGTCGCTGTCTTCGACTGCTTGTCCGAGTGCAAAGGCGAAACTGCCATCGCTGCCGACGGTGACGCAGCGCTCGCGCCAGACGCCGCCTTGCCGCACGAGCTGCCTCACCGGCAGGGCGTCGATGAACTCGTTGGCGATGACGATCAGCGGCCCTTTAGGCACATCCTCGATGCGGTCCTGCCAGCGAACCGGGGCAGGGGAGCCGTCCAGTGCCTGCCGTTGAGTCTCGCGCAGGCTCGGACTCGTCTCGACCAGCGCGACCGTGATGCTGTCGAGAAATTTTGGCACGCTCCGCCAGGCACGCATCGCGTCGGCCATCAGCGTCCCGCGTCCGGGACCAAGCTCGGCGATGATAACGGGGCTCGGCTCGCCCATGGACTGCCATATGGCGACGGCCCAAAGCCCGAGCAGCTCGCCGAAGATCTGGCTGATCTCGGGCGCGGTGACGAAATCGCCCTCAGCGCCGATTGGCTGGCGCGTGCGGTAATAGCCGGCGCGCGCGTCGGCGAGACAAGCCTCCATATAATCGGCAACGGTGATCGGCCCGTCGCGGGCGATCCGCTCCTTGAGCCGCTCGGCGAGCGGCGTGTCCGTGCCTTGAAGCTTGGCTCGCGCGCCCATCACGACGAGGCGAGGGCAGGCTGCCGCCGCGCGCGCCAGATCAGCCAGGCCCCGACCGCGATCATCGGAATTGAATAGACGATGCCAGGCGTGAAGATGCCGACATCCATCGGATGGCCGGCATGTGGCTCACGCACGAACTCGACCAGGCTGCGGAAGATGCCATAGAAGATGAGGAACAGCCCGAACACGGTCCCCGGCCGCGTCAACGCGTGATAGCGATGCGTGGCGATGCGCAAGATGATGAACAGCACCACGCCTTCGAGCGCCGCCTCGTAGAGCTGGCTCGGATGGCGCGGCTGATCGCCCGCGCCGGGAAATACCATCGCCCATGGCACGTCGCTCACCCGCCCCACCACCTCCGAGTTGATGAAATTGGCGAGGCGGCCAAAGAACAGCCCGAACGGCGTCGAGGCGGAGGCCACATCGCCGAGCGACAGGCCGTTGATGCCCTTGATCTTGGCGAACAGATAGACGGCGAGTGCGACGCCGAGCAGGCCGCCATGGAACGACATGCCGCCGTTCCACACCGCGGGGATCTCGGCCGGGTGCTCCCAGAAATAGCTCGGCTCGTAGAACAGCACGAAGCCGAGCCTGCCGCCGAGCACGATGCCGAGCGTGATCCACAACAGAAAGTCGTCGGCCTGCGGCACCGTCATCGCCGGCTTGCCGCCCCACAGCGCGGGCCGCGACACGAGATAGCGGCCATAGAGCCAGCCGAGCAGGATGCCCGCCATATAAGCGAGCCCGTACCAGCGGATCGACACCGGCCCGAGCTGCAGCGCCACCGGGTCGATCACGCGGTAGGGTATGACGAGAAGGTCCATTGCGCACCCGTGTGCTTTCGCGGAGCGGGGACCCTTCACTGCCCCTGCATCAGTGTCAAGGCGGGGCAAGGCCGCTCCCCCGGGTTGCGCTCAACGGGCGGCGACCCCATAGTCGTCACATGACGCAGACCACGGGCCGGTTCTTCGACGAGCTCGGCAAGCTCATCACCGACGCGGCCGGCGCTGCCGACGGCGTGCGCAAGGAGATCGAGAGCGTGGTGCGCGCCCAGGCCGAGCGCGTGCTGCGCGACCTCGACGTGGTGCAGCGCGAGGAATTCGAGGCGGTCAAGGCCATGGCGCAGAAGGCTCGCGAGGAGAACGAGCGGCTCAAGGAGCGCATCGCCGAACTTGAGGCTGCGCTTGCCAAGCGCCCCGCCAAAAAAGGCGGCTAGCCGCACCGCCTAGGCAGCACTGCCCAGGCGGCACCGCCAAAAAGCCAAAGACAAAAATTATTCGGGCCATGTCGATTTCGCGCGTGCCCGTTCGACGTGACGGTAGAGCCTGCCCGTGACCTCAAGAAGGGCAGGCCAAACCGAAGGAGACTTAAGCCCATGCGTTTCATGATTATCGTCAAGGCCACCAAGGACTCCGAGGCCGGCGTCAGGCCGTCCGAGGCGCTGTTCGCAGCCATGGCCGACTATCACGAGCAGCTGGTGAAGGCGGGCGTGCTGCTCGATGCCAGTGGCTTGCAGCCGACCTCCAAAGGCTGGCGCATCAAATTTGCCCAAGGCAAGCGCAGCGTGGTCGACGGCCCGTTCGCTGAGGCCAAGGAGCTGATCGCCGGCTACACCATCATACAGGTGAAGTCGCGCGAGGAGGCGCTGGAATGGTCCCGCCGCTTCCCCAATCCGTCGATCGACGGCAAGGACGGCGAGATCGAAGTCCGCCAGCTGTTCGAGCTCGAGGATTTCGGCGAGAGCGAGGCGATCCACCGCTTCAAGGAGATGGGCGTCGGCTAGCCGAGCCAGCCGCTTACGCGATCCGCAAATTCAAGTGCAACGAAACTAGATCCAATTCGAAGAGGAGAGACCGAAATGCGCTTTTTATCGATGGTGAAGCACACCGAAGGAAAATCGAGCCCTCCCTCCCAGGCGATGATGGACGCGGTCACCCAGTTCGTGCAGGAGGTCGCCAAGGAAGGCTGCGTGATGGTGCAGTCGGGCGGCCTGTACCCGACCAGTGACGGCGCGCGCGTGCGCTTAGCCTCCGGCAAGGTCACGGTCATCGACGGCCCATTCACCGAAGCCAAAGAGGTGGTCGGCGGCTACGCCATCTTCGACGTGCCGTCGAAGGCGCATCTGATCGACGTGACCGAGCGCTTCATGGCCTTGCACAAGACGCTTATGCCCGGCTGGGAAGGCGAATGCGAGCTGCGCCAGATGGCGGCGCCGGGAGAGCCCGAGCCGCCCGGCCGGGCCCAAAAGGTGGAAGCCACGGTCTAATCCCCCCTTAGGCCGCGACAGACGACGCGGCGCTGCCGGAAGCAGCGTCGCGTCCCTCTAGGATGGAGACGCCACGATGCGATTCATGATGCTGATGATCCCCAAGGGCTACGAGCAGGCAGCCGCCGGCACCATGCCCGAAGCCAAGGCCGTCGAGGCCATGATGAAATACAACGAAGCCCTGCAGAAGGCCGGCGTGCTGCGCGCGCTCGATGGCCTCCACCCGCCGTCGATGGGCGCGCGTGTCTCATTTGCGGGCGGCAAGCCGAAGGTGACCGACGGGCCGTTCGCCGAGGCCAAGGAGGTGGTCGGCGGCTATTGGATGATCGAGGTGAAGTCGCGCGAGGAGGCGATCGCATGGGCCAAACGCTGCCCCGGCTCCGAGAACGAGGTCATCGAGATTCGCCAGGTGATGGAGATGGCCGATTTTCCTCCCGATGTGCAGAAAGCCGCGGCAGGCTTCGACGAAATGCAGAAGAGCGCGGGGCAGGGACGGAAGTGACGCGTGAAGCGCCCGACATGGCCAGGCGGTGAACTGGCCCGCTGCTGTCCGACGGCCATGCTTACTTGTCCGGAATGACGATCTCACGGTCGCTCGTGTTGACTACGAAGATGGCTAAAAGCTTGGCCGGTTCCGTGTTGCTGGCATTGTGGCTCACCTGGTGATGATCACCCGACTTCTCCGTCCAGCTCTCGCCAGCCTTATACGTACGCTCGGGCTCGTCGTTCACTTTGCTGCGGATCGCTCCTTCCAATACCCTCGCATAAATGAAGGCCGAGGACGGGTGACGATGTGAGGGCGATCCGGCGCCGGGTTCGTACTCGACGAGCACGGCGCGCAGGCTCTTGCCAGGGACATTCGGCAACTCCTGGTCAAAGACAACGGATACGTTCGCTCCCGGAGCGATCGCCTCTTGAGCGGCAACGCTCATCGCGAACAGAGCGGCAGCGGCCGTAAGCAGCAGTGCAGTTTTCCTCATAGTGCTTCTCCATCTCTGAGCTCGTAGATTTCATAGGCACTGTGAATTTGGCACCCGTGGTCACTTCTCAAACGCGTTTCGGCAGCGAAGGCAGAAGGAGAGTCCTTTTCGTCAGCTCCCAGGGAGCCGATGGGGGAGATGAATATTTTACTCGGCTTCTTCCTGGAGTGGGGTACCTCTGGGGCACCCCAATACCGAACGGCAAGAAAACCATGTTCGTTCCTGGTCCCCACAGCCGACATGTGCCCCTCGATCGGGACGTAGGCCGAACTGCGAAAATTCAATAAAAGGCGAGGTCATGAAGATCGTAGTCATCGGAGGAACTGGACTCATCGGTTCGAAGGTCGTGAGCAAGCTGACGCAGATCGGGCATGAGGCTCTTGCAGCGGCGCCCAATACCGGCGTCAACACGATCACTGGCGAAGGTCTTGCCGAAGCGCTCGAAGGTGCGCAGGTCGTCGCCGATTTGGCGAACTCTCCGTCCTTCGAAGACCAGGCGGCCATGGATTTCTTCCAGACCGCGGGAAAGAATCTGATCGAAGCCGAGAAGGCTGCAGGAGTGCAGCTGCACGTTGCCCTTTCTGTCGTCGGCACCGAGCGTCTTCAGGACAGCGGCTATTTTCGCGCCAAGCTGGCGCAGGAGACGCTCATCAAGAACGCTGCAATCCCCTATACGCTGGTCCGCGCGACGCAGTTCATGGAGTTCCTTCGTAGCATCGCCCAATTGGCGACCGAAGGTAATACAGTGAGGCTGTCGCAGGCGTTCATTCAGCCGATGGCTGCCGAGGATGTTGCGACCGCAGTGGTCGAAGCCGCGCTTGCGCCGCCGGCGAACGGTATGATCGAAGTCGGCGGACCGGAGAAGTTCCACCTCGACGAACTGGTCGCTCGGGTGCTCGAACATGACAAGGATCCGCGCAAGGTCGTCATCGATCCCGACGCGCGTTACTCGGGCGTCAAACTGAGCGAGAACTCGCTCATCCCAGGCAAGGACGCGAAGCTCGGCTCAACCAAATTCGATTGGTGGCTTGAGAACGTCGCGACGCCGCCGAAGAAGTAGAGCCTTTGGTCGACCCAAACGCTGTCCCGGCTCCGACAACGAGGTCATCGAGATTCGCCAGGTGATGGAAATGGCCGATTTCCCTCCCGACGTGCAGAAAGCCGCCGCCGGATTCGACGCGATGCAGAAGTGCGCCGGGGCAGCGGCGGAAGTGAAACGGCCCTGAGCCTATAGACTTTCGGCTCTCCGCCCGTCTCCGAGAGGCCGAGCACGAGCTTCTAGTGGTGCTCGTGCTCTGCTTCCTTGGCGCGGAAGTCCTCGTGGCAGGATTTGCAAGCGTCGGTCACCTTCTGAAAGGCCGCCTTCCATTCTCGATTGGTGCCATCGAGCGATATGGCGAGCGAATCGGCAGCGCTCCCAAGGTCTTCGGCATTGCTGGTAAAGCGATCCCACTCTTTCCAGATCGAGGGCAGGGCGTCGCTCGGATGGCCGTCGCTTCCTTCCGGGAACAATTCGTGAATTTTTTTCGCGGTAAGACTGATGTCACGAGCAGCATCAGCCGCTCTAGCCGCATCGAAGGGCCGCTTGCCCTTCGCCATTTCGCCGATCAGCTTCATGTCCTTCTGCTGTTGCTTCATCAAATCCATACGATCCTTGACCACGCCGGTTGCGCCTTCATGCGCAAGCGCCAGCGTGGCGAGACAAACTGCGACAATCGCGACAGCCGCCGCTCCACAAACCAACCCGTTCCAAACATCTCTTCCTTGAGCAACCTCCATTACATAGTCTCCTCGAATAGCTTCTGGCACGCAAAAGCGCGCGCGTTATTTGTCGGTGTGTTTCTGTTGTCGCGTGATCCGTGCGAAGCCCTCCTCGGCGCTTTCGAGGCCAGGGGCGATTTCGAGCGCTTCGCGGAAATCATCGAGCGCCTTATCGAGACGGTCCAGCGCCTCGTAGGCCTGGCCACGCCTGCTTAGAGCTACCGCGTCCGCGGCATTGGTCGTGAGTGCCCGCGTCAGATCGTCAACTGCTTTCTGATACTCGCCTAAAGTCAGATAGAGATTACCGCGATTGAAGTAGCAATAGGTGAGGGTAGCATCGCGATCGATGGCTGCCGAGTAGTCGGCGAGCGCGTCGTCAAAACGGCTAAGCTGAAAGTTTGCCAACCCACGATTGCAGTAGGCGAGCGCGAAATCGGGCTTGAGCCTGATCGCCTCGGTGAAGTCAGCGATGGCGTTCTCGTAGCGGCGAAGATGTGTGAATGTCGTACCTCGATTGTACCACGCTTCGACGAGGTCAGGCTCCAGATGAAGCGCCGTGTTGTAGTCGCTCAGCGCGAGCGCAACCTCACCGGTTGAGGCTTGGGCGCTACCTCGATTGAGGTAGGCGGTAGCATTGGTCGGCGACCGCCGTATGACCTCAGTCAGAAGCGCCACCGCTCGCGTTGGCTTTTTTTCGCGCACGCAAGCCGTCGCTTGTTTGATGATAAGCTCGAGCTGCTCCTTGTCAGTGCTCGACCCTTCGGACGCGAGCGGACTCGAAGGACAGTTCTCGTCCGTCTCCGCCTTGGCCGTATTCAGACCAGTGGCTGCGGTGGCAAGCGCGAACACGAGACAAAGCCTGGGCATGATCGCTTGCCTAGGATTGAATGAAGCGGCGCGTTTAGCCATCGACGGCCTCCTTTAATGATGGTGCTGGTGGCCGTCGCCGCCCGGCTCCATCGGCATTTTCATACCGGGCATTTCCATAGCGGGGGCGTCGCCTGCGCCCGGTTGCCGCTGCAGCGCCCCAGCGGCAGCCACGTCGACCTCATAGGCGACGGTGCCTTGCGGATGCTTGTACCAACCGGGATCGCGATAATCGCCGGGCGCAAGGTCCTCGCGCACTTTCATCACCGTGAACATGCCGCCCATCTCGATCGGCCCGAACGGGCCGGTGCCGGTCATCATCGGCAGAGTGTTTGCCGGGAGCGGCATATCCATCTGTCCCATCATGGCCATGCCGTCGGTGCCCATGGCCATGGCGGTCGGCGCCGCGCCGGACAACGCCTTGCCGAGGTCGCGCTCAGCCAGGCCGATGAAGTTCTTCACCTGGTGGCCCATGGCGTTCATCGTGTGATGCGACTTGTGGCAATGGAAGGCCCAATCGCCTGGCGCATCGGCGACAAGATCGACCGCGCGGATCGCGCCGACAGGCACGTCGATGGTCGTCTCGGGCAATTGCGCGCTCTCAGGCACCCACCCGCCGTCGGTGCAACTCACGGCAAAATGATGCCCATGCAGATGGATCGGGTGATTGGTCATGGTGAGATTGGCCATCCTGATCCGCACCCGGTCGCCGAGCCGCACCGGCATGATGTCGATGCCGGGGAACACGCGGGCATTGAAGGTCCAGATATTGAAGTCCGTCATCTCGCTGACCTGCGGGAGCGAAGTGCCTGGGTCGAAGCGGTAGGAGCTCATGATGAAGACGAAGTCGCGGTCGACCCGACGAAACTGCGGGTCTTTCGGGTGCACGATCAAACTGCCCATCATCCCCATGCCCATTTGCACCATCTCATCGGAATGGGGGTGATACATGAAGGTGCCGCTGCCCTTGATCTCGAACTCGTAGACGAAGGTCTTGCCCACGGGGATGTGCGGCTGCGTCAGCCCGCCGACGCCGTCCAAGCCGTTCGGCAGCAGCATGCCGTGCCAATGGATCGTGGTGTGCTCCGGCAGTTTGTTGGTGACAAAGATGCGCACCTTGTCACCCTCGATCACCTCGATTGTCGGGCCGGGCGTCTGCCCGTTATAGCCCCATAGCCGCGCCGTCATGCCGGGCGCGATCTCGCGCTCCACCTCCTCGGCCACGAGGTGGAATTCCTTCCACTCGCCGTTCATGCGCCAAGGCAGGGTCCAGCCGTTCAGCGTGACCACCGGTTGGTAGTCCTGTCCGGCAGGAGACGGCAACGGCGGCTGCATGGCAGGCGAGGAGGTCGTCGGCGCCTCGGGGATGGCGGCAGCCTGTGCGCGGCCGCTGATCATGGAGGCGCCGACCACCGCCACCGCCGAGCCTGTGAGGAAATTGCGTCGAGAGAGCATGGTTCTATCCTTCAAGCTAATCGCTGCTTCCCCCACGTGCGTCTGCGACGGTGGCGCCATCGAGCCGGCTCAAATTCCCGCCGCCAAGGATGGCGACGCTGAGATCGGTGTAAGCGAGCCAGAAATTGCGCTTCGCTTCGATGCTTGCCACCTTGGATGCGGCATTCTCCCGCGCTGCTTCGAGCAACGCGAAAGCGTCGACCTGCATCGCGTTATATTGCAGCTCCGTCTCCTCGGAGATGGTTTGGCGAAGCGGCAGTACTTGCTGCTCATATTGCACGGCGATGGCGCGGGTCGAGGCATATGCGCCATAGGCTTCGCGCGCTTCGGATCGCGCGTTGATCGCCATCGCCCGGAGTTGGTTCATGGCTTCGAAATAACGTTGCTCCGCCTCCCGCACCCGCGCTTTGCCGAAGTCGTAGATCGGTATCTCGAATGCGATATCGTAGCCGCCCCCGTCGGCAGACGGCTCGCCTTTGTCTTTTTGCGTCTTTGAGATGCCGCTTGCGTTAAGCACGTTGACGAGCCGCGTCGAGCGCGTGAGCCTGTAGGAGCGCGCCAGCGCCTCGGTCTCGAGTCTCGCGATCTCGAGGTCCACGCGTCTATCCATCGCCTCCTGCTCGATCGAAGCAAGGCTACGGGATTTGCCGGGCAGCGGAGGAAGCGTGCTCGGCAACAGAGCAGCGAGGCTCGGTCCCCATAGTCCCATGAGCCGCGTCAGCCGTTCCTCGGCCGCCGTCGCTTTGAGCTTCGCCGCCGTCACTTGCGCGTAGATCTCGGAGGCGAACACTTGGCGGCGAGCCTGATCGAGCTTGTTGACGGCACCGGTTTGGGTGAGCTTGCCGGCGAGTGTCGCTGAGGACTCGGCATTCGCCTTGGCCGAGTTCAGGGCCGCAAGGATTTGGCGGGCGCCCACCGCGCTGTAGTAGGCCTTTCGCGTCTCTGCCGCGATACGCAGCGTCTCCTCGGCGGCGCGAAGCTCGGCCTGCTCGAAGCGCACGCCGGCGATCTTCGACCGCGCCGGCCAAGTCGCGAGCTGCAGCACACTGGCCACGACCTGGCGTTCAATGTCGAGCTCGATCGAGGTCTTGACCCAGTCATAGGAGAAGCTCGGCAACGGCGGCCGGCTCGCTTGCACTGCCACGGCCTCCGCGACACCGAGCTGGTTATAGGCTGCCTGCAGCTCAGCATTGTTGAGCAGCGCGACCTGCACCGCCGCATCTGCGCTGAGCGGTGCTCCAAGCAGGCGCGTGACTCTGCTCTGGGCATAGGCAGCATCCGCAGGGGAGCTGACCCGGACCACGTCTTTGTTCAGCCCTTGGCCCGCGATGGTCGCGACCGTCCCCATCCCCCCGTCGGGCGAGAAAGTCTTGCAAGCCGAGAGCAGGGCCGCGCTCGCGATAGCGAGAGCGCGCCCAAAAATGTGAGAGGACATCGTTCATCCCTCGTCTGTCGTTGACGAAGCCCCGGGCGCGGGACTTCAGTCCCGCCGGAGCAGCTCAGACGAAGAGAGAGGAGATCGGAGGTTTGTCGGGGCGCTTTGGCGACTGACTCACAAGGTGAGGCTCAGGCGCGGGCGAAAGGGCAGAGCCGATGGCGATTCCCTCAACGATCTCGCCGATTTCGGCCGGAAGCGCGCTCAAGCAGAAGAGCCCGCAGCAGTTCGTTTGGTGAGAATCGGCAGGAGCAGGGTGGTTGGCGTGATGGTTAGCAGTTGCTCCTTTGATGGCGCCATGGTCGACCATATCAGCATGCGAGAGGCAGTGAGCCGTCTGCTCGCCATGGCCGAAAGCAAGCGCCGCTGGGGGCATGACGAAGCACAGCGCCGCGAGCGCAGTAAGAAGGATCGCGAGCCTGAAGCGGAGCCCGGTCGTGAGGAAAATCAGCATCGCTTCTTTCTTTTTCCCTGCAGCCAATAGCGTACTCGCCGCAAACCATCCAAGCAAGCGGTTGCAGTCTTGACCCTCGATGATGGAGACTCGTCCTCACCTAAGGAGGTGGTCGGCTTCTATTGGATGATCGAGGTGAAGTCGCGGGAGGAGGCGATCGAATGGGCCAAAAGCTGCCCTGGCCCCGAGAACGAGGTCATCGAAATTCGCCAGGTGATTGGAGATGGCCGATTTCCCTCCCGACGTGCAGAAAGCCGCCGCCAGCTTCGACGAGATGCAGAAAGGGGGCGGGGCAGGGGCGGCGCTGAAAAGGCCAGCACCTATGGACTTCATCGCCGCTGGGACGCTTGGGACACGCAAGAGGTATTCGCGAAAGGTACAGCTACACTGGCAGCAGCTATCGCCAAATCAGGTAACGGTCGGATCTGAGTACTAGTGCATTTTTGTATCAGTGGGACCGCCGCAACCTTGTCCAACATTCCAGAGGTCAGTGAGCTGCTGACCAGTGTAGTGGTGCGTATGGATCAGGTACTTGCCAAGGCCGCCATACACCTTCCAGCGCCAACACTTGCAGCAGCATGGGCCCTGCATGTCGGAGTGCTCCATGGCGTAGTTGTATGCACCCTGTTCCTCTTTGTTGAGGGCCAACTCGTAATAGCCCATGAGCTTGTAGGCCAGCGGAGCCGGAATGTCGTAAGGGTCGGGCGGAATCTCCGCGATTTCGGAATACTTTTTGAGCCCATCCAGCTGCTGCCGATAGCGTGCCTCATCCATCGGAGCGCAACATGAGCCTTGTAGCCGCCTATCTGGCGTCATTGTGCCAATTAGCTTCTCGAACTGCGCGGAACACTCCACATTGCCGTGTTGGCTGAGGTAGTTGAAGCGCTCCTTCAGTCTAGTGATGTCCTGACCTTCCGCCGCATGAGTCGGCATCGAGAAAGAACCAGGCCAAAGCGCGATGGAAATTGCCACTAAAACTCCGAAAGCAATCCTTCTCATGATTACCTCTATGGACATTTGGCATCCTCCTTCTTTCAAGCAGCTTCCGTAATTGCTTTCTCTATTGTTTCGTTTCGCTCGCGCGACCTGCGCACCTCGATACTTTTGACAACCGCGTACACGGCCGGAATAACCACCAGCGTCAGGACTGTCGAGGACACCATACCGCCGATCATCGGGACGGCGATGCGCTGCATGACCTCGGCGCCAGTGCCGTGGCTCCACATGATGGGCAGAAGCCCGGCCATGATCGCGGCCACCGTCATCATCTTCGGCCTGACGCGTTCCACAGCGCCCGACATGATCGCGTCGTAGAGGTCGCCCGCGCTGAGCGCACGTCCCTCCCGTTCGCGCTGCTGTTTCACTTCGGTCAGCGCGTTGTCGAGATAGATCAACATGACAACGCCGGTTTCGGTTGCCACCCCGGCAAGAGCGATGAAACCAACGGCGACCGCGACCGAGAGATTGAAGCCGAGCCACCACATCAGCCAGAACCCGCCGACGAGAGCGAACGGAACCGAGAGCATGACAATGAGCGTCTCGGTGATGCGTCTGAAATTCAAAAACAGCAGGACGAAGATGATCAGGAGTGTCACCGGGATGACGATTTTGAGCTTCGCGATGGCCCGCTCCATATATTCGAACTGGCCGCTCCACGTGGCGTAATAGCCGGGAGGGAAGTTCACCTCGTTCGCTACGGCCTTCTGCGCGTCTGCCACATAGCTGCCCACGTCGCGGTCGCGGACATCGACATAGACATAGGTCGCGAGCTGCGCGTTCTCGGTGCGAATGCTTGACGGGCCTTGCGCGAGGCCGACTTTGGCGACTTCGCCGAGAGGAACGGTGCCCCCGTTCGGCAACGGAATCAGGACCTGGTCTGCGATCGAGTCAGGATCGCTGCGATAATCCCGCGGATAGCGCAGGCTGACGGTGTAACGCTCTCTCCCCTCGACCGTGGTAGTGACAGGTTCGGCGCCGAGCGCCATGGCGATGACGTCCTGTACGTCGCCGATCATGAGGCCATAGCGAGCAAGCTGAGCGCGGTCTGGATCGACATTGAGATAATAGCCGCTGATGGCGCGCTCGGCATAAGCGCTCGCTGTGCCAGGAACCTTGCGGATCGCAGCCTCTATCTCCCGCGCCAGCTTCTCGATCTCGGCTAGGTCCTTGCCGAACACCTTGACGCCGACCGGCGTCCTGATGCCGGTCGAAAGCATGTCGATGCGCGCCTTGATCGGCATGGTCCAGGCGTTGGAGACGCCGGGAAACTGAAGCGACTTGTCCATGTCGGCGATCAGCTTGTCTACGGTCATGCCCGGGCGCCATTCGCTCTTGGGCTTCAGGTTGATCACCGTCTCGACCATCTCGGTCGGCGCCGGATCGGTTGCGGTC
>JBKOUI010000089.1:0-3697 GCA_046723315.1 Pseudomonadota bacterium | reverse complement strand
GCAGCTTTCGACCCAGTCGCCGGTATTGATGTAGATGACGTCGCCGACCTGACGCATGGCGGCGTGATGGATGTGGCCGCAGATCACCCCTTGCGCGCCGTGCCGGCGTGCCTCCTGCGACAGCGCCAGCTCGAACTCGCCGATATAGTTCACGGCGCGCTTGACCTTATGCTTCAGGTAGGCCGAGAGCGACCAGTAGGGCATGCCGAACCAGCGGCGCAGCACGTTGAAATGAGTGTTCGCCCACAGCGCGAGCTCATAGCTCCAGTCGCCGAGCAGGGCGAGCCATTTGGCGTAGCGCACCACCACGTCGAACTCGTCGCCGTGCATGACGAGATAGCGACGCCCGTCGGCGCCGATATGCATGGTGTTGCGCTCGATGGCGATGCCGCCGAACTGCACGCCGCAATAGTCGCGCAACGCCTCGTCGTGATTGCCGGGAATGAGCACGAGATCGGTGCCTTTGCGCGCCTTGCGCAGGAGCTTCTGCAGCACGTCGTTATGGGCTTGCGGCCAGTAGATGCCTCGCCTGATGCGCCAGAAGTCGACGATGTCGCCGATGAGGTAGATGCGGTCGGCGTCGTGGCAGCGGAGGAAATCGAGGAAAGTCTCGGCCTGACAGGCCTTGGTGCCTAAATGCAAATCCGAGATGAACAATGCGCGGTAACGCCTCACCCCTGGATCATGCTGCACGTCGTCGTCTCGCGTTTTCAACACGATGCGCCGGAGGTAAAGTGATTTTGTATCAGGGTTGTGACATTTCCCGTGTGCGGTGCGCGCGGCCTCTTAGCGCTCGGCAAGCGTACTGACGCGAGAGGGCTGTGGCAGCAGCGCCACGGCCGACGAGAAAATCATCGCACCCGACTGGAGCGCGACCGCTTTCGCCGATTCAGGTTTAAGCTTCCGCCCAGAGTCGTGTTGCAGGCTTGCGGGCCTGATGGGGAGTGTGATGCGGCTCCTCTCGGCATCCAATCGAATTGCGAAGTGCGTCTGGCGGCCGCTTGCGGTGTCCTGCTGGATGGCGATGCTTGTGCTCGGCGCTGCCGTACACGCTGCACCGCCGGCCACCGCTCAAACTCAATCCGATCCGGCAATCGCAACGTGGGGCGTTACCGGCTCGGCGCCCCAGACAGGCCCGAGCGCTTACACGAGCGGAAGGGCGTTCAAGGCTCTAAACGCCGAGCAACGCGCCGCAGCTCCTGCATCTCAGGCGAAGCCAATCACGCTCAGCACGCCGGCAGAACAGGCTGCAAAGGCTGCCAAACCGCCCGCGGCCAAAATTCTCGTCGTTATCGACAAGCCGACCCAAGAGATGAAGGTCTTTGTCGATGATGTCGAGCGATACAGTTGGAAAGTATCGACCGGCATTCGCCGCTACGACACGCCGTCAGGAACCTACACGGCTCGTTCCATGAATGAGATTTGGTACAGCAAGCAGTGGGACGACGCGCCGATGCCGCACGCGATCTTCTTCACGAAAAAAGGACACGCTATTCACGGGACGGAGGAAACGAAGAAGCTGGGCGGGCCGGCCTCGCACGGCTGCGTGCGGCTGGCGCCGGAGAACGCGACCATTTTGTTTGGGTTGGTTAAGGAGATCGGCCTCGACAAGACGGAGATCGTGCTGAACGGCGACCTCCCGAAGCACGAGCCGAAGGTGGCGAGCAACGGCAAAAAGACCGTCAAGGCGGCACTGATCAAGAAAAAGTCGGGTGGCAAGAACAGAGTTGCGCGTTCCGCACCGAGGAGGCAGCTGGCAACGAGCAAGCAGCAAATTGCGGTCCAGCAGCCGGTCCAGACCCGGCGCTTCGTCAACTCAAGGTTCGACCCGTACTCCATCGGAACGCCGCGCCGATTGAGCCGCAGAGAGCGGCTGCAGCTTTATTACAGCGGCACGACCCGAGCGCTGCCATCGCCCGGCTATTACAAGGCTGCTCCCGCTCCGCAGGCTTACCGGCGCTATTACGACGGCCGATAGCACGCGGCGTGTTGCCGGACTCCTGCTTTCGCGGGAATGACAGCGTAACATCCACGACATGGCGAGACTGTTGAAAGACAGGCTTGAAGCGGCGCTCGGCTCGCGGATCGTCGAGAGCCGGGGGCTCGGCGTGGGATTCGGGCTCAGCGGACTCGAAGTCAGACTCGCCGACGGCAGGCATCTCGCTGTGAAGGCGCGCGAAGCAGGGCAGAGCGAGCGCGCCGCACTCGACCTCGAAGCTTACATGCTCAAGGAGCTCGTGCGCCTGTCGGAATTTCCCGTCCCGCATGTCCACTATGCCGACGCCGATCTTCTCGTGATGGACTTCATCGAGAATGACGGCGGCGGCATCACTCCAAGCATCGAGCGCCATGCCGCGGAGCTGATCGCCAAGCTCCACGCCACGCCACGCGAACGCTTCGGCTATGCGCGTGACACCCTGATCGGCCCCCTGCCCCAACCCAACCCTTCGTCTCAACGTTGGGTGCCGTTCTTCCGCGACCACCGCCTGCTGTTCATGGCAAAGAACGCGCACGCGGAAGGGAGCTTGCCTTCGAACCTCTATAGCCGCGTCGAGCGCCTCTTAGAGCGGATCGAGGACTATCTCAGCGAACCGGCCTTCCCGAGCCTGCTGCATGGCGATCTGTGGACCGGGAACGTGCTGGTGCGCGGCGGCAGGATCGCGGCATTTGTCGATCCCGCCATCTATTGCGGGCATCCGGAGATCGAGCTTGCGTTCACCACCATGTTCGGGACGTTCGGCCGAGCCTTCTTCGAGGCTTACGAGGCACTGATGCCGCTAGAGTCGGGCTTCCACGAGCTGCGCGCGGACCTCTACAATCTTTATCCGACACTGGTGCATGTCAGGCTGTTCGGCTCGGGCTATCTCGCTCGCGTCGAACGCACGCTCGCGAGGCTAGGGCTCTGAACGAAAATAAAAAGAACCGGCCCGGACGGCGCCGGGCCGGTCTTCCCTGCGAAACGAGCCGAGCTCAAAGGCATGGCCTTAACAGCGGGCTTGGCTCGCCCCCCCATCATGTTCCTGAGCCGTGTCTTTCGCTTGTGCTTCAGGTCCCTCTAGCTTTCGCGCGGTGTGGAAACTAAGGCCCCCCAGCCCCGGTCCCCCATTGAATGCCGAAAGGCTAGCCCAGCCCCACGGCAAGCTTCAACGTTGTGCAATGCAAAGAATAAAAACGGGCGACGAGTGTTGCCCAAATGCAAATTTGGCCGTCCTGTCGCACCCGCCCGATACGATATTCATATTCATAATCAATAGTTTGGTTGTGTTTTGCAGTTGACTTTTGAGCCGGCTGAGGACCCGGAGCGCCTCGCGCAATGAGGGCATAAACGCCGCCGACAGCCCGAAAATTTGTGAAGCCTTGTGGCAGTTGGGCAACGCCGTGCCCGGGTGTCACAAAGGGCAAACGAAAAGGCCGATGGCATGATTCCATCGGCCTTTCCTTACGCACTCGCAGTCGGCCGAAGTGGCTGCAACAGCGGCTGAAGATCCCCGAGCGGTGTAGAGCAACGCTCGCCGCCGGGCGGTAGGTGCCTGACTTCGGATCGAGCTGAACGATGTTGATGGTTTGCGAAGACCCAGACACGTTGATGCTCATGCGGCCAGAAAACTTGGCGCCATTGATCACGGCGTGAACGGTATTGCCGACAGCGCTTCCGGTCACGTTGCCCGAGGCGTCGTACGTGGTCTCGCTCCAGGAG
>JBKOUI010000139.1:0-7996 GCA_046723315.1 Pseudomonadota bacterium | reverse complement strand
GTCTCGTGGACGTTCACGAGGTTGGACAGCGCCACCATGTCGCCGGATCGGGCGCGAACGTAGATGCGCGCCATGTCGGCGGGGCTGACGCGCTCGGCATCTCCGATCTGCACCATCACGTCATACTGCTTGCCGTTCTGCTTGAAGCGCGTGACCTGGCGGCCGCCGAGCATGGTTTCGAGCGTGCGGCCGAGGGTATCCACCTCAACCCCGGTCGCTGCCGCTTTCTCGCGGTCGACCGAGATGTCGAGCTGCGGCGAGTTGAGCTTGAGGTCTGAATCCACGTCGACCAGGCCTGGATAGTTCCTCAGCTTCTCGAGCACGGCATCGACCATCTTCTGCAATTCCTCGTAGGAGCTCGAGGTCTGGATCACGAAATTGATGGGCTTGTCTTTTAGGCTCTGGCCGAGCGACGCCGGGTTGCTCGGAAAGGCGACCACACCCGGCACAGCGACCATACGCGGCGCGATCGACTTCGCGATCTCCTGCTGCGTCCGCTCACGCTCGCCCCATGGCTTGAGCCGCACTACCGAAGTGCCCTGCGACACCGTCGGATTGCCGGCCACCACGAAGATCCGGTCGGCCTCAGGCACCGAGAGATAGATCTGCTCGAGCTGCTTCGAATAGGCGTCGGTGTAATCGATGGTCGCACCTTCTGGTGCGCGAAACATCACGTAGATATTGCCTTGGTCCTCGATCGGTGCGAGCTCCCCCTTGAGCAGTCCGAACAAGGCAACACTCGATCCGGCAACCACAAGCCCGATGAAGAGCACCACGGGCCTGAACGCCAGCGCGCGCTTGAGCAGGCCCCGGTAGCCTGAGCCGATGCCCTGAAGCACGCGCTCGCTCGCGCGGTAAAGCGCGTTGTGCTTCTCCTGATGCCGCAAGAGCTTCGAGCACATCATGGGGGAAAGCGTCAGCGCCACGAAGCCCGATACGATGACCGCACCGGCCAACGTCCAGGCAAACTCGGTGAACAGCCGCCCGGTGATGCCGGTCATGAAGCCGATCGGCGCATAGACGGCGGCGAGCGTGATGGTCATCGCGATGACCGCGAAGCTGATCTCGCGGCTGCCGATCAGCGCCGCTTTGACCGGCGACATGCCGTCCTCGATGTGACGGTAGATGTTCTCGAGCATGACGATGGCGTCGTCGACCACGAGGCCGATGGCCAGCACGAGCGCAAGCAGGGTCAGCGTGTTGATGGAGAACCCTAGCGCGTACATCAGCGCAAACGCGCCGATCAGCGATACTGGAATGGTCACCAGCGGAATCAGCGTGGCGCGCACCGAGCGCAAGAATAAGAAGATGATCAGCACCACGAGCAGGACCGCCTCGCCGATCGTCTCGTAGACGTTCTTGATCGACTCGGCGATGAACACCGACTTGTCGTTGGCGACCCGGACCTGCATGCCGTCCGGCAGCGATGCCGTGATGGTCGGCAAGACCTTCTGGATTTCCTCGGCGACTTCAAGTGGATTGGCGGTCGCCTGCTTGATCACGCCGACCGCGATCGCGGGCTTGCCGTTGAAGCGCACGATGCGCCGCTCATCGAGGGCGCCAAGTTCAGCGTGGCCCACGTCGGACAGCCGTACGAGATAGCCGTTGGCTTCCTTGACGATGAGGTCGTTGAACTGCTCGGGCGTGCGCAGGTCGGTTTCGGCCAGCACGGTGAACTCGCGCTGCTGGCTTTCGATGCGGCCCGACGGCACCTCCACGTTCTGGCGTCTCAGCGCCGCCTCGATGTCTTGCGGCGTGAGCTGGTAGGCGGCGAGTCGCTCTGGATCGAGCCAGATGCGCATCGAGTATTGCCGATCGCCAAACAGGCGCACCTCGGCGACGCCGGGAAGCGTCTGGAGCTGATCCTTCACAAAGCGCTCGGCGTAGTCGGTGATCTCGAGCGCCGAATGCTTGTCGCTGAAGAAGGCGAGATGGAAGATGGGCTGGGCGTCAGCCTCGACCTTCTGGATGATCGGCTCCTCGATCTCGTCGGGGAGCCTCCCCCGCACCCGGCCGACCCTGTCGCGCACATCGGCTGCGGCATAGTCGGGATTGCGGTCGAGCTTGAACCGTACGGTAATCTGGCTCGATTCCTGGCGGCTGATCGAGGTGATGAAGTCGATGCCCTCGATGCCCGAGAGCGAGTCCTCCATTACTTGCGTGACTTGCGTCTCGACGATGGCAGCGCTCGCGCCGGGATAGGTGGCCTGCACGGTGACGACCGGCGGGTCGATCGCGGGATATTCGCGCACGCTCAACCGCTCGTAAGCGACGAGCCCGACCAGAACGAGCACGAGGCTCAAGACCGTGGCGAAGACCGGGCGCTTGATGGAAAGTTCGGGAAGCGTCACGGCTCAGGCCCCGGTTGGCCCGACGATGGATACGGCGCTGCCGTCGCGGATCTTGAGCTGGCCCGCCGTGACCACTTGATCGCCGGCCGCAAGCCCATCCACGATCTCGACCCGGCCGTCGCGGCGCGTACCCGTGATCACTTTGGTCAGGTGCGCCTTTCCGTCCATGATCTTGAACACGAATTGGCTGTCGCCCTGCGGCACGATGGCCTGCTCCGGCACAGTCAAGGCATCTTCTTTGAGCTGCAACAGCACGGTCACCCGCGCGAACAGACCTGGGCGAAGCCGCTGATCGCCATTGGGAACGACCGCGCGCACGAGCAGGCTGCGGCCGGCCACGTCGAGGCGCGGATCGATGGCATAGACCTTCCCCTCGAAGCTGCCTCCGGGAAAGGCATCGACCTTGATGCGGATGGTCTGCCCTACCCTGATGGCAGGCAGGAATCTCTCAGGCACCCTGAAGTCTGCTTTCACCGGATCGATGGCCTCGAGATTGACGAGCGCTTGGCCCGCAGTAATGTACTCGCCGACGCTAACCCGCCTCAGCCCGACGATGCCCGAGAATGGGGCTGTGATATGCGCCTTTTCGAGCTGCACGCGAGCGAGCTCGACGGCTGCGGTGTTCACGGCAACGGCGGAGGCCGACTCGTCTGCCGACTGCGCCGTCGCGTATTGGCTGCTGAGCAGGGTCGTCCGGCGCTTATGGGTCTGCTCGGCGAGTTTTAGCTTGGCCTCAGCATCGGCGAGCTGGGCGCGATAGACCGAATCTTCGAGCGTGAAGAGCGGCGCTCCCTTGTCGATCGGCTGACCCTCTTGGAAGTGGATTTCCTGGAGGCGCCCCGGGATTTCCGAGCTGACCGTAACCGCCTCGTTGGAGAAGATGGTGCCGACGGCGGTCACTTGCTCGCTCAACGGGGCAGCCATGACCTTCGCCGCCTCAACCGGCACGGCGGGCTTATCCTGGGCCTGCGCTGCCGGGACAAAAAAGGCGATGCCGGCAGCCAATAGCCAGCACGCCACAGTTCTGCGGTCGCCTGTCACCGCCATCGTGCGGTCCCACCCATCAAGGCCGACAATCTACATCAATTTCGGCAGCAGGGAGACGACGTTAGTCAGCCTGGAGGGCCCAACAGCTGGCTCGGTTAAGTATTTTAGGAGCTGGAAGCAGACGCAAACTTCCAAATTGGAAGGGCGGCCTGCGCACAGGCCGCCCCATCGGTTTACGGACTCGTCGAAGGAGCAGGATTCGCGGGTGGAGTGGCTGGCGCCTCACCGGCCGGAGGTGCCGATGGAGCCATCGGCGATTCTGCTGGCGGTGTGGCTGGCGTCTCTGCGGCGGGCGGCGCGGCCGGCGCGGGCTGTTCAGTAGCCGGCTGCTCGACCTTCACGTTGGTCTCGCCCTTGTGCCCATACATAAAGTAAGCGGCGATGACGAGGGCGAGCACGATGCCGCCGAGCACGATCGCCAAAAACGTCCGACTGCCTTGATTGTCGTTGGCCATGTCGAAATCCTCCCCTCGAGGGTCATTTGAGTCGCGACGCATGACCCTATCGAGATATCCCGCCGCGGTCGAGGGTCGCAATGGCGGCCTGCGCCGCTGTCAACGTGCAGCGGAGGTCACGCTCCGGCCCGCGACGAAGTCGCAAAGCGGGCTGAGAAGCATGGCCACGAGGAAATTGATGATCACCGAATACAACGCCGCGTAGCCCGGCACCGTGAGACCGAATATCTCGAGTGGATAGACTGACGAGATGAAGCCTTGGCTCGCCGCCATATACGTGCCGATGGCGGTGCCTGCGACCCAACCCAACAGCAGTGCCGTCGGGTTGAACGCGCGCGTATAGAGGCCGAGCACGATCGGCGGCAGGAGCTGAATGATCCAGATGCCGCCGAGCAGTTGGAATTCGATGGCGTAGCCTTGCGGAATGATCAGAATGAACAGCAGCGCGCCTACCTTCACCACCAGCGACATGATCTTGGCCATGCGTGCCTCTTCGGCCTCGGTGCAATCGGGGCGGAAGAATTCCTTGTAGAGATTGCGGGTGAACAGGTTGGCGCAGGCGATCGACATTACCGCAGCGGGCACAAGCGCGCCGATGGCGATTGCAGCGAATGCCACGCCGACAAACCAGGATGGGAACGAGGCGAGAAAAAGCGCAGGCACCGCGAAGTTCGCGCCGTATTGAGCGAAACCGCTCTGAAAGTCCGGGTCTTTGTCGACGCCTGCGGCGATAGCCATGTAGCCAAGAAGCGCGATCAGACCGAGGATGAATGAATAGGCCGCCAGCAGAGCCGAGTTGCGTTTCACCACCTCGCCGTTCGACGCGCTGAGGATGGCGGTCGTGGCGTGTGGATAGAGGAACAGGGCGAGCGCCGAGCCGAGTGCGAGCGTGGCATAAGCGCTATGCAGCCCGAGCGAGTTCTCGGCAGGCGTTGCCAGCACGAGCTTCTCTTGCGGAACGCTGGCGAAGATTGCGCCATAGCCGCCAAGCTTGGCCGGGATCACCACGACGGCGGCAAAGGTGGTGGCGAAGATCAGCGTGTCCTTGACGATGGCGATTAGCGCCGGGGCGCGCAAGCCGCTGGTATAGGTGAAGGCGGCAAGCACGACGAAGGCGATGATCAGCGGCAGGTGCCCGGCAAAGCCTCCGGCAGGAAAGCCGAGCGCACCGATCACCACCTGCATGCCGACGAGCTGCAGCGCGATGTAGGGCATCGTGGCGATGATCCCGGTCAGGGCCACGACGAGCGCGAGCAGCCGGCTACCGAACCTCTCGCGCACGTAGTCGGCGGCAGTGACATGGCCGCGTGCATGCGAGATCGCCCACAGCTTGGGAAAGATCAAATAAAGAATGGGAAAGACGAGGGTCGTATAGGGCACGGCAAAGAAGCCCATCGCACCGGCGCCAAATACGAGAGCCGGAACGGCGATAAACGTGTAGGCCGTGTAGAGATCCCCGCCGAGCAGGAACCAGCTCACGAGCGTGCCGAATCTCCGCCCGCCGAGGCCCCATTCGTGCAACAGGTTGAGATCAGCCTGACGCCAACGCGCTGCAACGAAGCCGAGCCCAGCCACGAGCAGCAAAAGGGCAGCGAAGATGACCGTGGCGGTCAGATGCATCGCGGCCCTCGCCCGGTCCTAGGGTTCCGGCGGGCCTGCGATCCCTTGTGCGTGTGGCTGAAGCAACTCATTCGGCCGGGGATACCGCCCTTCGCCTTACTAAGAGATCGAAGACGGGCGTAAGCACGGCGGCAACCAGAAAATTGGCGACCACCGAGTATAGCGCGGCGTAGCCTGGGATCGTGAGGCTACCGACTTGTAGCGGATAGACCGACGAGGTGAAGTCCTGCGTTGCCGCCATATAGGTGCCAATGGCGGTACCAGCAGCCCATCCGAGGAGCAAGGCCGGTGCGTTGAACGAGCGGGTGAAAAGTCCGAGCACGACCGGCGGCAGAAGCTGGATGATCCAGCTGCCGCCGAGCAGCTGAAGATGGACGGCATAGGCCTGCGGCAGGGCCAGGATGAACGCCACGGCCCCGACCTTCACCACCAGCGACACGATCTTGGCCATCCGGCATTCCTCGGCCTCGGTGCAGTCGGGGCGCAGGAACTCCTTGTAGATGTTGCGGGTGAAAAGATTGGCGCAGGCGATCGACATGATGGCCGCCGGAACCAGCGCGCCGATCGCAATGGCCGCGAATGCCACACCCACGAACCATGACGGGAAGGAAGCGAGGAACAGGGCAGGCACGGCGAAATTCGCGCCGTACTGAGTGAAGCCCGCGGCAAATGCCGGATCTTTGTCGAGTCCTGCGGCAATCGCCATGTAGCCGAGCAGCCCGATCAGGCCGACGACGACGGAATAAGCGGCAAGCGCCGCGGCGTTCCGCCGGATCACGTTGCCGCTCGAAGCGCTGAGCACGCCAGTGAGGGCATGCGGATAGAGAAACAGCGCGAGGGCCGAGCCGATCGCCAAGGTGACGTAGGCGCTATAACTGCCCAGGCTGCCCTCCTGCGGAGGCGGCAGGATCAGCTTCTGCTCCGGCACATTGGCGAAGATTGCGCCGTAACCGCCGAGCTTTGCCGGAATGATGATCACGGCAGCGAAGACGGCCACGAACACCAAGACGTCCTTGACGATGGCGATCAGCGCCGGCGCGCGCAGCCCGCTCGTATAAGTGAACGCGGCAAGCACGATGAAGGCGATGATCAGCGGCAAATGTCCGAGGAAGCCGCCGGCAGGGAAGCCGAGACCGCCGATCACCACCTCCATGCCGATGAGCTGCACCACGATATACGGCATGGTGGCGACGATCCCGGTGATCGCCACCGCCAAAGCGAGAATACGGCTGTCGAAGCGATGACGCACATAATCGGCAGCGGTGACATAGCCGCGCTCGCGCGCGATCTCCCATAGTCGCGGGAAGATGAGATAGAGGAGGGGATAGGCGAGGATCGCGTAGGCTATGACGAAAAAGCCTGGGGCCCCCGTGCCGAACACGAGTGCCGGCAGCGCGATGAAAGCATAAGCCGTGTAGAGATCGCCCCCCAACAGAAACCAGGTGATCCACGTTCCGAAACGTCGTCCGCCCAAGCCCCACTCATGCAAGATGCTGAGATCCGCCTTGCGCCAATGCGCGGCGATGAAGCCGAGCCAGGTGGCGAACAGGAACAGCGCGACAAAGACGGCAGTGGCAGTAAGGTTCAAGCTCAAAGGATGTCCCCCGGGGCGCCAGTGACATCCGGTCCGGCATCCGACTTCCCGGTGCGCTTGGCGTTTCGCGTCTCGATGAGATAGACGACAAGCACGATCGCGGCGCCGAGCAGGATCCAGAGAAGCTGATACCAATGGAAGAAGGGAATTCCTACGAGCTTAGGCTCTATCCTGTTGTAGGACGGCACCCACATGATGGCCGCGAACGGAATGATGAAGAGCAGCCGCGGCCAGTAGCGTAGCCATCCCGTGCGCGGCTTTCTTCCTGTCATGACGCGATCCCCCTGCCGGCAAGCGTCGGCGTTCAACCGGGGCCGGACTTTACTTAAAGCGGCTGGTCCGCGCGACCGCGTTTATTGTCATGGTCGATCAAAACCTGCGGGAATCATTGACCTCAGGTAATTGCGGGGCCCATATGTGGCCGAGAGGAGCCCGTAGCTCAGCCGGTAGAGCACTTGACTTTTAATCAAGGGGTCCCGGGTTCGAATCCCGGCGGGCTCACCAACAAATCAAGCACTTAGCCGGAAGTGCCGACGCCCTTGCCCCTCCGTAGGTAGCCTGTAAGGTAAACCCAATGGAGGGACTTATGACTCACTTGAATCGTCGCAAAGTGCTTTCCGCCGTCGCCGCTGTTCCGGCCGCTGCTGCTCTGGCAGCGCCGGCGCTCGCTGCTGAAGGTGAAGACGCCGAGCTCCGGCGCCTGTGGCCGCTCTATCTTGACGCCCTGTCGGCCACTCGAGAGGCATTCGGCAAACTGCACCTGCAGCGCAAGGCCTCTGGCTACGACAGGAAGTTCAAAAGACTGGCCCGCCTGCCCGAGAACGCCCACAGGTTTGGAGAAATCCATAATCAGCTTTGGGAGGAATGTGGTCTCGAACCCTTGTCGGTAGCCGCGAACGCGGAAGACGACAAACTCAGGCCTGTCGTCC
>JBKOUI010000327.1:0-8003 GCA_046723315.1 Pseudomonadota bacterium | reverse complement strand
GCCGTCACGCCGAGAAACACGATCAGCGCGGCGAGCACATAAAAAGTGTGCGGAAATCTCAGCGCGAAGCGAACCAGGCCCATGGCTTAAGTCCAATCTTTGCCTTTGTGCAGCGGGTCCCTCGTTGCCTCGCCTTGGGGGAAGCTGCGGTTAGTACTCAGCGGGCGCTATGAACTCGGGGCCCACAGGATCAGTGATGGTGTCGTCGAGGATCTGCTCGATCTCGGCCTTGGCTGAACCGTCGAGATGCCAGCCCATGACTTCGGTGACCGGCTCGAGCTGGTCCGGCCTGCGGGCGCCCCACAGCGCCGTGGTGATGCCCTGATCGAGCACCCAACGCACGGCAAGGTCGATCACGCCGCGCGAGTAGCGCTCATGTGCGAGCCGATCGAGCTGCTGTACGGCTTCGAGATACTGGCCAAAGCGCGGCTGCTGAAATTTCGGGTCGTGAAGGCGAAGATCATCGCCGGTGAACTTGGTATCCGCCCGCATGCGACCCGACAGCAGGCCTCGGCACAGCGCGCCATAGCCGAAGGTGGCGATGCCGTGCTTCTTGCAATAGGGAAGCACATCTTTTTCGATCGCGCGCTCGAACAGATTGTAAGGCGGCTGCACTACATGGATCGGCGCGGTCTTCCGGAACACATCCATTTGCGCCACGGAAAAATTGCTCACGCCGATGGCGCGGATCGTCCCTTGCTCGAACAGATCGCGCATCGCGTTGGCCGTTTCGGTTATCGGCACCTTCGGATCGGGCCAGTGCACCTGATAGACGTCGATGGTGTCAGTCTCCAGCCGGCGCAGAGAATCCTCGACCTCGCGCATGATGCGGTCGCGGCTGGAGTTGCGGCTGATCTTCCCGTCATGCCATTCGAGCCCGACCTTGGTGGCAACCACAGCGCCATCTCGGTAGCCGTCGGCCAAGGCCTTGCCTACGATCTCCTCCGACCGGCCGAAGCCGTAAACTGGCGCCGTGTCGATGACATTGAGGCCAAGCGCGAGCGCTCCTCTGATCGTCTCGCTCGAATTCGCCTCATCGGTGCCGCCCCACATCCAGCCGCCGATGGCCCAAGTGCCGAGGCCCACACGCGACACTTTCAGCTCCGTGCCTTTGACGTCAGCAAACTCTATCTTGACCTTGCCTGAGCGGGTCTCGCGGTTCTTGTCTTGGTGCAGCAGTGACATGGTTGAGCTCCCTTTCGCTTCGTTTGAGAACCAGGAGCGCTGCCTCGCGCCCCTCAGAGATAGGAAACGCGTCAGGTCCGCGCCGGTTGTGCGTTGCGGTATTTGGTTCGGACTTGCGGCAATCGGTAGCGGTTGCGGCAAAGAACGCGGGGAGCCGACAAAAATCGCGCGGCGAATTTGCCTAGCTTCGGCCGATCGCATGATCGGACGGCCCTATCGTCGCTATCGCTATGGCAGCTCAGTGCAGCGTTGGTCGCCGCGAAGCGACGGGACCGCTAAGCGACTTTGAGCACGATCTTCCCGCGGGTGTGACCGGTTTGACTCAACTCTTGCGCCTTTCGTGCATCGGAGAGAGGCAAGACAGTCTCCACTACCGGTTTCACGTCGCCTGAATCGATGAGGTCTGCAATCTGGGCAAGTTGGGCAGCGTTAGGTCGCACGACGAAGGAGTCCTGGCGGACGCCCCACGCATCGGCGTCCTTTTGCGAGGGCTGGCCTAGAATCGAAACGAGAATGCCGCCCTTCTTGAGAACCTGCCAGGACCGCTTTTGTGTTTCGCCGCCCATTGTGTCGAATACGAGATCAACATTATCGACTGCTTCTTCGAAGGCCGTTTTCGTGTAATCGATGACTTCATCGGCTCCCAGCTCGCGCACGAATTGCACATTGCGGCCGGAGGCCGTACCGATCACATCGGCTCCCTTCCATTTGGCGAACTGCACGGCGAAGCTGCCGACGCCGCCCGCAGCGGCGTGGATCAGGACCTTTTGCCCCGCTTTGAGGCCGCCCACGTCAAAGAGTCCCTGCCACGCGGTCAGGGCCGCGAGCGGGACGGCTGCGGCTTTGGTCAAGTCGAGCGAGCTTGGCTTGAGCGCGACCTCGTCGGCCGGCACCGTGACGTAATCGGCATAGGCACCGTTCCGGGAAAGATCGAAATAGCCGTAGACCTCGTCGCCGGGCTTCACTGAGGTCACCCCAGGTCCGACCTTCTCGATCACTCCGGCGACATCCCAGCCTGGGACCAGTGGCAGTTTGTGGTTGGTGTAGCCTTCCCTGATCTTCCAATCGACGGGATTGACGCCCGCAGCGTGAACTCTGATCAGCGCCTCTCCACTCTTCGGCTCCGGCCGAGACGTCTCCTCGATCTTGAGAACGTCAGGACCACCGAAAGCGTGAAGCCGTACAGCGCGCATCGTCGCCATTTCCTCTACTCCTATCTACTGGTTGACCGCCTTCATCATCTCTGCGGGGTAGCGCTGACCTGCGGCGATACCTTGCGGCATCAGCTCGTGGAGTCGGGCAAGGTCGTCGGCTGAGAGTTTCACCGCGAGCGCGCCGACATTCTCCTCGAGATAATTGCGCCGCTTGGTTCCAGGGATCGGCACGATGTCGGCGCCCTGCGCCAGCACCCAGGCGAGCGCGAGCTGCGCAGGCTTGCAGTTCTTCTGTCTCGCCATGGCCTCGACGCGGGCGACAAGCTCGGCATTCCGATCGAAATTTTCGCCCTGGAACCGCGGCGTGGACCTGCGGTAGTCGTCCGGCGCCAAGTCGTCTTGCTTGAGTTTGCCGGTCAGAAAGCCCCTGCCAAGCGGGCTGTAAGGGACAAATCCGACGCCGAGGTCGCGGCACGTCGGCAGAACCTCGTCCTCAGGATCGCGGGTCCATAGCGAATATTCGCTTTGCAGCGCAGTAATGGGCTGTACGCGCACTGCGCGCCGCAGCGTCTTGGGTGATGCTTCAGACATTCCGAGATAGCGGACCTTGCCCTCTTTCACGAGCTCGGCCATGGCGCCGACCGTCTCCTCGATTGGCGTGTCAGGGTCGACGCGGTGCTGGTAGTAAAGGTCGATAGTCTCGACGCCGAGCCGCCGCAAGCTCCCTTCGCAAGATTTGCGTACATAGACCGGCTTTCCGTTGACGCCGCGCGCCGACGGATTGTTCGGATCGCGAACGATGCCGAATTTTGTCGCGATGATTACCTGATCGCGACGGTCCTTGATGGCTCTGCCGACTAGCTCCTCGTTGGTGAATGGGCCATACACGTCCGCAGTGTCGAGAAAGTCGACACCCGAGCTCGATTGCGCGATGAATGGTCGCGATCGACTCGCGATCATCGCGCGGACCATAGAAGTCCGACATGCCCATGCAGCCGAGGCCGGTGGCGGAGACCTCGAGTCCATTCCGTCCCAGTTTGCGCTTCTCCATTTTCATCAATCCTTTGCTTGGTTGAGCGCCCAGACGCAGGCGGCGAGTGCCAACACGTCGGTAGGCGTCAGCTGCGCGCCGGTCGTTTCACTCGCGGCATCCGGACCTTGTCGAAGTTGAATCGTTGCATGTCGCACCCGCGGATCATCGCATGGTTGACGGCTCGCCCTGGACAACCGCGCATGAGGAATAATTTAGGCATCCGGCCCGCATTGGCCTTGGTTGAGGTTGCTGCGATTGGCCCGGTTTTGCGCCGATTGGGGCGTCGGGATCCCTGGCTTAACGCACAAGCCGGCTCAATCGACGCAGCAGCCGAAGACTTGCATGTTCAAGAGCAGCGTTGCCGGCGCTAAGCCTGCACAAGGAAGGGAAATGTGAGGTCCTCTTGGTTCGACCTTTGTGAGCGCTGCCCCTCAAGCTGGCTCGCAAGATCGGCCCGCGCCCCTTCGAGCAACGCCCTGAACCTGCCGGGAGGCTGCCGGCAGATGCGGCCCGCTTCGCCGAGCGAAAACCGGATGGCCTCGACCAAAACAAGCGCTTCGCGCTGTTCGGGCCGCAGCTTGGCGAGGGCTGAGAGGATATCGGCCTGCTCACGCGTCGTGGCTTGCGGAGGCATTGCCAAAGGCCGGCGCGTGAATTCGCGGTAATAGTAGCTGCGCAATCTTTTGATGAGCCAGATCGAGAGGTTGTTGCCGATTCCGGCCGGATTTACGGCCACGCCAGCGCGCACCAAGGTGACCGTCACGAGTTCGTCGGCAAGGGTAACGTCCATGCATAGCAGCATCGAGAAGGCGCGCAGCCTAGCTATGGATTCATGTGGGACTTTCCGCTCCGGAGATTCATATTGTCTCCGTGCCGGAGGATAACGGCGCGTTTCATTGCTCTCGCTATGGTGCTCGATGGAGGTCATTGATCAGCGTCCTCTTTTTTTTGCGCCCCCGTCTCGTCGTCCTTTCTAGAGGGCGGCTTGGTAGCAGCGCTTGCCGCCCGTTGCTGAACCTGTCGAAGAATTGCGCTAAATCCCCTGCGGCGAGTCAGGGCCTTGAGGAACATTGACAGACCGGCGTCAGGGGCGAGAGAAGCTGGCGGATGATATTCGGCCGCACCTCATTGATACCGGGCTCACCCTCGCGCGACTTTGCCACGCGCGCGGCGTTCACCGTCGTTGCCATTGCCTTTGCCGTTGCGATCTTCATCGTCGATACCTTCACGCCCTTAGGTATCGCGGTCGCAGTGCTCTATGCCATCGTAGTGCTGATGGCCGGCCGCTTCGTGCAGCGCAGTGGCCTGCTGCTCATCTCGGCTGCTTGCATCATCGTGACGGCGCTGAGCTTCCTGTTCCAACATGGCCTCACCTACGGACCGTCGCTGGTTAGATGTCTGGTCAGCATCTTCGCCATCGCGCTCACGACCTTTCTCGCGTTGAAGAGTCAAGCGGCGGCGAAAGTTTTACGCGAGCAAGCGAGCCTTCTCGATCTCACCCACGACTCGGTATTCGTTCGCGACATGAACGACGTCATTACTTATTGGAATCGCGGCTCCGAGCTGCTCTACGGTTGGACGCAAGACGAAGCGATCGGCAACGTTTCGCACGAGCTGCTACGCACAGTATTCCCGGCAGGGCTTGAGGATCTCAAGGCTACGCTGACCCATGCGGATCGCCTCGAGGTCGAGCTCATCCATACCAAGCGCGACGGCACCGAGGTAGTGGTGTCAAGCCGGTGGTCGGTGCAACGCGACGCGGTGCGTCGTCCAATCGCCATACTTGAAACCAACAATGACATCACCGAGCGCAAGCGCGCCGAGGCAAAAGCCCAGCAGCAGGAGAAAGAGCTTCAGCTCACCATCGACACGATACCAGCCTTTGTGTTCAGCAATCTCACCGATGGCTGGACCGATTTTCTGAACAAGCGCTGGCTCGACTATACGGGCCTGTCTTTAGACGACGCCAAGGGCTTCGGCTGGCAAGCCGCTTACCATCCCGATGATTTGCCTCGGATAATGAAAGTGCGGATGGAGAGCATTGCCGCGGGCATACCCTACGAACACGAAGCGCGCATCAGGCGTGCGGACGGCGTGTACCGCTGGTTCCTCAACCGCTCCGCTCCGCTTTGCGACGAACGCGGCAACATCATCAAATGGTACGGCAGCAATACCGATATCGAGGACCGTAAGCAGGCCGAGGACGCCTTGCGCCGGAGCGAGGCTTACCTCTCCGAGGCGCAAGAGTTGAGCCACACCGGAAGCTTTGGCTGGGACGTTGCCAGCGGAAGGATCAGTTGGTCCGACGAAGCTTTTCGCATCTTCGAGCACGACCCAAACATCCCGCCGACCCTCGACCTTGTGTTGGGACGCACCCATCCCGACGATCGTGGATCCCTGAAGCGGCATCTCGACAGGGTTTGCTCCGCTAAGCAAAATTGGAGCGTCGAGCACAGGTTGCTGTTCCCCGACGGCCGCATCAAACATATCCATGTCGTGGCCCACGCAGCGAGCGATACGGGGGATCGGCTGGAATATGTCGGCGCCCTGATGGACGTCACCGCCGCGAAGCGCGCCCAGGAAGCGCTGCAACAGGCCCAGTCCGAGCTTGCCCACGTCACGCGCGTGACCACGCTCGGCGAGTTGACCGCTTCGATTGCGCATGAGGTCAACCAGCCCCTCGCAGGCGTGATTACCAATGGCGATGCAGCCCTCCGCTGGCTGAGAAACGATCCGCCTGACCTCGAGGAAGCAAGCGGCGCCGTGGCGCGCATCATCCGGGATGGGAACCGCGCGAGCGAGGTGATCCGCCGGTTGCGCGCGCTTACCAAAAAGTCGAATCCGCAAAAGACGCGGCTCGACATTAATGATGTAGTCAGCGATGTCCTCGCGCTGGTCCAACGTGAAGTGCTGAGCCATCATGTCAGACTGCGGTTGGACCTTGACGCGAAGCTGACGCCGGTATTCGGTGACCGCGTGCAGCTGCAGCAGGTGATCATCAACATGATCATGAACGGCATCGAAGCCATGGATGCCGTGACGGATCGGCCGCGCGAGCTCGTGATCCGATCACGTCAGCATGATGCGGATCATGTACTCGTTGCCGTGCAGGACTCTGGCGGCGGCATCGAACCCGATCATATCGATCGGCTGTTCAATCCTTTCTTCACCACCAAGTCCGACGGGATGGGCATGGGATTGTCGATCTGCCGATCGATCATCGAGGCCCATGGCGGAGGAATGTGGGCGTCGCCCAATGACGGTCCTGGCTCCACTTTTTCATTCACGGTGCAAATTGAGCGGGGAGCCGAGCAGTGAGCAGCCGCTTGGCAACATCGCGTAAGACGCCACCGCCCGACGAACCAGTCGTCCTGGTGGTTGATGACGATCCCTCCTTGCGTGAGGCCTTGAGTAGCCTCTTGCGCTCGGTTGGATTGCGCGTCGAGGTCTTCGGGTCGGCCCCGGAAATGCTCGAGGCGCCCCTGCCCGACACAGCGAGCTGCCTCGTGCTCGATATCAGGCTACCTAAGCGCAGCGGGCTCGATTTCCAGAATGAGCTGATCAAGGCCAATATCAAAATCCCGATCATATTTATCACCGCGCATGGCGATGTTCCCATGTCGGTGAGAGCGATGAAGGCAGGCGCCGTCGACTTTCTCACCAAGCCATTTCGCGATCAGGACCTGCTCGATGCCGTGGCCAACGCCCTGGAGCGCGACCGTAAAAGGCGTGACGAGGAGAAAGGCGTGGCTGCCCTTAAGGCCAAGCTTGAGACCCTCACGCCGCGTGAGCTAGAGGTCATGTCCTTGGTCACGGCCGGACTGATGAACAAGCAGGTGGCCGGCGAGATCGGGGTAAGCGAGATCACGGTGAAGATTCACCGGGGTCACGTCATGCGGAAAATGGGCGCCCGCTCGCTCGCCGATCTTGTCCGCATGGCAGAGCTGCTTGGTGTCTCACGCGAAACCGCGCCGGCGGCGGCTAAACCTAGGCGCGAAACGCGCGGAGTCTGAGGCTAAACTTAAGTATGTCTTCTCGTTTTGGACTTTGCGGGCCACTTTGGTCCTTAGGCAGGCGCGGATTTGGTATGGCTGAGAGCCGCGCGCCAGCCAAGCTAGGGCTAGGGCGTTGCACGCTGTCTGTATTATCGATGACGACGAATCCGTCCGCGTGGCGACGACCTGTCTCCTGCGGTCGCTTGGCCATGTCGTCCGCACCTTCGCTTCGGCCGAAGAGTTCTTGAGCTCGCCTTATCTCGATGAGGCGGCCTGTCTTATCGTCGATGTGAACATGCCGCGCATGAGTGGCCTCGACCTGCAAAGCCGCTTGCGCGAGAAGGGTCGCACTCCCCCGATCATTTTCGTCACTGCCTATCCGGAAGAGAGGGCACGCGCTCGGGCGCTGGAAGGCGGAGCAATCTGCTATCTCGACAAGCCGTTCGACAGCAGGACCTTGATTGAGTATCTCGACGTTGCCCTTCGGCGCGACGAGAGCAAAACGCCCAAATAATCGGCAGCCACATGAGGGGCGTCACAGCATCGTCATAGTCGCGATTTCACCGCGCAATTCCTAGCTTTGTCCTGCCGTGACGCCATATCGCGGGGCAAACTGTCGTACACCTAAGTATTAGC
>JBKOUI010000092.1:0-17732 GCA_046723315.1 Pseudomonadota bacterium | reverse complement strand
CACAACGTCTCATAGGCGCCGGCCTGATAGGCGCCCAGCGCTCCGCCGCCCTGGAGGACAAGAACGATCTTTTCCTCGGGATCGGTCACGCTGTACCTCTACGAGCAGACTGATGCAAAGGCGCTTTGACTAAACGCCAGGCACAAATACAGGATCGCGGCCGCGCCTGTCATGCACCTATCCACTCCGATAACGCCGTTCAAGGCGACGAGGAACAGCAAATGCTGTCCTCGTCGTGCCCTGATCTTGGAAACGAAGCGCCTCTTAGAGGCAGCTATTCGGAGCGGTGTCTGAATAGTAGTTGCACGGTGTCCAGTAGGGGTCGTGGGCCTGGCGAAGATCAGGGGCTTCACGCATCCGCATTTCGGCACGGCGCTCGTGGTGGGAGACTGTGGTATGGCGTTGAGGTGTCACAGGCTCGGGGCCATAGTTGGCTAAGGCCGGCGCCGCCGAGGCTGCGATCAAGGCGAGCGCGACAAGAACTTTCTTCATTGCTCGATCTCCATGGTTGGAGGGTTTCCGGAACGAGCTCGCGCCGAGGATTTCGTTGCACGAGCAAAGCCCCACATAGGACCGGGATTTCCCTGCCGCTGTGCCGATTTTGCTGTTGATGTCCCGCACTTGCGTCGATCGCCTTCGCGGCGGCTGGTGCGACATGATCCCTAGGGGAATTGAGCAAGCCTTCGGGCTGCCTCAGGGATTGATGCGGCTGATCTTCGAGCCTTCCAGGGTCAAGTTATACATCAGCCCTTTTTGATCGATGATGAAGCCGATGACCGGCTGCGTGATCTTGTCGGTGTCGATCGAGCCGCCGATTCCCACGGTGATGATCGCCACCGATCCATCGACGCCCACTTTCCAGCCTGCGGTTCGGTCGAACTGGTTGAGCGCGTCCTGGGTCATGAACATGATGATGACCGAGCGCTCCTGCACGCCGAGTTGGAAGCCGAAGGAGCCCGAGATCAGGTTGTAGTACCCGGCCACCCGGTCCTTATTCAGCATGATGCCTTCGCCATACTCGCCGCCAAAGCCGATCCCAGCCTTGATCACCGAGGGAAACACGAGAATCCCGGCGGCTTTGTTGGCTATCTCGCGTGCGCCCGGGACCTGATCGACGAAGCTGTGCAGGGTGTTGTTGGCGTCGCGGTCGATCTCGGCGGCTGAAGCGGCCGCGCTTCTTTCCGGCTGCGCCACCAATGCCGCTGCGATAATGAGAGCGAAGCAAATCGCTCCTAGTGCTGTTCGCATGGTCAAGCCCCTCCCCAGATTCCGCGAGCCATCCCTCAGCCCAACCGGAGCAATTTCAGCCTAGAATTGCGGCAGCGCCGCGACGATCCTTGCTAGGCGACGTGGGTCTTAAGCTCGCCATGCACCCGGTGCGGGTGAGTGAACACCTCAAACCCGTCCTTTCGGGCAATAGCCACCAGCGTCGTGCCGCAGGCCTCGGCCATCCGCACGGCCAAGGCCGTCGGTGCCGACACGGCGACGATGATCGGTGCGGCGATTGCTGCCGATTTCTGCACCATCTCGACCGAGACGCGACTGGTGAGCACCACGAGACCCTCGCGTGCCGTCGCTCCGTCGCGGGCAAGCGCGCCGGCAAGCTTGTCCAGCGCATTGTGCCGGCCAACATCCTCTCGTACGGCGATGATGCCACGCTCGGGCGTCCAAAAGCCTGCGGCATGCACTGCCCGCGTTTCCCGGTTGAGCGTCTGCAAGGGGAAGAGGGAATCCACCGCGGTCATGATCTGGTGCGGCGCGAATACGCGGCCTTCGCCCACTCCGGGCGGCGGCCGCATCGCCTCGGCAAGGCTCTCGATGCCGCACAGCCCGCAGCCGGTCGGGCCCGCCATCTTCCGCCTGCGTCCGAGAAATTCGGCGGCCTCCGGTGCCTTCAGCCAGATGCGCAGCTCGATGCCGACTTCCTCCTCGACGATGTCGATAGACTGGATGGCGTCGATCGAGGAGATCACTCCCTCGGTCAGGCTGAAGCCAATTGCAAAGTCCTCGAGGTCCTGCGGCGTGGCCATCATCACCGCGTAGGACGCGGTGTTGAAGGTGAAGGCAACCGCGGTCTCCTCGGGGATGGCCCGCTCGCCTTCGGCAAAGCTGCCGGAGCGCCAGGTGACGCGGGGAACTCGAATGACGGGTTTCGGCAAGGGCTTGCTCCGGAAGCTCGATTCGGGTCGAAGCTAGTCCGTTGAACTAGGGCTTACAAGCACCGGTAGTGCGGGCACTGGCCGGAATTCGCCAATTTTAACCGCGCTAGGCCTGCGACGCGGATGACGCCGCTTCGCGCTCGGTATTGCTCTAAAGTCCCACTCGCGATGACCTCAATCCTTGCTTCTTTATCCACCGCAATTGGCTTGGCGACGCTCCTGTGGTGCGTGCCTACCTTGGCGCAAGCGGAGGACTCCGACCGCAAGCCTTGCGTCGAGGACGCCATGCTCGTGTTCGACGCCTCGGGATCGATGGCCGGTAACGTCAACCAGGGCATCGCCACCATCACGCCGCGCATCGACGCGGTGCGCTCGGCGCTCGCCAAGATCTTGCCGAGTGTCACGAGGCTCCGCCGCGTCGGGCTTATCACCTACGGCCCAGGGCCCTATCAGCAGTGCAACGTCCAGCTCAATCTCAAGCCGACGCCCAACGCCGGAGACTTGATCATGCGCGAGGTGAATGCGCTCACGCCCGGCGGAAAGACGCCACTCACTGCTGCCGTCGGCCAAGCAGCCGATGTACTCGACTTTCGCGCCAAGCCCGGCGTAATCGTCCGTGCTCACCGATGGGGAGGAAACCTGCGGCGGGTCGCCATGCGACCTCGGCAAGGCACTCCACGCGGCCGCCAACAACCTCACGATCCACGTCATAGGTTTCCGCATGAGGAATTTTTCCTGGACCGGCGAGCAGAGCATTCTCGACGTCAAATGCCTCGCCGACCAGAATGGCGGCCTTTATGTCAGCGCCGACACAGAGCAGGATCTTGCAGAGGCGCTTGAGAAGACGCTCGGCTGCCCAATGTTGTCGGAAAAAGCACCTGATCCCGCAGCGGCACGGCCTCAATAGAGCAGATAAGGTTTCCTGGTGTCCTTGAACGCGGCGACGCCGGCCGCCCAGCTCTCGGCGATCTCGTCGAGCGGAACTTGCTGCTCGATCTGCTCACGGAGCTCGGTCGAACCGGCAAGAATGTCGATCGGCATCTTGTCGTGCTCGTACTCGTAGGGCGGATCGCGCCATTTGAATTGCTTTGGCGCGAGTCCGTAACATTCGCGCAGCAGTGAGACACCGGCCTTGACCGGCTCGAAATCGCGCCGCGACGTCACGTGGATCTGGCAGCCGCCGCAAGGAACTCGCGCATGCTTCTGGAAGGTCGGCTCGAAGCCTGCGGCACGGAAATGGACACCCGAAAGCCCGGCATCGTTCATGCGTGCGGCGAGCTGCTCGCCATCGAGCCAAGGTGCGCCGATCAGCTCGAATGGCCGTGTCGTCCCGCGTCCCTCCGACAGCATGGTGCCTTCGAACAGTACAGTGCCCGGATAGACGATCGCCGTGTCGAGCGTCGGCATATTTGGCGAGGGCATCACCCAGGGAATATCGGTGTCGTCGAAATACATGTCGCGCGACCAACCCTGCATGGGAACGACCTTGAGCTCGGCGCCGATGCCGTGGTGCTCGTTGAATAGCCGCGCAAGCTCGGCCACGGTCATGCCGTGGCGCATAGGAATGGGGAACTGGCCGACGAAAGACTCATAGCCAGGATCGAGCATCGGCCCTTCGACTGCAATTCCGCCGATCGGATTTGGCCGGTCGCAGACGACGACCGGCAGCCCCTGACGCGACGCGGCACGTAGACAGTTCGCCATGGTGTAGATGAATGTGTAAATCCGGGCGCCGACATCTTGGATGTCGATCACCAGTACGTCGATCAGGTCAAGCATCTCCGGAGTTGGCTCGCGCGTCTCGCTGTAGAGCGAGAAAATCGGCACATTGCGCCGCACGTCCTTGGCATGCGGGCTTTCAATCATGTTGTCCTGGAGGTCGGACTTGAAGCCGTGCTGCGGGCCGAAGATCGCAGCGAGCTTGTAGTCCGCGCTTTCGCCGAGACGATCGACGATGTGGCCGAAGCCGTGATCGACCGAGGCGGGATTGGCGAGCACGCCGATCCTCAATCCATTGAGGCGCTTCGTCGCAAGCAGTCGTTCGGAGCCAAGCAGCATAGGTTCGCGGACGATCAACGAGGAGGAGAGGGGTGCTTCGTCGGGACGGGGACTGTGACACAAAGCCGTCCCTGCCACCAAGTCTCATCGGCGTTTTGCGCCGACCCCCAACCGGATTTCCAGCCGAGAATTCATGCTATCGTCGGCCATGCTTGGCTGGTAGAAGCCAATCGGGGCGCCTTGGATTGCCCAGGGCTTTCGTGGGGATTGCATGAATAGAGACGGCAAACCGCCGATTCCGGCCTTCATCGATTTGACCGCGCAGCGCGAGAGAATCGGCGACCGCATCGAGCGAGCCATCGGCGCCGTATTGAAGCAGGGGCAATTCGTATTGGGGCCCGAGGTCGCCGAGCTCGAGCATCGGCTTGGGGAATTCTGCGGCGCGAAGCACGCGGTCAGTTGCGCCAATGGCACCGACGCATTGCTGCTCGTCCTCATGGCCGAGGGTATTGGTCCTGGCGATGCCGTGTTCGTGCCCGCCTTCACCTTCGTGGCGACCGCGGAGGTCGTCGTGCTCGCCGGCGCCACGCCGATTTTCGTCGATGTACGGCGCGACAGCTTCAACCTCGACACCGACAGCCTCGAAGCCGCCATTGGTGAAGCGGAGCGCCGCGGGCTTAAACCGCGCTGTATCATCCCTGTCGATCTGTATGGACAGCCGGCCGAATACCAAGCCATTCGCGAAATCGCAGAGGCCAACAATCTCCTCGTGCTTGCCGACGCGGCACAGAGCTTCGGCGCGAGCTTGAACGGGCACAAGGTCGGCACCCTCGCCGACTACACGGCAACGAGCTTCTATCCCTCGAAGCCTCTCGGATGCTATGGCGATGGCGGGGCGATCTTCACTGACGACAGCGCCAAGGCGAAGCATCTTGTCGCGCTTCGCTGCCACGGCCGGCATCCCGACGGAACAGAATGTGGGCAGGTCGGTCTCAACAGCCGGCTCGACACCTTCCAGGCCGCCATTCTGTTGGAGAAGCTCGCGATCTTCCCGCAGGAGATCGCGGCGCGGCAGAGAAGCGCCGACCGTTATGCCGAAGGCCTCAGCGCTGTGGCGCAGGTGGCTCAACTGATGTCAGGCGCAACTTCGGTCTGGGCGCAGTACACGATTGTCACCGACCGGCGCGCCGAGCTTGCCAAGGCTTGCCGCGATGCCGGCGTGCCGACGGCCATCCACTATGCAAGCCCGCTGCATGTTCTTCCCGCATATCGCGAATTTCCCACCGCTCCGGGCGGTCTGCCCAACGCGGAATGGCTGGCCGAGCGTGTCATCAGCCTGCCGATGCACGGCTATCTCGCCGACGAGGCGCAGGACTTCGTCATTCGCACGGTGCGCGGAGCCCTTCGCCCGCTCAAGACGCCGGAAGCTCATGCCGGCTTGGCTCACGCTCCGTCCGCGGCCGAATAGAATCCGCGCCGCGTTGGCGCGCAGTTGGAAGCGGTAGAAGAATGGCAGATGAGATCAGCGTCGCCGTAGTTGGAACTGGCTATTTCGGCCGCTTCCATGCCGGCCATTATGCCCGCAACAAGCGCGCCAAGCTCGTCACCGTGGTCGACACCGATGAGGAGCGTGCGCGCGCGGTCGCTGCCGAGTTCGGCGCAGAGCCTGCCTTCGACTATCGCAGCATCATTGGCAAGGTCGATGCGGCGAGCATCGCCGTACCGACGCCGCTTCATTACGATATCGCCCGCGATCTGATCCAAGCTGGCATCCATGTTCTGATCGAGAAGCCGATTGCCGACACGGTGGAAAGGGCGAGCGCGCTCGCGAATCTCGCCGAGCAGCGCAAGGTCATGCTCCAAGTCGGACATATCGAGCGCTTTTCCAGCGCCTACCGCACCCTCGCCAAGGCCATGGTCAAGCCGCTTTATTTCGAGAGCTACCGCATCTCGCCGTGGAAAAATCGCGGTGTCGAGGTCGACGTGATCCTCGATCTCATGATTCATGACATCGACATGATCATCGGGCTCGTCGATTCGCCCGTGAGCAAAGTAGACGCCGTGGGCACGCCGGTGCTCGGCCGCAGGATCGATCTCGCCAATGCGCGTATCAATTTCGAGTCGGGCTGCATCGCCAACGTCACAGCAAGCCGGGTGAGCTACAAGACCGAGCGGAAGATGCGCGTGTTTGGCCGTAATCACTATCTGAACTGCGACCTCGGCGAGGGACGCATCGCGGGCTATCGGCTGCGTGGCGATCCAGCCGTCATGGGTCTCGCGGCCATCGAGAGCGAGAGCTACGAGATCGAGAAGCAGGACAGCCTCGGCAACGAGATAGATGCCTTCCTCGACTGCGTCTCGACCGGCGCAAAGCCGGTAGTCGATGGCCGCGCCGGCTGCGAAGCGCTGCGCGTCGCCAGCATGATCAACGAGAGCATCGAGGAACACCTAAGAAAGGTGCTCGGCGAGTCGAGCCGGTCTGCAGTGGCGCGTGAGGCCTAATCCGAGGCGGCGCGCCTTTCCTCATTCATTCGAGCTTGCACGATATCGAGCACGACACTGGCGGCGCGCTCGCTTGGGGGAGGGGTGCGCTCTCCCAGCACCTTGGCGACTTCGCGGAACCCTTGAGCTTGCTCCTCGCGCACTTGTTCAGAGCGGAGCAGCTCGTCGACCGCCGCGGCGAGATTACCCGCGGTGCAATTCTCCTGGAGAAACTCTGGCGCAACCGATCGTCCTGCGAGCAGATTGACCAGAGAGGCATGCTCGACGCTGATCATGCGACGCACGATGAAGGCGGTTGCCGCACTGACGCGATACGCAACCACCATAGGTACGCCGGCGAGAGCAAGCTCTAGCGTTACTGTGCCGGATTTAGCCATCGCCACAGTGGAGGCGGCAAAGGCATCCTGACGTTCCGCGACGTCTGCAAAAATCACATCGAGCGGCCAGCCTTGCGTCATGCTCTTCACCACGTCGGCTGTCGATGGCACGATGGGAATGCCGACGCGCAAATCGGGATGGCTCTCCTTCAAGAGAAGAAGCGTCTCGCCGAATACCGGCAGGATCCGGCGCACCTCTCCAGCTCTGCTGCCCGGCACGACGCAGAGGAGGGGCGCATCTTGCGGCACACCGTGGCGCGTTCTGAAGGCTTTGCCGTCGCCATGGTCGATGCCTGAGTCGATGGCAGGGTGGCCGACATAGGTGCATGGAATACCGTATTTCGCGAAGAAGGAAACCTCGAAGGGCAAGAGCGCCATGATGTGATCGACATCCTTCGAAAGCTTGCGCGCGCGGCCAGGGCGCCAAGCCCAAAGCTGCGGCGCCACGTAATGAATGATGGGGATGCCCGACCCCCGGAGATGATGCGCGAGCCGCAAGCAGAAGCTCGGGGAATCGACCGTGACGATCGCGTCTGGCTCAAGGCGCCGCGCCGCAGCGACGGTCTGATTGAGCCGCATGATGAGGCGCGGCAGGTGCGGCAGGACCTCGGCGAGGCCCATCACCGAAAGCTCGCGCATCGGGAAGAGACTTTCGAGCCCTTGGCGCTCACTTTGCGGCCCGCCGACGCCGGCGAAGCGCACGTGGCCGCCGGTCTTGGCCTTCAGCGCACGCATGAGCGCTCCGGCGAGATTGTCGCCTGACGCCTCGCCGGAGACGACGAAGATCAGCGGCTCGCGCGGACTGTTCCCCGAGCTCGCGTTGCGGTCGAGGCGCTCGCCCTTCGCCTCAGCTAAAGAAACCATAACCCTGCCGCCTGCTCTCTTCTGACCTTAAGGCCACTATCGGCATGAATAACCCGACACCGGTTTTGACAAACTAGAAAATTCTTCCACGCGAATGTGTCTGAATGTGTCTGAAGTGCCGTCATAAATTTGCACCGACATTGCAGATATTTGATTTTTGCGACCTTGTGCCACGGCTCGCGCGGCGACACCATTTCAACGTCTACATTGTCTAGTTATGAGCCCGAAAGACGCGCTCTTGATGTCTCGCAGCTTAAGGCAGGACAACGCCATGGGGGAGTTGGACGAGCCGTCGGTTATTGATTCGCCCATTCACGAGCGTATTGGCGACAGTGAAGGTTTTGAGCCGCTCGAACCCTCGCCGCCTGCGGAAGAGGTCACGTTCCGCCCAAGAAGAAGCGTAAGCGGCGCAGCTTTGCGTGGCTGCTTGGTCTTGCTGCCCTGCTGGTGGCAGTCGTGTACGTCGTCGACCAGACACCGGTTGAGGTAGAGCAGACCGCCAAGGCGCCGGCTGCGCATCAGCCGCCGCCGGTGCCGGTGACGATTGCCGAAGTAAGCCAGCACGACGTGCCGGTCTATCTCGACGGTCTCGGCACGGTGCAAGCCTCCAACACCGTTGCGGTTCACAGTCAGGTCGATGGCAAGCTGCAAAGCGTCAATTTCGTCGAAGGCCAGCGGGTGAAGGCGGGCGATGTCCTTGCTATCGTCGATCCGCGACCGTTCCAGGCGGCGCTCGATCAGGCCAAGGCGAAGAAAGCGCAGGACGAGGCGCAGCTCGTTTCGGACGCGAAAGACCTCGCGCGCTTCCAGGATCTCATGAAGAAGGGCGCCGGTACGGCGCAGTCCGTGGATCAGCAGCAAGCAAAAGTCGATGCGCTGAAGGCGACGATCGCCTCGGATCAAGCCGGCATCGAGAATGCCGAGACGCAGTTGAGCTATGCCACCATCACCGCGCCGATCAATGGGCGGGTCGGGTTCCGCCAGCTCGACGCCGGCAACATCGTTCATGCCGGCGATCAAACGCCCATCACGGTGCTGACCGACCTTACTCCCACCATGGTGATTTTCACCCTGCCGCAGCGCGATCTGCCCGCGGTGCAGGAGGCGATGGCGAAAAGTGAGGTGCAGGTCACCGCACTCGACCAGGACCTGAAGCACGAGCTCGGCCAGGGGAAGCTGCTCCTGATCGACAACCAGATCGACCAGACTACGAGCACGATCAGGCTCAAGGCGTCGTTTCCCAACAAAGAGGAGCGCCTATGGCCCGGCGAATTCGTCCATGCGCGCGTTCTCATCGAGACGCTCAAGGACACCGTCACCATGCCCTCGGCGGCAGTGCAGCGGAACTCGCAAGGGCTGCTCGCCTGGGTCATCAAGCCTGACAACACAGCGGAAAATCGGCCGATCGTCGGCGGTCCGACCCAGAACGACATGACGGTAGTGAAAAGTGGTCTTAAGCCGGGTGAGCAGGTCGTGGTGAGCGGCCAGTATCGCCTTAAGCCGGGCGTGAAGGTTCAGCCGACACCGGCGCAAGGGCCGCCGGTGCAGACGAGCGCAGAATGAACATTTCGGCGCCGTTCATTCATCGCCCGGTAGCGACCTCGTTGCTGATGGTCGCGGTCGCATTCGCCGGTCTTGTCGCGTATCCGCTGCTTCCAGTCGCGCCGCTTCCCAAGGTGGATTTTCCGACCATCAGCATCTCGGCCTCGCTGCCAGGGGCAAGTCCGGAGACCATGGCCTCCGCCGTGGCGCAGCCGCTCGAGCGGCAGTTCTCGCAAATTGCCGGCGTGACGCAGATGACCTCGACCAGCACGCTCGGAGCCACCTCGATCAACCTACAATTCGAGCTGAACCGCGACATCGATGCTGCTGCTCAGGACGTTCAGGCCGCCATCGCGGCTGCTGGCCGCCAGCTTCCCACCAATCTTCCTTCGCCGCCGACCTACCGCAAGGTCAATCCGGCCGATTCGCCGGTGCTGGTCATGGGCGTGCATTCGGATTCGCTGCCGCTCACCGAGGTCGACGACTTTGCCGACACCATCCTCGCCCAGCAAATCTCGCAGATCGAAGGCGTGTCGCAAGTTTCCATCGGCGGGGAGCAGAAGCCGGCGGTGAGGGTGCAGGTCGACCCGGCTAAGCTCGCCGCAAAGAACCTCACCCTCGAGGACATCCGCGGCGTGCTTGCCGCGACCACCACCAACGCCGCCAAGGGCACGCTGTATAGCGACATCCGCAGCTTTACGCTGGCCGCCAACGATCAGCTCTCCGACGCGGCGGACTACAACAACGTGATTGTCGCCTATCGCAACGGCGGAGCGGTGAGAGTCAAAGATGTCGGCCAGGCGATCGACGGGCCGGAGAACCTCTATACCGGCGCGTGGGACAACAATAAGCGCGCGGTCCTGCTTATCGTGTTCAAGCAGCCCGGAGCCAACGTCATCGAAACCGTGGACAGGGTGAAGGCGGCACTACCACGTCTCCAGGCGGCCATCCCGCCCGCCGTCAGCGTCGATATCCTATCCGATCGCACCGAGACCATTCGCGCCTCGGTCGACGATGTCCAGTTCACCCTCGGGCTGACCATTGGCCTCGTTTTTCTCGTCATCCTGCTTTTTCTGCGAAATTTGCGGGTGACGCTGATTCCGTCTTTGGTTGTACCGCTATCGCTGCTCGGAGCGCTGGCCGTCATGTATCTGTGCGGCTTCAGTCTCGACAATATCTCCCTGATGGCGTTGACCATCTCTGTAGGATTCGTGGTCGATGACGCCATCGTGATGGTCGAGAACATCTACCGTCATATCGAGGAAGGTATGAAGCCGCTCGACGCTGCGCTCAAAGGCTCGCGCGAGATCGGCTTCACCGTGCTGTCGATCAGCGTCTCGCTGGTTGCCGTGTCATTCCGCTCCTGCTGATGGGCGGCATCGTCGGGCGTCTGTTCCGCGAGTTCTCTATCACCGTGACCGCGGCCATTGCCGTGTCGGCCTTCGTGTCGCTGGTGCTCACGCCGATGCTCTGCGCCCGCTTCCTGCATCACGACACGGCGAAGCACGGGTTCGTCTGGCGGGCTATCGAGAATATGTTCGACGGCATGCTCGCCTTCTACCGGCGGACCCTCGACGTCGTCCTGCGCCACCGGCTGATCACGCTCTTGGTGTTCTTCGCCACCATAGCGCTCACTGTGCACCTCTATATCATCATCCCCAAAGGCTTCTTCCCCATCCAGGACACCGGGCTGATCACGGGCTTCGCTGAGGCAGGCCAAGACATCTCGCCGCAAGAGATGGCGCGGCTCATGACGCAGCTCGGGGAGGTGCTGACGAAAGACCCCGATATTGCCGCGGTCGGCGCGGCCATGGGCAGCACCGGCAGCGCGCAGACCGCCAACACCGGGCGCTTCTTCATTGGGCTCAAGCCGCGCGACCAACGGACCACCAACGCGAGCGCCATCATCGACCGGCTCAGGCCTCAGCTTGCAAAGATCGAAGGCGTCAGGCTCACGCTGCAGCCCTCGCAGGACATCACCGTCGGCGGGCGCATCGGCCGCGGCCAGTTCCAATACACGCTGCAAGACGCCGATATCGGCGAGCTCAACGAATGGGCGCCAAAGGTCCTCGCCAAGCTCCAGACTCTGCCCGAGCTAGCCGACACGTCGAGCGACCAGCAGGGCAACGCGCCGCAGCTCATGGTCAGCATCAACCGCGACCAGGCGTCGCGTTTCGGCATCCAGCCGGAGGTGATCGACGCGACCCTCAACGATGCGTTCGGCCAGCGGCAGGTGGCGCAGTACTACACCCAGACCAACACCTATCACGTGATCCTCGAAGTGCCGTCGGCGATGCAGGGCGATCCCAACACGCTCGACCGCATCTATCTCAAGTCGCCGTTGAACGGCGCCTCGGTGCCGATCTCGACTCTCGTGACCATCGACAACACGCAAGTAGGCCCGCTTTCGGTGTCCCATCAGGGGCAATTCCCGGCGGTCACCATCTCCTTCAATCTGCCGGCAGGCGTGGCGCTCGGCCAAGCAATCGACGCCGTTCAAAGGGCTATGGCGGATATGGGTGCGCCGGTGACTCTGGTCGGCACGTTCCAGGGCAACGCGCAAGCCTTTCAGGACTCGCTGGCCAATGAGCCTATTTTGATCGGCGCGGCCTTGATCGTCGTCTATCTGATTCTTGACATGCTCTATGAGAGCTACATCCACCCGCTCACCATCCTGTCGACGCTGCCTTCTGCCGGCGTCGGCGCGCTGCTTGCGCTCATGGCTGGAGGCTTCGACCTTTCGGTCATCGGCATCATCGGCATCATTTTGCTGATCGGTATCGTGAAGAAGAACGGCATCATGCTGGTCGACTTCGCAATTGCACGCGAGCGCGAGGGGGCCGACCACCTAACCGCGATCCGCGAGGCCTGCCTGCTTCGCTTCCGGCCGATTCTAATGACCACGATGGCGGCCATGCTCGGCGGCGTGCCACTGATGCTCGGTCATGGCGCGGGTTCGGAGCTCCGCCAGCCGCTCGGCTACGCCATGGTCGGGGGTCTCGCGCTGTCGCAGCTGCTCACGCTCTATACGACGCCAATCGTCTATCTCTATCTCGGCCGGCTGCAGTCCTGGCTCAGAGGCGACAAGGCTAGGGCGCCTAAGGCTCCGCGCGTGCCGGTCCCGGCAGAGTAACACCGCCAAGCCCCTTCAGTCCGCTAGCGCGCTGTGGATCTGCGCCACGACTGCGGCACCTTCGCCGACCGCCGCCGCGACGCGCTTGGTCGATCCGGCACGCACATCGCCGACGGCGAAGACGTTCGGCCTGCTCGTTTCGAGCGGAAGGGGAGGGCGGCCGATCGCGCCCTTACCGTCGGCAAATTTGCTCCCGGTGATGACGAAGCCCTTGCCGTCGACGTCCACGCACTGCTCGAGCCAGTTCGCGTTCGGATCGGCGCCTATGAACAGGAAGATGTGCCGCAACGGGCAGGTATGGGTCTCACCGGTGGTCTTGCAGCGGAATATCGCCCCGGTGAGGCCCGTCACCTGGTCGCCTTCAAGGGCAACGATCTCGGTCTTGGTGTGCAGCTCGACATTGGGCAGCGCTTTGATGCGATCGATAAGGTAGCGCGACATGGTGGCTTCGAGGCCGTCACCGCGTATCACGAGATGAAGCTGCTTGACCCTAGGCGCAAGGAACACCGTGGCTTGTCCCGCCGAGTTGCCGCCGCCGATCAGCGCGATCTCCTCGCCCTCGCAAAGCTTCGCTTCGACCGGAGAGGCCCAATAGGAGATGCCGGCACCTTCGAACATGTCGAGATTGGCGATCGGCGGACGCCGGTAACGCGCACCCGAGGCTATAACCACGCTGCGGGCCCGCACTTTGTGGCCAGAGGTGAGTTCGAGCATAAATGGATCGCTTGGAGTTCCTTCGCCGCAATCGAGCTTGCTCACTTCGAGTGGGATGGCAATCTCGACACCGAATTTAAGCGCCTGATTGAAGGCGCGCCCCGCAAGCGCCATGCCTGAAATGCCGGTGGGGAAGCCGAGATAATTCTCGATGCGCGCCGAGGCGCCTGCCTGTCCGCCGAACGACTTCTGATCCAGCACGATCACCGACAGACCTTCCGATCCCGCATACACGGCGGTCGCGAGCCCCGCAGGGCCGGCACCGACCACGGCGACATCGTAGATTTTCTCTGGGTCGAGGTCGGGCGTGAGGCCGAGGCAGATTCCCGCCTCGGCATCGGTAGGCCGCTTCAACACAGTGCCATTGGGGCAGAGCATGATCGGCAGATCTTCCGGAAGGACGCCAAAACGATCCATCACGGTCCGGCCCTCTTCCTCTTCGGCGTTGAGTAAGGTGTAGGGATAGCCGTTGCGGCGGAGGAAGGTTTCCAGGCGATTGAGGTCCGAGCTTCCCGGCCGGCCGACCAGCACCGAGCCAGCGTTGCCGTCCTGAATGAGCCCGACGCGCCGCAGGATATATGCGCGCATGAGGATCTCGCCGATCTCGGCTGAGCCAATCATCAGCGCGCGTATATGGGTCGCATCGAACGGCAGCGCGGTGCAGCCCTCGGCGCCTGCACGGCCCCTGGCGAGCACTTCCCGCCCGGCAAGTTGGCTCACCTCGCCGGAGAATTGGCCGGCATGATGAGTGGTGATCGGCGTCTCGCGTCCGAGCGCGTTGCTGCGGACCACGTCGATGGCGCCCTTGAGCACGAGCCAAGCCGGTGCATGGCGTTCGCCGATATCGAAAACGATTTCCCCTGGCGCGAATTCCCGGGGAGGACCGCTGGCGAAACGCTTGGCGGTCTCGACCTGGCCCGCGTCAAGCGTCGGGAACATCTGGTCAAAGCGGGTCTCGATGATGCTCATCGGTGGTCTCTCAGGAATGACGGTTTGCCTGATTTTACCCCGCCCCGAAGGCTTGCGCCCAGCCCTGCGGCGAGAGGGCGGAAGCCTTTACAGGGCAAGTTCGCTCAGCGAAGGATGATCCTGCGGGCGCGGGCCAAGCGGCCAGCGATATTTACGGTCTTTCTCAGCGATGGGAAGGTCGTTGATGCTCGCGATCCTGCGCCGCATCAGGCCATTCTCGGCGAATTCCCAGTTTTCGTTGCCGTAGCTCCTGAACCAGTTGCCGCTATCGTCATGCCATTCATAGGCGAAGCGAACGGCGATGCGGTTGTCGCCGAAGGTCCACAGCTCCTTGATCAGCCGGTAGTCGAGCTCGCGGTTCCATTTGCGTGTTAGGAAGGCGACGATCTCCTCGCGCCCGCGCAGGAACTCCGAGCGGTTCCGCCACACGCTCTCTTGCGTGTAGGCAAGCGCGACAGTCTGAGGCTGCCGCGTGTTCCAGGCATCCTCGGCCTTGCGCACCTTCTCGACGGCGGTCTCAAGAGTGAAGGGCGGAAAAGGCGGGCGCTCCTCCCTCATGGTCTCACCTCACACAATGGACTTGGCGTAGAGGTCGGTGCGGCGGTCGCGGAAGAAGCCCCACTCTGCGCGATATTTCCCGATCGCATCCAAGTCGAAGCGGTGCACCAGCACGCCGTCTTCGCCCTCGCCGAAGCTCGCGACCAGCTCGCCGAGATGATCGGCGATGAAAGAGTAGCCGTAATAGCTCTGCGTCACGCCGTCGTTGTCCTCGGTGCCGATACGGTTCGCCGCGACCACCGGCACGGCGTTCGCCACCGCGTGGCCTTGCATCACGCGTTGCCATTGCCTGTGCGTGTCGAGCAGAGGATCGTAAGGCTCCGAGCCGATGGCGGTGGGGTAGAGCAGCAGATCGGCGCCTTGCAGCACCATGGCACGTGCGCCCTCCGGATACCACTGGTCCCAGCAGATGCCGACGCCGAGCACGCCCGCTCGCGTCTTCCATGCCTGGAATCCAGTGTCGCCGGGCCGGAAGTAGTATTTCTCCTGATAGCCGGGGCCGTCTGGGATGTGGCTCTTGCGGTAGACGCCGAGGATTCTGCCGTCCGCGTCGGCGACGGCAACGCTGTTGTAATAGCGCGGGCCGTCCTTCTCGAAGAACGAGATGGGAATGACGACTTTAAGCTCCTTGGCGAGGCTCTTGAGCGCGAGCACGCAAGGATGCTCGTTCACCGAATAGGCCGTTGCGAACCATTTCGGATCCTGCCGCGTCGGGAAATAGATTCCCTGGAATAGCTCCGACGGCAGGACCACGTCCGCGCCCCGCTTGGCCGCCTCGCGGACAAAGCCTTCCGTCTTGGCGATATTCGCCTTCATGTCGTGGCCATAGGAGGTCTGAATGGCCGCAACCGTGATCGTGCGTCCCGCCATCAGGCCGGCTCCTCTCGCGTGATGCAATGGAACGAGCCGCCGCCTGCATCGCCATTGCCGAGCAATCCGCGCGACGACAGCCCTACGACCTTGCGGGTTGGGAATAGCGCCTGCAAAGCCTCGACCGCCATGTCGGACCCTGGCGTTCCATAGACCGGCACCACCACTACGCCATTGGCGATGACGAAGTTCATGTGGGAGGCGGGCGCTGCTTCGCCCATGTCGTCCACAACGAGGCCTGGGCTCGGGATTCGAGTAATGTGAAGCTTGCGGCCGCGTGCGTCAGTCGCATGCTCCAGCACCCGCGCAACTTCATCCAGAGTTTCTCTGTTGGGATCGTCTGCGCCGTAGGGCGATTGGCAAACGACACGTCCAGGTGCGATGAAGCGCGCAACATTGTCGATATGACCGTCAGTGTGATCGTTCTTGAGGCCTGCATCGCACCAGATGATCTTCTCCACACCGAAGGCATTGCAGAGAGCGTCTTCGGCTTGGCTTTCGCTCCAGCCGTTGCGGTTGGCGTTGAGCAACGTCGCGCGCGTGGTTAGGAGAGTGCCTTCGCCATCATGCTCTATGGCGCCGCCTTCCAGCACAAAGCCGAACCTGCGGATAGGCGTGCCTGCGACGCGAGCGATGTCATCGCCAACGGTCGCGTCGTCGGGCAGGTCGAATCTGCCGCCCCAGCCATTGCACCTGAATCTGAGCGCGACGGTGCCCTCTTGCGTGTGCGCGAAGATAGGGCCGGTGTCGCGGAGCCAGATATCTCCATATTTCGCGGGCAGAATCTCAGCCGCATCTCCAAGGCTTGCCCGAGCCGACGCTTCAGCCTCAGCGCCGTTCACCAGCAGCCTAACCCTGTTGCCGAGTGCAAGTGCGCGCACCATCGCGGCCACGTCGCGACGCGGCGTCTCCAAGTCGCCATCCCACTGAAAGGAGTCAGCCGGCCAGGCGGTCCAGATCGCCTTTTGCGGCGTCCATTCGGGGGGAACAGTGACTGCTTGCTCGGCAGCGGTGTCTCTCATGCCGCTTAGGTATAGAGAGCGTGGAAAGGCGCAAGATGAATCTAATGGACCGTCCGCTGCGGCCGCCCGCCTTCCACCCACTCCGTCTTCTCACCCTTGACCACGATGCGCTCAGGCTGAAGCAGGCGTAAGCCTGCATCCCCCACGATCGCCAAGGTGTGGATATAGAAGACAGTGTCGACGTCGTCGGTCACGCCCATCACCGGGGAGGGGGCAGAGATGATGGGAAATCCGGCGCACTCGCCCATCCAGTCGATGTGCCGGTGCCCATGCATGAAGATAGCGTATCCGGCCAAGGGCTTCAGCTGACGCAACACCCAATTGCCGTTGATCAGGGCCGTGCCGATGCGCTCAGACAAGGCTTTGACCGCCCAGGGATATTCCATCAGGTGATGGTGCAGCCCGATCAGCCAGCAGGCCTCGGGATATTGCTCCTGAACAATGTTGAAGGCCTCGATCTGCTCGGCGGAGATCATGCCGAGCGCATTGGTGAACGAAAAATGCGTGTCGGCATTGGAATTGAACAGGATGATGCCGAGCCCCTCCGGCTGATCGGGCGGGACCACCATCGGAAAGATCTTGGCCCACAGGTCTGGCAGCTCGGTCGAGAAATAGGGCCGCGCAGCATCTGCAAACTTCACGATCTTCTCGCGGTGGGGCGCGATGGCCTCGGCGAGGGTTTTGCCGAGCCGGCGCCTGGTGCGATCGACCACCCGCACGCGCGTCCCCTGCACTGCATCCATGGCCGACATGGTGCGCAGCTCGCGCAAGCGTCGGTTTGGACTGAAGGGCAGGTCCATGCGGGCAGGGTTGCTGCGGTCGACGATATTGAGATCGTGATTGCCGGGCAGCATCAGGGCGAGCTTGGCGAGCTCCGGATGTTTTGCCAGGTCATCGAGAAACTCCGCCCATTCGGAACTGATCCCAGCGTCGGTCATGTCTCCGGTGATCCTGAGGCAATCGAGCGGTTCTCGTGCATGGATCGCGTCGAGTTGCTTGAGCAGCCGCTTGAACCGCTCATTGC
>JBKOUI010000202.1:0-4494 GCA_046723315.1 Pseudomonadota bacterium | reverse complement strand
GTATCGCAGTCATCAACCTGCGCGGCGTCATGATGGCCTGCAAACATGTATTACCGCTCATGCGCGCCCAGCGCAGCGGCGTAATTATCACGATCTCATCAGTTGCCGCGTGGGAGCATTACCCGAACGTTGTGTACAAGGCGACCAAGGCCGGGATGATCGCCTTCACGCAGCAGATCGCGATCCAGAATGCCGAATTCGGCGTCCGTGCCAACGTCATCCTGCCTGGACTGATGGACACGCCGATGGCGGTCGACACGCGGGCGCGCGCGAGTGGCAAGAGCAGGGCCGAAGTTGCGGCAGCCCGCAATGCCCGTGTGCCGCTTCGGCACAAGATGGGCACCGCATGGGATGTAGCCAACGCGGCGTTGTTCCTCGCCTCGGACGAAGCCAATTTCATTACCGGGGTGGCACTTCCGGTCGATGGGGGTGCGCTGGTGAACATCAATCCATATGGAAGCGTCACGGCGACCGCCTAGCCGGCATCACGATTAGGGCGCATTCCCCGGGCATACAGGGCGCTGCGCAATGACTGATCAGAACAATGCTGCGTGCTGCCGCCCTTCTCGCGCTCGCCGCTTCCCTTGTGGGCTGCTCGTCGGTAGGCGGGGAGAGCCCGGTGACGGTCTTTGCCGATCCGGCCAAATACCAATATTCCACCTGCGAGAACATCGGCAGGCAACGTCAGACCTGGACTTCGCGTGAGCAGGAGCTCAGGCAGTTGATGGACAGAGCCGAGCAGACTCCGGGGGGAGCGCTGGTCAACGTGCTGGCATACAAGGCCGATCACACCGCCGCATCCGAGGAGCTGAGGCTGCTTGAGGCTGCCGCCCGCGCGAAGAACTGCGACGGTGGCGCAAATTGGCAAAGCAACTCCGCGCTCAGGTGAGCTGCTAGCGCAGTGATGCGCGCGCGAGCTGCGCTCCCTTGCCAAGGGCCGCAAGCTTTCCATAGACCACATCGGATCGCATCGGCGCCATGCCGCAATTCGTGCTGGCGATGATTTTATCCTTGGCGACGTATTTCGAAGCCTCGGAAATTATGGCGACCACCTGCTCGGCGGTCTCGACCTGGTCACTTGCTACGTCGATGACGCCTACGTGTACGTCTTTGCCCTCGAGCAGCTTGAGAAGATGGAGAGGCACACGGGAATTTCGGCACTCGATCGAGACCTGGTCGATACGGCTGCGTGCGAGTGCCGGAAAAATCGCCTCGTATTGGCGCCACTGGTCGCCTAAGGTCGCCTTCCAATCGAGATTCGCCTTGATGCCATAGCCGTAGCAGATGTGAACTGCGGTCCTGCAACGGAGGCCTGCGGACGCGCGGTGCAGCGCCTCGATCCCCCATTCGTTGACTTCGCGCATGTAGACATTGAAGGCGGGCTCATCGAACTGAATGACGTCGACACCATCGGCCTCGAGCGCGCGCGCTTCCGTATTGAGAAGCTCCGCAAACGCCATCGCCATGGCGACGCGATCGCCATAATGGACATCCGCAATTGTATCCACGATCGTCATCGGCCCCGGCAGCGTCAACTTGAGCTTGTGGCGCGTGTGGGCGCGGGCGAGCCGCGCCTCGGCTGCATGCACCCGGCCGCGCAGCCGCAGCGCGGACGTAACGGTCGGCACCATCGCCTTGTACCGATCGGCGCGAATGCCCATCTCGACGCGCCGCGAGAAATCGATTCCCTCGACGAACTCCAGAAACCCATGGACGAAGTGCTGGCGCGACTGCTCGCCCTCGGTAACGATGTCGATCCCGCAATCCTCCTGCCATTTGAGCGCAAGCAGCGTCGCATCGCGCTTGGCACTTGCAAGCGCCTCGCCTGACAGGCGCCAGGCGGGCCACAGTTTGTTGGGCTCGGCGAGCCAGGAAGGCTTCGGCAGGCTGCCCGCAATGGTCGTCGGAAAAAGCGCCATGGTGAACGTTGTCACATCTTACTGGTTCGGTTTCCAGCCATAGACCCAATCATAGCGCGCAAGGATGCGCTTGCCTCCCATGGCGCTCATCGCCATGCGACGCAGAAATGCTTCAGCGCCGCCCATGTGATAGATGAGGCCGTTGCGGCGTGCAGCGCGCTGCATGCGCGCGGTGCGCGGTCGGCGCGCGGCCTCATAGCGGCGCATCGCACCGGCGGGTTCATCCGGACTGCGCGCCAGCTCCTGGGCAAGCACCGCCGCATCCTCAATCGCCATTGCCGCGCCCTGGGCAAGGTAAGGGAGCATCGGGTGCGCAGCATCACCGAGAAGAGTCACTGCGCCTTTGCCCCAAACACCCAGGGGTTTGCAATCAAAGAGCGCCCATTTGCGCCACTGCTCGGGCACGGCGAGGGTCTGCCGCGGCGCGTCCGGCCACATGGCAGGAGGAAAGCGTGCAAGAATCTCTCCGCGCTCGCCCTGCGCACTCCAGCCGGGTTGGCGCCAGTCGTCGCGGACGATTGCGACCATATTGATGAGGCTGCCGCCCCTGACAGGGTAATGCACCAGGTGGGCATGCCGCCCCAGCCAGAGGTTTACCGCGGGATTTCGCATATCGGCCGTCGTTTCCGCAGCGGGGGAGAGGGTTCGCCAAGCCGTGTGCCGCGCGAAGCGCGGCCGCGTTGTGTGCCCCAATCGTGTGCGCAACTGCGACCACAGCCCGTCCGCGCCCACAAGCGCGAGTGCGCGCTCCTCCACGGATTGCTTGGAGGACAGGCCCGCAACCGTCACCCCGGTCCTGTACGACGCGAAATCCTCGACGGTTGTGTTGAAGTGAAGCGAGATGTTCGGATGGGCGCGCACGGCATCGAGCAGAGCTGCGTGCAGGTCGCCGCGATGAATGACCCAATAGGGCGCGCCATAACGCTGTTCGATGGCCTGGCCGAGCGGCGCTCGCGCGAGCACGCGCGCCGTGCGTGCATGCCGGATCGCAAGCTCATCGGGTGTGACGATCCAGGGCTGCAGTCTCGGCGCAAGCCCAAGCGCAATGAGAATGCGCGAGGCGTTAGGCGAAAGCTGAATGCCTGCTCCGCTCTCCTCCGGCGTTGGCGCCTGCTCGTATATGGTGGCGTGGAAGCCTTGCTGTGCGAGCGCAAGGGCAGCGGTTAGTCCGCCGATGCCTGCGCCGGCAATAATTATGGTGCGCGAGCCGGCCAACAGATTACGCTCGCGCTGCTCAGCCGAGTGTCTCGTCCTTCAAGGCGCATTCGGGCGGCTGCGCCGCGCGTGCGTCCAAGCTCGGATCATGGCGAAACAGAGTCGAACAGTAGGGACAGATGATCTCGGTTGCATCGCCCATGTCCAAGAACACATGCGGATGATCGAAAGGAGGCAATTCGCCTATGCACATGAATTCCCGCGCCCCGATCTCAATTACCGGCGCCCCGGCAGTGTTATGGAAATGCGGAACGATGCTTTCGGACATGGTGTTGAGCAACATACCATGGCGGTAACCTTTTTCTAGGTAATTGCGCCAATCTGCGAAGCCGTTGTGATTTCCGCTCTTGTGCGGTTGCTTACAATTGTCCATATGTGGCGCACGTGGCGAGACCACTTGTAGCGGTCGCCCCTCAGGAGAACCAAAACGCATGACCGGAGCGCGGATTGCTGTGCCGCTCGGTCTGGCTGTTGCCTTTGCGATCGCCGCCCTGGCCGTTCTGCCCCGCGCTTTCGAAGCGCAAGGGCTGCTCTCGATAGCCGACGATCCAGCTGCGCTGTCGGACCGCGCGGTGGCGCAATCCTTCAACGCCGAAGTGGCAGCCCGCGAGATCACCGCTGCCCTCGAGGCCAACGACGTCGACCTCGCCCAGAGCTTCCTCGAGCTCGCGCGTGACAAACAGATTCCGATCGAGCCGGAGCTGGCAGCCAGGATCGAGGCCGCAAGCGCGCAGGCCTCCAGTGCGGCGCGTACAATCGGGAGCTTTGCCCATGGTTTAATCACCGGCGAGCCACAGGATATCTCGGGCCTTGTGGGTACCGCCGTCGGCGACCTGTTCGTATTCGGCGACATTCGCGACGCGCTGCGCGAGGGCACGCGGCTGGCGAGCGGACAGGAAGCGGACGAGCTGATCCTCGGGCTTGCCTGTGTCGGCTTGGCGGTAACCGCAGGCACCTATGCGACGGTTGGGCTCGGCGCGCCCGCGCGCGTCGGCCTCACCGTGCTCAAGGCGGCCGGCAAAACCGGTCGTCTCGGCGGGCGGCTTGCCGCATGGATTGGCCGATCGCTGCGGGAAGTGGTGGATCTTTCAGCCGTTTCGCGGGTGGTCAAGGTGAACCAGCCAGCAACGGCTGTGCGCGCCGTGCGCGACGTTGTGAAAGTCGAAAAGGCGCAAAACCTTGCGCGTTTTGTCGGAGACGTGGGTCGCGTCCAGGCGCGCGCAGGCACGCAAGCGGCACTTGACGGGCTGCGGCTCGCCGAGGGCCCGCGTGATATGTCGCGCGTTGCCCGGCTTGCCGCGACCAAGGGCGGCAAGACCCGCGCCATCCTCAAGCTCGCAGGCCGCGGCGCTATACTGCT
>JBKOUI010000147.1:0-2572 GCA_046723315.1 Pseudomonadota bacterium | reverse complement strand
CGGTCAACTCAAACCGGACGGGCTGACCTGTTTTCTTCTGCCGGATCGTTGCACGTTCGACTGCATATCCACTCGGAGCGATATCCGCTGCCCTGAGGGCGACAAGATCGCAGCCGCGTAGTTTGCTGTCGATTGCCAGATTGAACATGGCGAGGTCACGAAGCTGGCCTTCGACCTGTAGCTTGGTACGTATAGACCAAACGTGCTTTGGACGAAGCGGAGGCTTGGCTCCGATCAACTTACCCTTATTCCAAGGGACTGGTCGCATACTCGGATTTCTGCTGTGATGCTGGTCCATGACCATACTCCTCCGTTAGACTGAGGATTGGCATCATGGGTCGGCCCGACGCGGTCGGCTTTAAGGTTAGTCTGAGCCCACTGAGTGAGCGCAACCGAGTCGGAACGGACTGCTACAGCCGACCAGGACCGCCGCGCATGCACTGCCTCTTATTCCTTCAATGGCTGCAAGCGTCGTCGTTGAGTTCGTCGAAATTGACCGTCATCAGAGGAGATCGTCATGCTGAGAACCGCACTTTTAATCGCGCTGGGAGCATTTGCGTTCGGTTTGGGTTCGAACGCATTATCTGTTGCTCAAAATGCATCGAATTTTGAGAAGAAGAATTTCAATTACAACGAATGGACAAAGGGGAAATTCTCTGAGGTAGTTACTGTCACGAACCCTGGAAGATTCATTTTTCTCGCCGGAATTGGCCCGGAACGCGAGGGTGATGGAAAGATCGTTCATGAGGGCAATTTCATCGAGCAGTGCAGGTACGCTTATATGAAAATCAAAAAGCTGCTCGACGCTCAGGGAGCGACCATGAATGATGTTGTGCGAATAATGACATACACCACGGATGTTCGCTTCTTTCAGGACGCGCTGAAATGCCGTGCCGAGGCCTTCGGGAGCGCGCCGATACCCGCCTCGACATTCCTCGTTGTTAGCCAGTTGGCATGGCCCAATATGGCGATCGAAGTGGATGTCACAGCGATGCTCGCCAAGTAGAGCACGGCGCTCGTCAAAGGAAGAGCGGGCCCTCCCTTGCATTGAGGGTCTGCCTGCTGACGTATTCCGGTCATCGACGACGGCTGGCTGATCGCCGCCCAGACCGCCGCCTTTGACCCTGGCTGTGTGAAAACGCCTCGTTGTGCGATTCTCGCGATGTGATTCGCGGGAGAATGGAATGAGGCGCTTCGTTGAGGGTACGGATCGCGGTCAAGCCACGCTATTCCCTGAATGCCTGGAAGAGTGGATTTGCGAGGATAATCCGGTTCGCGCTGTTGATGTCTTTGTCGATCAACTCGATCTTTTGGAGCTCGGATTTGGTGGGGTCGATCCTGAGGCGACCGGACGGCCTTCATACCATCCATCGGTCCTGCTGAAGCTATACATCTACGGCTACCTCAATCGGGTTCAGTCGAGCCGCCGGCTTGAACGTGAGGCTGGGCGCAATGTTGAGGTCATGTGGCTCACGTGCCGACTGGTTCCCGATCACAAGACCATTGCTGATTTCCGCAAGGATAACGGGCCTGCGATTCGCAAGGTTTGCGCGCAGTTCGTTACCCTTTGCCGGGCAATAGGTCTGTTGACGACAGCGAGCGTCGCCATTGATGGTAGCAAGTTCAAAGCGGTGAACACTCGTGACAAGAACTTCACGCGAGCGAAGATGGAACGGCGTCTGGCTCAAATCGAGGAGCGCGTTGCACGCTATCTGAGCCAGCTCGACACCGCGGATCGGCAGGAGCCATCGGAGGCGCTTGCTACGAAGACGGCGCATCTCAGGGAGAAGCTTGCCAAGCTTGCCAGCGAGCTGCAGCGTTTGAAAGCGATCGAGCAGGAGATGCTGGCCTCACCCGATCAACAGATTTCTTTGACTGATTCTGATTCCCGATCGATGGCGACAAGCGGCCGCGGTTCAGGGGTAGTGGGGTACAACGTGCAGATAGCTGTGGATACGCAGCATCATCTGATCGTCACGCATGAGGTGACGAATACCGGCTCGGATCGTTCACAACTTGCCAAAATGGCGTCGCAGGCGAAACACGCTCTTCACGCCGACCATCTCGATGTCGTTGCCGATCGCGGTTACTTCAACAGTCCTGAGATTTTGGCGTGCGAGCAGGCTGATATTACGGTGACGCTGCCGAAGCCGATGACATCGGGGGCGAAGTCGGATGGCCGTTTTGGCAAGCAGGATTTCCGCTATGTGGCTGGGGAAGACGTTTACGTTTGTCCTGCCGGTGAAAGGCTCACCTATCGCTACACGAACGAAGAGAATGGATTGACGCTGCGTCGCTACTGGACAAACTCTTGCCAGAGCTGTCCCATCAAACGAAGCTGTACTACCGGCAAGCAGCGACGGATCACCCGGTGGGAGCATGAGCACGTTGTCGAAGCCGTGCAGCAGCGTCTCGATCAGAATCCAGAGGCGATGCGCCAGCGGCGGGAAACGGCTGAGCATCCTTTCGCGACACTAAAGATGTGGATGGGCGCGACGCATTTTCTCATGAAGCGCCTGCCGAAGGTGGCTACCGAAATGGCGCTGCACGTCCTCGCTTACAATCTCACGCG
>JBKOUI010000088.1:0-11326 GCA_046723315.1 Pseudomonadota bacterium | reverse complement strand
AGGCACGCCATAGACGCGAGCTACGAATTCGAGGTTCTCGCGAATGGACAGGTCGGCGTAGAGGCTGAAGCGCTGCGTCATGTAGCCGACGTTGCGCTTGATCTCGTCGAATTGAGTCCTGATGTCGTAGGCAAGACAGGTGCCCTGCCCGGCATCAGGGGTGAGCAGTCCGCACAACATGCGGAGCGTGGTGGTCTTGCCACTGCCGTTGGGCCCGAGAAAGCCGTAGATCTCACCCTTTGGCACTCGCAGGCTCAAGTCGTGCACCACGGTCCGGCCGTCGAAACTCTTCGTCAGGCCGGTGACATCGATGGCGATTTCCTTTGTTGTGGCATCGGTCATCGATGCACCAATTGTTGGCCGGGCCCGAGCGTCACCGTCACCGGTTGACCCGCGGTCAATGTCATCGCATCGCCCTCGGGACGCGCCTCGACGAGGAACACAAGCTTCTGCCGCTGCTCGCGTGAGAAGATCACTGGCGGCGTGAATTCGGCCTCGCGCGCGATGAAATTGACCTTGGCGTGAAGATCGGACGGGCAGCCGTCGCAAGTGAGCGTGACGCTCTGATCGATCTGCAGCTTGGCGCGTACCGGCTCGGCAACGAAGAAACGGACCTTGAGATTTCGCGGCGGCAGAAGTGCCACCACCGCCTGGCCGGCATTCACGACCTCGCCTGGCCTGAAATAGACCTCCTCCACCGTGCCGTCCGCCTGCGCAAACACCTGGCGCTTGCCGAGATTCTTTTCGGTCTCGTCCAAGGCATGATGCGCGGCCTCGGCATTGGCTTTGGCAGCGTCGATCATGTCGGAGCGGCCGGGAAGCTTTGCCGCATTGATGCGTTTCTCGGCCTCGGCGACGGAGGCTTGATTGCGGTCGTGCTGCGCAACCGCGTCATCGAGCTGCGCTTTGGTAATCCAGCCTTTGGCGAAGAGCTTTTGCGCGCGATCGAGATTGTTGCTGGCGACCTGGAGCATGGCCTTCGCCTCGTTGAGCGAGGCTTCGAGCACCTCAATCTCCCCCGGCCTTTGCAATTGCGCTTGCGCGTCGGCGAACCTCGCCTCAGCCTCGGCCACGCGGGCTTTGGCGGCTGCAACGGAGGCCTCCTGTTCCGAACTCTCAAGGGTGAAAATCGGGTCGCCCTTCTTCACGTGATCTCCCTCCTCGACGCTGAGCGCGGAGACGCGCCCGCCCTGCTCAGAGCCGACCAAAACGAGGTCGGCTTCCATGTAGCCTGGGAAGTCGGCGTTCTGATTGGCCGGGAAAGTCATGAGCGCGAGCGTGATCAGCACGATTCCAAGACCGGCGACCAGAAGGGCGATGCGCTTCATTGCTCCGTCCCCTTCGCGCCGGGCGCCCTCATCGCATCGAGCAGAAGATTGACGTGGGTCTCGAGCAGCCGATCGGTGTCGAGATGCCGGTAGGACTCGAACAGCGAGCGCCAGAGAATGGACGCGAGCACCGGCGCGATGATGAGCTGCGGAAAGTCTCTCAGCGGCGTTTCGCGAAACTCTCCGCGCTCCACGCCCCGGTCGATCAGCCTTTGCAGAGTTTGCAGCCCGCGCGACACGATGTGCTCGAAGTAGAATTGCGTCAGCTCCGGATGCTTGTGCCCTTCGCCGATGAGGAGACGTGCGATCACAGCGCGCCGTGACTTCACCAGCTCCTGGATGAAGGCGAGGAACGGCCCCTTGATGAACTCCTCCGTCGGGAGCGACGTGGTTTCGATCTGGCCGCGGATCGCATCGAAGGCAGGCGTGATGACGCTCTTCACCACTGCTTTGAACAGCTCGACCTTGGTCTTGAAGTAGAGATAAGGGAGACCTTTGCTCACCTTCGCGCGTGCTGCGACGTCCTCAAGCCTCGTGCCGGCGTAGCCGTGTTGTGCGAATTCCTCGAAAGCAGCGGCCACGATCTCCTGCGGACGTGTGTCCCTCCGCTCCCGCCGCCGCACCATTCTCTGGGCCGACTTCCTCAGCTGCGCGGTCTTAGTTTCGGCCATGGCCTAGGTCTCCTCGTAGTCCGCCAGTAAAGCCGCTTGGGGCATAGTCCATGCGCAATGCCCTCAATATAATGACTGACCGGTCAGTACCGCAATGGGGAAGCACAAGGACAAGAGAGATTGCGTAGCCTTGCACGATGTGGAGCCGAAGCCCTAGTTTGAGCCCCGCCAACGACGGGGGAGAGACAACAGATGGCCAGCCCACTTACCGACGCCGAGCGGCACCGCCTTGAGGACGAGCTCAGAAAGCGGCTCCTCAAGGCTTGCGATGATTCCGACAAAGCCGGCTATTCGACGAAAACCTTCCGCGCGAGCCTTGCCAAGAGCGGACCAGTGGAAGCCGTCAGCCACGTGATCAAGTCGGACCCAAAGGCAAGCGGCTTCGCTGCCCTGGCCGAGCTCGACCGGTTAGACCTGACAGGCGAGGCAATTGCACTCAGCGGCCACTGGAAAGCTCTCTTCGACCCCAAGGTGCTGGATCAGGCGAGGAAGCTGCTTATCCAATACAAGCGTCCTGATCTCGCTAAGACCTAACCTCGCCGTTTTTCAGGCTAGGTGCGAGGGTGGGCATTCGTGTAGGCCTTGAGCAAGTGCGCCCGGTCGACCTCGGTGTAGCCTTGCGTCGTCGACAGGCTCGCATGGCCGAGGAGCTCCTGGATTGCGCGCAAGTCTGCGCCCGCGCCGAGCAGATGAGTGGCAAAGGAATGGCGGAGCGCGTGCGGTGTGGCTGTGTCGGGCAGGCCGAGCGCAGTGCGAGCGCGTGCGATCCTGAGCTGGATGATGCGCGGCGAAAGCTGCTTGCCTCGCGCGCCGATGAACAGTGGCCCATCCGAAGAAAGCGAGACTGGGCAGAGCTTGAGGTAGTATGCGATCGCCTCACGCGCGATCGCTAACACCGGCACGACGCGCGTCTTGCCGCCTTTGCCCTTCACCCGCAGCATGTCGCGGCCTTTGGTAGGCGCATCCTTGCGCTCGAGCGATAGCGCCTCCGAGATGCGCAAGCCCGAACCGTAGAGCAGCGCGAGCACCGCCGTGTCGCGCGCCATGATCCATTCCGCCATGTCGGGCGATGCGATGTCGGCGCCGTCGACCAGCGCCGTGGCCTTAGGCGCCGTGAGCGGCTTCGGCACCGAATGAGGAAGCTTAGGAAGCGCCACGCCGCGGATCGCGTCGTTCTTGCCGTAACCCCGCCGCTCCAAGAACTTGTAGAACATACGGAGCGCCGAGAGCGTGCGCGCGAGGCTCCGGCTGCCTACGTTTTCGCTCCGGCGCGCGGCGAGGAAGGCGCGAACATCGCGCGCAGACAGGCCCAAGAGCCGGTTCATGTCAGGCAGGCGATTGAAGTGGCGGGCAAGGAAAGTCAGGAACTGCCCGATGTCGCGCTCGTAGGCCTCTAAAGTCTTGGCCGCGAGCTGGCGCTCGGTGGAAAGATAAGCGAGCCACGCCTCGACCGCCTCGCGGACGAGAGCGCTCCCCATATAACGAAGTGCGTTGGCCTTCTCAGCCAAGGCTTGAAACCCCCACGATTCGTGAACGGCGCGCGACGCGAAGGGTACTATGGATGCGTGAGTCGTTAACCCCCTCTAAAAACGCGGGCCAGCCCTGACCAAGACCGAGACAAAGACCAGACCTGCGGCCGGGACCGCACAAGTCACGGTCCCCGTCCTTTTGCCGCTCGCCCTGCCCGCGCCTTACGACTATCTCGTGCCCGACGGGATGCTGGTCGAACCGGGGCAGTTCGTGGTCGCGCCACTCGCGACCGTCGAATATCTCGCCGTGGTGTGGCCGCGGCCGGAGGGGGAGCTACAGCCTAAGATCGACCGCGCCAAGCTACGCGAGATCGTCGAGGCGTTGGACGACGTTCCGAAGCTGCCGCGCGTGTCGCTCGATTTCGCGGGTTGGGTCGCCAGTTACACGCTGTCGTCGCCAGGCATGGTGCTGCGCATGATGATGAGCGCAGGCCGCGCCTTCGATCCGCCCGAACGTCGTTACGGCGTCAGGCTTGCTGGCCCTACGCCGGCGCGCATGACGCCGGCGAGAGCCCGCGTATTGGAAGCGGCGAGCAATGGGCTCATCTGGGTGAAATCGAGCCTTGCCGAGGCTGCTGCCGTAAGCCCTGGCGTGATCGACGGGCTGGTCGATGCGGGCACGCTCGTTACGGAACAATTACCGGACTGGTACGCCATGCCACTCGATGTTTCGCGCGAGCGCGCCAAACTTACGCCGGATCAGGCCGATGCCGCGCGCGCACTTCTCGTCAACACCAGCGATGGCTTTACTGTGACTCTGCTCGACGGCGTCACCGGTTCGGGCAAGACCGAGGTTTATTTTGAGGCGATCGCCGTGGCGCTCGCACGCGGCAAGCAGGCACTCGTGCTGATGCCGGAGATTGCACTGACTAGTCAATTCATCGCCCGTTGCGAGGAGCGCTTCGGCGCGCGCCCCGCCGAATGGCATTCCGGTGTGCCGGCGCCAATGCGCGGACGTGTGTGGCGGGCGGTGGCGGAAAACAAGGCCAAGCTCGTAGTCGGAGCCCGCTCTGCCCTGTTCCTCCCCTTCCCAGATCTCGGCCTCATCGTGGTCGATGAGGAGCACGATCAGAGCTACAAGCAGGAGGAGCGCGTCGCCTATCAGGCGCGCGACATGGCTGTGGTACGCGGGTCGCTGGGTAAGTGTCCCGTCGTGTTGAGTTCAGCTACGCCGTCAATCGAGAGTCTCGTCAACGCTGAACAAGGACGCTACCGACACATCAGGCTTCCCGGCCGCTACAAAGCTGCAGGCCTGCCCTCCATCGCAGCCATAGACATGCGCGCCAATCCTCCCGAGCGCGGCAAGTGGCTTTCTCCTGTTCTGGTCGATGCTGTGGCCGAGACATTGGCGCGTGGCGAGCAGGCGCTTCTGTTTCTCAACCGCCGTGGCTATGCACCGGTCACGGTGTGTCGCAACTGCGGCTTCAAGTTCGAGTGCCCGAATTGCTCGGCTTGGCTGGTCGAGCACCGGTTCCGCCACCGGCTCGAATGCCACCATTGCGGCAAGTTCGTTCCGGTCCCCGAGACCTGCCCGAAATGCGGCGCCGAGCATTCGCTCGTGCCGTGCGGGCCTGGCATCGAGCGCATCGCCGAGGAGGTCGCGGAGCGATTTCCCGATGCGCACCGCGTCCTTCTGTCGAGCGACCTCACGCCCAATATCAGCGACCTCCGCGAAACCTTGCGCGAGATCGAGGAGCGCGAGGTCGACATCGTCATCGGCACCCAGCTCGTGGCCAAGGGTCACCACTTTCCAGGGCTCGCGCTGGTCGGCGTGGTCGATGCCGACCTTGGCCTCGCGCAAGCCGACCCGCGTGCCGCCGAGCGCACCTTCCAGCTCCTGAGCCAAGTGACGGGGCGCGCAGGCCGCGAGGCCATCGAGGGACGCGGCCTGATCCAGACCTACATGCCTGAGCATCCGGTGGTCGCGGCCCTCGTCTCCGGCGACCGCGATACCTTCCTCGAGCGCGAGATCGCCGAGCGGCGCAAGGCGATGATGCCGCCCTTCGGCAGACTCGCGGCATTGCTCGTCTCGGCGGGATCGCGCGAGGCGGCGGAAGGCTACGCGCGCGAGGTCGTCCGCGCCGCACCAGCTGCCGCCAAAATCCACGTACTGGGTCCTGCCGAGGCGCCCCTCGCGGTGATCCGCGGCCGCTATCGCTATCGCTTGTTGGTCAAGGCGGCGCGCGAAGCAGATCTGCAAGCCTATCTGCGTCTCTGGCTCGGCGCCGTGACCAAGCCCAAAGGCGACGTGCGCCTTGTCGTCGACGTCGACCCCTACAGTTTTCTGTGATCGAGCAAAACGCTGGTCACCGCGGCGGATAGAGTCTGCGCAGCCGGAGATCCGTCGAGATCGCGGATAAAGCAAACGCAGCGATGATCGCCGCAAAAGCCGTCTCGGCGAAGATTGGCGTCGTGGCGGCAGACAATAGCGCAATGCCGACGACGGGCAGCGAGACGCCGAGATAGCAGAACATCAGGAAAGTAGACATAACTTCGGCGCGATGCGTGTCGGGCGAGAGCTGGTTCACGAGTTGCAAGCTGCCGCGATAGCCAAGCCCGACCGCAGCACCGCCGACCGCAGACCCCAGGAGCAGCAGAGGCAGGGAGTGGTCGCGCGGGGCAAGCGCAAGCAGCGCGAGCGCAGGGATGAGAAGCACGAGCCCGGCAAGCATGGCAGCGCGGGCCGACAGCCATTGCGTCAGGACGAGCACCAACGCGGCCGCAGCATAGAGCTCGAACACGACTCCGCCGCTGATCGCGTGGCTGTGCAGGTGCAAGGCTTGCTCAAGCAAGCTTGGCGTCAGCGCAGAATAAAACCCGAGCAGCGAGAAAGTGGAGAAGGCGGTGACAGCCGGCGCGGTGAAGACAGGAATCAGCGCGCGCGGCACGCCGATCCTGGGCCGCAAGGAAAGCTCGCCCAGCCGCTCGACGCGACGCTTCACTGTCTCCGGCAGGCCCATGGTGATGATAGCTGCGGCGAGCGCGAGCACCATCAGTGCGAGGAAGGGCAGCGTGAGCGGTTCGCGCGTGAATTGAGCGAGAAGGCCTGCAAGGAAAGGTCCAAGCCCAAGACCGGCGAGCGTGAAGCCGGCAGTCAGGCTCGCTCCTGTGCAACGGTTGTCACAGAGCTCGGCAACCCAGGCGGTTCCCGCACCGGCAGCAAGTGGGATGGCAAATCCGCTCATGACGCGCGCGAGAAAGAGAAGCGGAATGGAATCGGCGAAGACGAACAGCGCGGTGCTGACCAGGCTGACGCCGATGGCCAGGAAGATCGCCGCGCGCCGGCCAATTTGGTCGGACAACCTACCGAGGAAGAAAGCCGTTAGCACCGCGCTCGCGAAGTAGACGGCGTAGATCAGCGTGAGGGTCACCTGCGAGAAGTGAAACTCATCGCGATAGATGAGATAGAGCGGGCCGGGCAGCGTGGCGCCCATGAACATCAGCATGAGGACGGTCGCGGCGCCGAGCGCCGGTCCCCTCCCGCCAAAGCCGAAATACGCCTCCGATTTTTGGGAAATTGTCCCGACCTTCGGACTCGCCCTCCGATCTCGCGATTTCACATCTGACGGGGCGAGGCTCATGGTGCTAGGCGCAACGCCCTCACCTGCGCCTGGTTTCACCTTAAGCGACCGAACTGCTCACGATCGCAGCAACCACACGATAGTTGCCGCAAGGCCGACAAAGTCGGTACTAGGGCCGGCTATGGCAGCCGATTTCGCGACCGACCTCGATTTTTTTACGCTGCTGACCGAGAGCTACTCGCGTCTGGTCGGCAAGCCGCTGGTGCCACAAGGCAAGGACGCGAGCTGGCTCTACAGCCACGCGCCATTTGCCGTGGTCGCACACAACACTGGCCCAGATCCGAGGTTCATCTACGCCAACAGAGTGGCGCAGGCCTGCTTCGAATATTCCTGGGAAGAGTTCATCGGGCTGCCGTCGCGGCTCTCAGCCGAGGCGCCTGCGCGGGCCGAGCGGCAGGCGTTGCTTGATGCGGTCGCCAAGAACGGGTTCATGACGGGCTATCGCGGCGTTCGCGTCGCCAAGTCAGGGCGCCGCTTCCTGATCGAGGATGGCCTGATCTGGGAGCTCATCGACGAGGAGGGGGTAAGGCACGGAGCAGCCGCGACCTTCTCCTCCTGGAGCGATGTCTAGCTACGAGCTGCGGATATCCTGAGCAGCGCGTGCCAGGATCTCGACAATTCGCGTCTCGGCGCTCTCATCCGATTCGAGCTGCTTCCCCGCGACAGTGCGGAGATTGTCGAGCGCGGCCTGCACGAGAGGCGGCACGCCGGGTTGCTCGCCGTAGCGCTCCTCCCAGGCGCGGCGTCTGCGTGCGAGCTTCTTGCCGATCGCTTCGAGCCGCTCCAGCACCATGTCGGCGACGTCGCGATTTTCCTCAAGATAAGCACGCCCCTCTTCGGTGATCGTGTAGCGCTTCTTGGCGCCTTCGCTTTCGGCAGTCACGTAGCCGGCCTCTTCGAGGAAGGTTAGCGTCGGGTAGACGACACCTGGGCTTGGGCTATACCAGCCGCCCGTCTTCTCCTCGATGAGCTTGATCAGCTCGTAGCCGTGGCGCGGTTGCTCCGCGATCAGCGCGAGCGCGAGCAGCTTCAAATCGCCTTGCGCGAGCATGCGGCCGACACGGAACCAATCGCTTCCACCGCCTTGCGGTCCTGGGCCCCATTCGGGGCCGCCACCGAACCGGCCAAACCGCCGCCGAGCGGCCCATAGCCCACCGCAACGCTCGTGATGTCTCATACCATGCATTGTTCGTAGTCTCCTGAAAAAAGATATATCGTAAGATAATACTGTTCTATGACTATCGCAAGATATATCTCGGGTGATTTTGGAAAGCGTCGCGGAACCGGTTTTCAGCCGATTTTGGCGTCCCAATTGTTGCACCCCCCGCTGGCCATATGTTACAGGCCTGCTGGGCTTCCGGGGGACGTCCAGCAGGGCTTCGATCCTGATGGCGCGGAGGCATCAATCCGGAATTTCTGGGGTTCGGGGACGCGGCTGCTAGAAAAGCGCCCGTTCGGGAGGAAAGGCATTTCACGTGGCCGGTGAGGCGGAAACGACTTCAGGAGTTGCGGGCCGCTACGCTACCGCTTTATTCGAGCTCGCGCTTGAGGAGCAGGCGCTCGAGCAGGTCGAGAACGACCTCAATCGCTTTAATCAGGCGCTCGACGCCTTCGAGGATCTGACACGGCTCGTAAAGAGTCCGGTGTTCACCGCCGAGGAACAGGGCCGGGCGCTGGCCGCGATTCTCGAGAAGATCAAGATCGAGGGCCTCACCAAGAACTTCCTCCTGCTCGTCGCCAAAAATCGCAGGCTGTTCGCCGCGCCGGACATGATCCGCGCCTTTCGCGCCATGCTCGCCCGACACAGGGGTGAAACGAGCGCCTCGGTCATCGCCGCTTCGAAGCTTACCGAGGCGCAAGTGACGGCGCTCAAACAGGCGCTAAAGGCTGCGCTCGGCCAGGAGGTCATGCTTGAGGAGCGGGTTGATCCCGCGCTCATTGGCGGACTTATCGTCAAGGTTGGCAGCCGCATGGTCGACAGCTCGCTGCGCACCAGGTTGAATACGCTGAAAGTTGCCATGAGAGAGGTTGGCTAATGGATATCAGGGCCGCAGAGATCTCCGCGATCCTCAAGGAGCAGATCAAGAATTTCGGACAGGAAGCCGAGGTCGCCGAGATCGGCCAGGTGCTTTCGGTCGGCGACGGCATCGCCCGCGTCTATGGCCTCGACAAGGTGCAGGCAGGCGAGATGGTCGAGTTCGCCGACGGCACGCGCGGAATGGCGCTTAATCTCGAGGTCGACAATGTCGGCATCGTGATCTTCGGCGACGACCGCCACATCAAAGAAGGCGACACCGTAAAGCGCACCGGCGCCATCGTTGAAGTGCCGGTCGGCAAGGGCCTGCTCGGCCGCGTGGTCGATGCGCTCGGCAACCCGATCGACGGCAAGGGCCCGATCGAGGCGAGCGAGAAGCGTCGCGTCGACGTGAAGGCGCCAGGCATCATCCCGCGCCAGTCGGTGCATGAGCCGATGCAAACGGGCCTGAAGGCGATTGACGCACTGATCCCCATCGGCCGCGGCCAGCGTGAGCTCATCATCGGCGACCGCCAGACCGGCAAGACCGCCATCATTCTCGACACCATCCTCAACCAGAAATCGGTCAACGCGCGCAACGACGAGAAGACCAAGCTCTATTGCATCTATGTCGCCGTCGGCCAGAAGCGCTCGACCGTGGCACAGTTCGTCAAGGTGCTGGAGGACAACGGCGCGCTGCCCTACTCCATCGTGGTCGCCGCCACGGCCTCGGACCCGGCACCGATGCAGTTCCTGGCTCCCTTCTCCGGTTGCGCCATGGGCGAATATTTCCGCGACAACGGCATGCACGCGCTTGTCACCTACGACGATCTCTCGAAGCAGGCCGTGGCCTACCGCCAGATGTCGCTCTTGCTCCGCCGTCCGCCGGGACGCGAGGCTTATCCCGGCGACGTGTTCTACCTCCACTCGCGGCTCTTGGAACGCGCCGCCAAGCTAAACAAGGACAACGGCTCCGGCTCGCTCACCGCGCTTCCGGTGATCGAGACGCAAGCCAACGACGTGTCGGCCTATATCCCGACCAACGTGATCTCCATCACCGACGGCCAGATTTTCCTCGAGACCGACCTGTTCTACCAGGGCATTCGCCCGGCGGTGAACGTGGGCCTGTCCGTCTCTCGGGTGGGCTCTTCAGCCCAGGTGAAGGCGATGAAGCAGGTCGCCGGCAAGATCAAGGGCGAGCTTGCCCAGTACCGCGAGATGGCCGCCTTCGCTCAGTTCGGCTCTGACCTCGATGCCACCACGCAGCGCCTGCTCAATCGTGGCGCTCGGCTCACCGAGCTGCTCAAGCAGCCGCAATTCTCGCCGATGAAGGTCGAGGAGCAGGTAGTGGTGATCTATGCCGGCGTGAACGGCTATCTCGATCCGCTCAAGGTCTCGGACGTGCAGCGCTTCGAAGCCGAATTGCTCCGCTACATGCGCGCCGAGCATCCTGAGATTCTCGACACGATCCGCGACCAGAAGGAAATTTCCAAGGAAACCGGCGAGAAGCTGAAAGCGGCGGTCGACAAATTCGCCAAGGCCTTCGCGTGAGTGATCCATGCCGTCGCTGAAGGACCTGCGTAACCGTATCGCTTCCGTCAAGGCAACGCAGAAGATCACCAAGGCTATGCAAATGGTGGCCGCGGCCAAGCTCAGGCGCGCGCAGAGCGCCGCCGAGGCGGCCCGGCCTTACGCCTCGCGCATGGAGGCGGTGCTTGCCAATCTCGCCACCGCGCTGCAAGGGCGCGAGGGCGGCCCGCCGCTGATGGTCGGCTCAGGCAAGGATGCCGTCCACCTGCTCGTCGTCTGTACCGCCGAGCGCGGGCTATGCGGCGCGTTCAACTCGGCCATCGTCCGGCTCGCCCGCGAGTACATCAACCGCCTGCTCGCCGACGGCAAGCAGGTGAAGATTCTGGCCGTGGGACGGAAGGGCTACGACCAGCTCAAGCGGCTGTACGCACCGCTCATCATTGAGACCATCGAGTTCAGAGGCGTACGGCAGCTTTCTTTCGAGCATGCCGAGAGGGTCTCAGACAAGATCCTCGAGCTTTATGATGGCGGTGTGTTCGACGTCGCCACGCTGTTCTTTTCGCGTTTCAAGTCGGTGATCAGCCAGATGCCCACGGCACAGCAGATCATCCCGGCAACGATCACGGCCGAGGCTTCCTCGCAGGAGGCTGCGCTCGGCGGCGCTGTCTATGAA
>JBKOUI010000104.1:0-27074 GCA_046723315.1 Pseudomonadota bacterium | reverse complement strand
ATCTACACCCTTACTATGTCGTCGGCAGCGTCAGATGTGTATAAGAGACAGGCTTTGCCGCGACTACCGACGCCCGCATAGAACGGGTCATTGGCGGGGGACAGCGCGAGCAAGTCCCTGACCGACCGACCGGCGACCTTGGCCAGGGCCTTGATAATGTCGTAATCAAACATCGGCCGCCTCCACCACGAGGCCGCGGCGGCGGCATTCCGCGATTAAAGCATCATCCGTCACAGAGCGAAGAAGGTCTCCGAGCAACGAACCTCGGTCGCCATATGGCAAGCCGGGGCGGCTGCGGATTTCCCCACCTATCGTCTTAGGGGTGGGGATTTCCCCACGCCGCTCGCGCCTGATCTTGGCGACCGTCTTGTGTCTACCTTGGCCGTCTCGGCGATCTTGCGATCCGACCAACGCACCCACTCGGGGTCCTTGAGGAGCTTTTCAACCGCTCGCCGTTTATCGGCTTGGTTCCTGTGGCGGCCGTGGGTCGCGTTCGCGCCGATGCCGTAGAGGATTGCATCGCGCGCCGTACCCTCCTGTATCTTTGCGTCGATTGTCTCGCGGTCGATCTTGCGCGCGGCTTCAACACGATGGTAGCCATCGGCAAGCCAATAGTCGGCACCGTCGTGGTGAACGATGATTGGAGGGAAGACTGCGCCATCGAGCATATCGCGGGCGTAATCGTGAACCGTCTCCGGGTGCATCTCGACACGCGCCTGAGCGTTGCCGTCCTTGATCAGCGCAACCGGGATGCTCTCAACCCGCTCGCCCGTGGCGCTGGGGCCCTTCGTCATCGTGGGCGATGACGATTCTTGCTTCTTGGGTCGTCGCAGGCTATTTCGATGAGGTTGCGCCTGGATAGCGACATTATCATCGGCCCGGAGATCGCCGCCTAGCGACTCCGGGTCTCGCTTATGTGGAGGCAGCATCTCAAGACACAGCCTCCCGTAACTTGGATGGGCGACCGCACCAGCGACCGTTGACCTTCTTCACCGCGCCGTTGAGCGCGCCTTTCTCCAGCAAGTAGTAGGTCGCGATCTCCGACCTGCCGATCACTAGGCCAATGTTTCGAGCACCCCAGACCGGAGTGTCGGTGTCTGGTCTCTGCGTAGAGACACTTGTCGGCGTGTCGTCGTGGTTGGTGGTGTTGGTGGTGACGGATTCAGGCATGCTGTCCTCGAACCATTAGGAACCCACACGATAGGCAAGGCCCGTCGTGTTGCTTCGGCTCTTGCTCACCCGCCGAAGCGTAGAGGGTGTCCTATGGTTTTGAGGCTTGCCAGTGAGCAGGGCTTGAACGACCCTGTCACCCCATCCGTCAAAGATTGAGCGTCTCTTTCGGAAACACGGCTTCTTCGTCCGCGCCTCTTGGGGGTTCGAGCTGTTTTGAACTGCTCGTCCTCATTAGCAATTTATGATCTTTCAGCCTCTCTAATGTCAAACCTCAAATTGTCGGATTTTGCAGCGAGGACAGAAGAACCTTCTTAGGGTCAGCAGACCCTCAGACTGAAATGCAACAGACCGTTAGATTCGGGTGTTCATGTTGCAGCGTGCCGCATCGAGCTGCCGCGAGGCTTTAAGAACCATTGAAAACGCTTGAGAGAATGTCGCAAGCGTGTTGCATGAAAAGGGCTCCTCGAAGGGAGCCTAAGCTATTGATCTAATTGGTGACCCCGGCAGGATTTGAACCTGCGACCCTCAGATTAGGAATCTGATGCTCTATCCAACTGAGCTACGGGGTCTTTAGCCAGCGCACTGGAGGCGCGGAGCCTCGCCCGCGCTCTGTATAGGCTGCTCGCGCGGGCGCGGCCAGAGCCATTGTGGGATGGCCGGGCGTTACACCGGCAGCTATCCCGACCGATAAAACGGCTGGCGCGCCGCAGCGACCCTGGCTGATATCGGTCGAGCTTCACTCATCGCGCGCATCCCAAGATCAATATGATCTCGTGCCTTGGCAATAACCAGATCCCGGGCGTCGCGAATTTGCGAGCGCTCACGTCGTGCCCTTGAGCTAAGCTCCGCAGCATGCGGAAATATGACAAGCGGGACTTCCCGGTAGACAAGGTGCGGCGCTATCTCGAGCCGGGACCGATCGTGCTGGTGAGCTCGGCCTGGCGCGGCAAGACCAACATCATGACCATGGGGTGGCACATGGTGATGGGCTTCGAACCGTCGCTGATCGGCTGCTACGTCTGGGACCAGAACCACAGCTTCGACATGATCCGAAAGAGTCGAGAATGCGTGATCAACATTCCGACCGTGAATCTCGGCGCCAAGGTCGTGAAGATCGGCAACAGCTCTGGACGCGACATCGACAAGTTTGCCGAGTTCGACTTGACGGCAGCGGCGGGCACGCTGGTCAAGGCGCCTTTGATCCAGGAATGCTACGCAAGCTTCGAATGCAAGCTTGTCGACCGGAAGCTCATACCGACCTACAGCCTGTTCGTGCTCGAGGTGGTCAAGGCGCACGTGGCGGCGTCGCCGAAATACCTCACACCATGCACTATCGCGGCGAGGGCGTGTTCATGCTCGCGGGCGCGAACACCGCTAAGTTTCGCAAGCTGTTCAAGCCGCAGAATTTGTGAGGACGCCAGTGCTTCGCTGCCTTGTCCTTGCCGTGCTGCTCGCGCTGTTCGTTGCGCGAAGCGCAGACGCTGCCGAGGCCCAGGGCGAGGGGTGCACGTGGTCAGAGCCCGAAACAGCGACCGTTGCCGAGATCGTCGACGGAGAAACGCTGAAGCTTGGTGATGGCAGGGTCGTCAGGCTGATCGGCGCCAAGGCTCCGGCAGCGCCGCTCGGCTGGCGCGGCGATGATCCTTGGCCTCTGGTCGAGGAGTCGAAACAAGCCCTCGATAGACTCGCGTTGGGCAAGCGGGTCGAGCTGAAATTTGGCGGACGCCGCACCGACCGCTACGACCACCTGCTCGCCCAAGTCTTTGTCATGGAAGATGGCAAGCGGCTTTGGCTGCAGGAGGAGCTTGTCTCGGAAGGTCTGTCTATTCCTTCCCCGACAACCGTACTTGTGTTGCGGAGCTTCTCGCGCGCGAAAGCGAGGCGAGGGCGAAGCATCTCGGCGTCTGGGGCTCGTCCGCCTACCGCATCCAGAACGCCAGCGATATCGAGCGGCTCGGCCGCCTTACCCACTCCTATCAACTCGTCGAAGGCACTGTCGTCAAAGTGGGAGAGGGTGGCGGTCGCATCTATCTCAACTTCGCCGATGATTGGCGAAGCGACTTCACCATCAGCATAGAGCGCAAAGACATCCCGGCCTTTGTCGGAGCGGGCATCGACCCCAAGCAACTCGCCGGCAAGCAGGTGCGCGTGCGCGGCTGGATCGAGTGGCGCAATGGGCCGATGATCGCCGCGACCCATCCCGAGCAACTGGAGCTGCTGCCGACTACAGCTCCTGCGTTGTAAACGAACACGGCCGGGCATAACCCGGCCGTGACTTCACAAATTCTGAAGACCCAGAGGCCTAGGCCGCACGCGTGCGGGCCTCAGACTCCGCGGCCAACTTGGCATGGCGCGCCGTCTTGGCGAGCACGTCGTCGATCTTAGCCACGGCGCTCGCCTCGTCCATCTTCTCAACGGCGGCAATCTCGCGGGCCATGCGGTCGAGCGCCGCTTCGTAGAGCTGCCGCTCGGAGTAGGACTGCTCGGGCTGGGCCTCGGACCGGTAGAGGTCGCGCACCACCTCGGCAATCGATACGAGATCGCCCGAGTTGATCTTCGCCTCATACTCCTGCGCGCGGCGAGACCACATGGTGCGCTTGACGCGGGCCTTGCCCTTGAGCGTGCCGAGCGCCCTCTTCACCACCTTGTCTTCGGACAGCTTGCGCATGCCGACGCTGGTCAGCTTCGAGGTCGGCACTCTGAGCGTCATCTTGTCTTTCTCGAAATTGATGACGAACAGCTCGAGCTTCGCGCCGGCAATCTCTTGCTCCTCGATGCTGACGATCCGGCCGACGCCGTGAGCTGGATAGACGATATACTCGTTGGTGCGAAATCCGTGTCTTTGCTGCGGCTTCTTTTTTTCAGGCATTACTCTCGTCTCACTGTTAAATATGTTCCGTTACGCCAATGTCGGGTGTCTTAAGCTTGCCAACTTGCTCGCGGCGGCCTTGTTCCCGGGTGCCCCACTCGTTTCACGGGCATCGGGCACAAGGTCAGCGGTCGATCGGAAGGCCCGATCGCGCCACCTCCCCTAAGTCAGAAAAAAAAGCGCGTCCGAAAAGGGACGCCTCTCTTGGTGCTTAATGCGCCGACAGTCTGCGCCATTTCGTCAGGAAGATAACACAATCTTAGCAAATCTGGAAGCTGTCGAATCCGGCAGCGCTGCGTTTTTGGCGCCGCAACATGCGACATTTTGGCGATACGGTTAACGCTTAACCCCTTGTTTTTAGTCGCCTTCACCGGGATTCGGATTGAAATATTTCGTGAACTTGTCGGGCTCTGCCACAAAGGCGTCGGCATCCGGCGGAGCGGGCTTTTTCGTGGTGATATTGGGCCAGCTTTCCGAATATTGCCGGTTCACTTCCAGCCATTTTTCGAGGTTCGGCTCAGTGTCGGGTTTAATGGCGTCGACCGGGCATTCTGGCTCGCACACGCCGCAGTCGATGCACTCGTCGGGGTGAATGACAAGCATGTTCTCGCCCTCGTAGAAACAATCCACGGGGCAGACCTCGACGCAGTCGGTGTACTTGCACTTGATGCAAACTTCGGTGACGACGTAAGTCATCGATTCCACACGTTTTTGGGGCCGGTCTCAGCCCGAATTCTAGCCCCTGAAGGCCGCCCGAGTCGCCTGAGGAAGGGCCCTGCCTATAACAATCGGGTCACCAGCACAAGGCGAGGCACTGGTTTGGCAAGGAGCGCGCTGAGGGAGAACGATATTGCCCGGCTCGGCCATCTCCTGGAACAAAATTTGCCCTCGGGGTGAGCCCGGCTCGGTCTGCCCGGCAGGCTTAGTGCTTTGAGCCACCAGTATGCAGCGCATCGAGGCGGCGACGATCGCGCTTCGTGGGCGCGGGCCCGTTCCGGCGCTGCGAGAAGATTCGGGCGAGAGCGCCGTTGCCGGCGTCAAATCCTCGTAAAGGGTGCGCGCAAGGCTCGCGGGTCCGCGCCGTGCCGTCCAGGCGAGCACCCGCACGACGAACAGCCTCCCCGAGGTTGTGGCGGTCACCACGTCGCCTTCACGCACGAGCCGGCTCGGCTTCAGCGCCCGCTCGCCGTTGATGCGCACCTTACCCTCGGCAACCGCTCGTGCGGCTCCCGATCGCGTCTTCACCAACCTTGCGCACCACAGCCACTTGTCGAGCCGCTGCTCAGACATCGTTGCGGTCAGCTTCCTTCCGGCTGGCGAACGGTAAGGCGCCCCTTGAGCACCGCCAGCGCCGCGAACGGCGAATGCTCGACCGGCTTGGTCCGCTCCGGCTTGGCCCGAGCAGCGGGACGGCGCTGCTCGCGCTTTGCTGCATCGCCACGCTCGCGAGGTTGGCGTTTGGGCTTGCGCGCCGCGCGCTTGGCGTGAATCATCTCTTTGCGTTTTCCCGGGCGCCAGACCTCATCGAACAGCTCGATTGGCGGTTCCGCCGCTTCTGCTGCTTGTTCCCCGCTCGCTCGGCCTTCAGGAGCCGAGATCGTCGCCGCACTCGGTGCCGGCATAATCTTGCGCCGCTCGCGCCTGAAGCCGAGCGCCTTCAAAATCGAGGCGAATTCCTCACCAGAGCAGCCAACGACGCTCATCAGCTCAGGCACCACGCGGAATCCACCGTCGCCGGTCGCGCCTGTAGGTGGCTCCGAGCCTGTGCCAGCTTCAGCAGATCTGAATGAGACGCGCGCGCGGATGAGGTCGGATAGCCGCTCCAGCATGTCGATGCGGATCGCGCGCCCGCCCGCGACATGAAACCCCGCGGCGCGCCAATAGGGCTCTGGGATGCCATTAGCCGCTGCTACAGAGGTCAGGCCCTGCTGCGGCCGCGCCGGCAGCGCATCGGCGTGGCCGGCAAACAGCGCCCAGAGCAGCAGAAGCAAATCGGCCGCCGCTGGTTTGAGCAGCGCGGGGATATAGACGTTGAAAGCGCCGAAGCGCACACCGTACTGCCTGAGCTGGGCGCGGGCGGCTTGGTCGAGCGCCTGAATCTCGTTCTGGGCGCCGTCGCGGCGAAGCACGCCGAGATTCTCGGTGAGCTGGTAGGCGAGGCCGCGGGCAAGGCCGGAGAGGTCAGAAGCCTCGCTTAGCGCGATCAAAGGCTTGAGCTTGGCATCGAGTTCGGCCGCGAGCCTTGCTTCAAGGCGCTTGAGCACGCTCTCCCGCTCAGGCCCTGCAAGATGTTCGTCAGCTACGAGCTGGATACGAGGCTTCAGCGCTGTTGCCCCACGCTCCAAACGCGCAACCTCCGAGCCTTGCCAAACCATGCGGCCGTTAGGCTTGAACGTGATTGCCGCGTCAGGCGCTGCTGCAAGCGCTTCGGCGCGAGCGGCAAGCTCGCGCGCCAACACTTTGGCTGCGGCATGGCGCGCCGCTTTGCCATGAATGCCGTCGCCTGCGGTGTCTGGCGTGAAGCGAAAGCCGTCGAGCCGTCCGACGTAATGGTTCTCGACCAGGATCCTGCCGTTGGATCCGATCTCCGCAATCATCTCTTCCTTGTCGCGCAGCCGGCGCATCAGCACGCTGGTGCGGCGATCAACGAAGCGCTGGGTAAGCCGCTCATGCAGCGCATCGGACAGCGTGTCCTCAATGGCGCGCGTGCGGCCCTGCCAGTGCTCAGGGTCATCGAGCCATTGCGCGTGATGCGACACGAAAGTCCAGGTGCGGATCTGGGCTAGCCGGCTCGATAGCGTGTCGAGATCGCCGTCGGTGCGGTCGGCGAGCGCGACTTGATGCGCAAACCAATCGGCTGGGATCTTCCCCTCGTCGCTCGTCACATAGCCATAGAGCGTGGCGACTAGCTCGGCGTGGCTCGCGGCAGAGATCTTCCGGTAATCGGGGATCTGGCACATTTCCCATAGCAGCCGGACGGTGGCAGGCCCTTTTGCCCGGTCGCGCGCGGTAGGATCGCGGCTCACATTTTCCAGCGCGATCACGTCATCGACCATGCGGGCGCGGACAAGCCGCGGATGGTCTGGCGCCTCGCGCAAGCTTTCGCGCAAGCGCTCGATCGAGGAGAAATCGAGCTTGCGATTGCGCCATTGCAGAAATCCCACCTGATCAAAGGAGTGATTCTCCAGGCGGTCGACCAAATCGGAATCGAATGGTGCGGCCTGACCGGTCACTCCAAAGGTGCCGTCATTCATGTGGCGGCCGGCGCGGCCGGCAATCTGCCCGACCTCGGCCGGCGTGAGATTGCGGTGCGACTGGCCGTCGAATTTACGTATGCCGGCGAACGCCACATGGTCGAGATCAAGATTAAGCCCCATGCCAATGGCATCGGTCGCCACCAGAAAATCGACATCACCGTTCTGGTAGAGGGCGACCTGCGCATTGCGGGTGCGGGGGCTCAGCGCGCCGAGCACCACAGCGGCGCCACCGCGCTGGCGTCTCACCAGCTCGGCAATGGCGTAGACGTCGTTAGCCGAGAAACCGACAATGGCAGAGCGGCGCGGCAGCCGGGTAATTTTCTTATCGCCGGCATAAGTGAGTTCCGACAGGCGCGTGCGCGACACGAGATTGGCGCCAGGCAGTAGCTCGCGGATCGCATCGCGCATGGTGGCGGCGCCGAGCAGCAAGGTCTCACTCAAGCCGCGGGCGTGAAACAGGCGGTCAGTGAAGACGTGGCCGCGCTCGCCGTCGGCGGCAAGCTGGACTTCATCGACCGCGACGAAATCCGCCTCGAGCTCGAGCGGCATGGCCTCGACGGTGCAGACATAGAAGCGCGGCGAAGGAGGTTTGATCTTCTCCTCGCCGGTAATGAGCGCCACTTTCGCCGAGCCCACGCGGGCTACGATCTTGTCGTAGACCTCGCGCGCGAGAAGCCTGAGCGGCAAGCCGATGATGCCGACGTCGTGAGCAAGCATGCGCTCGATGGCGAGATGGGTCTTGCCGGTGTTGGTCGGCCCGAGCACCGCGGTAACGCCGCGCCCACGCTGGCTACTTGTGGAATTCGAGGAAAAGAGCCGGCTCATCTTGACTTCCTCATCGCCCGGTCTGTGCAGAATTCGGAACATGGGGGGAACGAATCTCGTCCGAATCGCTGACTCGGCACATTCGGATTTCGTTCCGAACAGAATTTCGATGCCGTGCGCCTAATTCGATGCGCCGATTAGAGGATGCGCCTTGCCGCGGCCAACCACTACCAAATCTGGGTTTCAGTCTTCCCGGTCTTGGCCAGCGCCTCGGAAAGCAAGGGGAACGAAGGCCGGACGAATCAGGGGAGCGTTAATTTTCAGCATCTGTTCCCTACAACATATTGGGGTTCAGGGCCTGTCCGTTAACCCTTCACGCTTTTCGGTCGCTGAAAAGGGGTAACGGCTACGGTTCCACGCTGGCGCGGGAGCCGCCTGCGACCTGGATCGAGGTCACCAGGGCCGTGCCATATCCTACTGGTGTCGGCAACATAATGCGGTAGGGCACATACATGGTGGTCCCCCGCACCGGGATGAGCCAAACCTCGATCTCGTTCGTCTGCGACATGAGCTGAATGCCGGGATTGTCAGGCTGGTAGCCGGCAATGGGAATGAACTTCACCTGACAGATCACTGCCGGCCCGCTATAGCCGCTCGACGTGGTTGACCTCACGGAGACAGCGCGCTTCGGCGTAAGCACGAGGTCGAAGCGCTGCTTGCCGTCGAACACCGGCACGGTCTGATTGCAGACATTGAGATCGCCGTTCGGATTTGCCGAATGTGCGGTGAGGAAGGCGCCGCTCATCGGATCGACCACGCCCTCGAGCTGCTCTCTGGTCACCGGAATAGTGCGCTCGTTGGGCAACTTGTTGGGGACGATGGTGATATCGGTCACCGCATGACTGCCGAACGTCATACGGAGCTGCTCGGTCTTCTTGCCGCCGTCGGAGTAGCTAAGCGCATACATGGCCGGCTCGGGACCCGCGCTGGTCACGCGGCCCGAGCTCGCCGTCACGCCCCGCCACTCATAGAGCAGACCTTTGAGGATGGTGAAGCGGCCCTCGCCGCGCATCTCGTAGCCGTCGCCGTGGAAGACGGTGGTGAGACGGAAGTTGCCAAGATTGAAGCTACCGAGGTCGACCCGATAGACCGCCTCGATGCGGCTTGCGGTCGAAATCGCGTTCTCGGCAAAAGCGTTTGAGGGAGGGAAATTGCCGCCAAGTCCCAAAGTCAGGGCGGCAACGGCCACAAGGCTTAAAGCGTGTCGTACTGCCCACATGGGCTTTTATATCCCTCGCGGGAGTGGCCGAAACACTCCGCCCCTAAATTTCGGGGTATTCGTAGATTTCGTCAATTGTGAGGTTTGGGAAGGGAAGCTTGACCCCCAAATACTGTGCCCGTATATCTCCCGGCTCTGGTCGCGACGCCTGTATGACACGAGGGCAGGCGGCGACCAGTTTTCGCTTTATCTCGAAGGAAGGATTTTCCACCATGGCCCGTCGTTGCGAGCTCACCGGCAAAGCCGTGCTCACCGGCAACAATGTGAGCCATGCTAAGCGCCGCACCAAGCGCCGGTTTCTACCGAATTTGTGCAATGTCACATTGCAAAGCGACGCCTTGAAGAAGCGCGTGCGGCTCACCGTCAGCGCCCATGCTCTGCGTTCGGTCGAGCATCGCGGCGGGCTCGATGCCTTTCTTTTGAAGGCCGGTGACGACGAGCTGTCGCTGAAAGCGCGGCGGCTCAAGCGCGATATCGCCAAGGCGAGCGCCGCCCAACCCGAAGCCGCCTCTTAGTTTGCAGGAGCACCGGCGGCAATCGGTTCGCCGCCCGGAAGTGAGAACTGCATGATCAGCGTGCGCTGGAGCCCGCTGTAATTGTCGTCCGACATCACCGTGATGATGGTTTCCCCGGAAGGCCTGCGATAGGCGGCGATCGCCTCCATGTTATCGATGTTGAGCGTGTCGTTCGCTTCGAGCAGCACCTCTCCCTCGATCACCGCGCCAGGCTTGAGCTCGCTCGTCGCAACGCGCCTGATCCGCATCTGGACGCCTTCGCTATAACGGAACCTCCGTTCGAGGATCACGAGGCCACCATCGGGAAGGCCGGCAGCGTCAGTGATGTCGAAGCCGCCAATCGGCTTCAGCGCAATCTTTCCCGGCGTCGGGCCTCCAATCAGCCAGCCGGTCAGATTTCCGCTTTTGTCGGGAAGCCGCTCCGAAAAGGCGACGAGCGTGCCTTTGCGCCTCCCCGACCGAATCATCGTCATGGCTTCGATGCCGCGATTGGCGCTCATTGCCTTGGCGCCGGGGGGAAGCGGAATCGTGCCGCTCGGCGGGCCGAAACCCTCAGAGGTGAAGGGATAACGCGCGATACGGTGCTTGCGCTCGAAGGAGACATAGGCGGTGCCCTGCTTGGTGTCCCCATCAACCAAGGTCATGCCCTCGGAGTCGCGGTCTTCGTCCTTCGCGAGAGGCTTGCCGTCGCTGCCGAGCACCGGGCCAAGCACCACGTTGCTCAAGCCTTTGAGCTGCCGCCCGTTGTAGTCGAGATTGGCCTTAAGCCACGTCCCGGCATCCGAGATGGCGAGGATGCTCGCTCCCGAGGGATCAATGACGAGCGCCGAATAGCCGCCGAAATAGATCGAGTTGGCGAAAAGATTGAGCCCGCCCCTGAACACGAGCTTGCCGAACTCCTTGCGCTCGGGGTGCTCGCGGTCGAAGTCGATGGGAATGGCGGTGACCTTCGCCGTCACCGGCCCTTCAAGCACCGTCGCGGGCTTGTCGGCAACTGCCGGTATGGAAGCGCACACGACAGCAGCGAACAGAGCTGCGGAACAGCGCCGGGCTGTGCGGCTGGGGAGCCCCACGCTAATTGAGTTTCCGGCGCTTCGCCCGCGCCGCCGAAGGCACAGCGCGATGAAGCTGCCGCCAGGCGAGGTCCTCATCGAACAGCTCGGCAAGCTTTTCGGTCATGACGCCCGCAAGTTCCTCTGCATCGGTGACCGTGACGGCGCGCCGGTAATAGCGCGTAACGTCATGGCCGATGCCGATGGCGAGAAGCTCCACTGAGGAGTGGCTCTCGATCTCTTCGATCACCTGACGGAGATGACGCTCCAAATATGACCCGGAGTTGACCGAGAGCGTGGAATCGTCGACCGGAGCGCCGTCGGAGATCATCATCAGGATGCGCCGCTGCTCTGGGCGGGCAAGCAGGCGGTTATGCGCCCAGGTTAGCGCCTCGCCGTCGATGTTCTCCTTCAGGAGACCCTCGCGCATCATCAGCCCGAGATTGCGCCGCGAACGCCGCCACGGCGCATCGGCGGCCTTATAGATAATATGACGTAGGTCGTTGAGGCGGCCCGGCAGGGGAGGCTTCAGCGCATTGAGCCACTCTTCGCGTGAGTGCCCGCCCTTCCAGGCTCGTGTCGTAAAGCCCAAGATCTCGACCTTCACGCCGCAGCGCTCAAGCGTGCGGGCGAGAATGTCGGCGCAGCAGGCAGCGACCATGATGGGCCGCCCGCGCATCGAGCCCGAATTGTCGAGCAGCAGCGTAACCACGGTGTCGCGAAACTCGGTGTCGCGCTCCTGCTTGTAGCTCAGGGGATGCATGGGATCGACAATGACGCGGGCGAGCCGTGCTGCGTCGATCATGCCCTCGTCGAGGTCGAAGTCCCAGCCGCGGTTCTGCTGGGCGAGGAGGCGCCGCTGGAGCCGGTTGGCAAGCCGGGCCACCGCGCCGTGAAGCGCAACGAGCTGCTTGTCGAGGAAGGACCGCAAGCGCTCGAGTTCGTCCGGGTCGCATAGCTCCTCGGCATTCACGATCTCGTCATAGGCGCGGGTGAACACCTTATAGCCGAAGGCCTCCGGATCATCGAGCACCGACGGGTTGGGCCGCCACGGCTCGGAGCGTCGCGGCAGCTCCGCGGCGTCGGCTTCGCGGTCGAGCCGGTCGGTCGAGCCGTCCTCACGGTCGTCGAGCGCCTGCTCGCTATCGGCGTCGCGTTCTGAGCGGGCGTCGGAAAGATCGGCGCGCTGCTCGCCTTGGGAGTTTTCATCCTCGGCATCGGCAGCGTTGGGGTCGCTTTCCGTCTCGCTCGATTGCCGATCCTCGTCCTGCTGCTGATCGAGCTGGTCGGCAAGATTGAGCGCGACAAGAAGGTCCCGCGTAAGTCTGCCGAAGGCGTCCTGGTCGAACAGCATCTCCGGCATACGCTCGAGCACCGAGCGCGCCCGGCCTTCAATCCAGGGGCGCCATAGATTGACGATGGCGCGTGCCTTGGCCGGCGGAATTTGTCCGGTGAGCGTTTCGCGCACGAGAAGGCCAAGCGCATCGGGCAGCGGCGCTTCCGAGCGCTCGGCAATTTCCGCAAACCGGCTTCGCTCATAGCGTTGCTCGATGCGGGCGGAGAGATTGGCCGCGACGCCTTGCATGCGCTGGGCGCCGATCGCCTCGACGCGCGCCTGCTCGATCGCCTCGAATACGGCGCGGGCCTCTCCGCCGGGCGGCGCCAATCTCGCATGCACCTTGGGATCGTGGCAGGCGACGGACAACGCTGCCGCGTCGGCATGGCCGCGGATCACCGCGATCTCGGCTTTGCTCGGGATGCGTGAAGGCTCAGGCAGGCGCGCCGTCTTGCCGGACAATCCAGGCGGCTCGCTCGAGAACACCACCTCGACGGCACTGTCGGCGGCAATCGAGCGCGTGGTCAGCGTCACGGCGCGCTTGAACGGGTCGAGCGGCGCCTCTTTGCGCCTGGTGAGCGACATCGCTAGCTCAATGCAACGTTGGCGGTCGACTGCGGCAGGTCCTCGCCGAAGCAGCGCTGATAGAACTCGGCGATCAGACCGCGCTCGAGCTCATCGCATTTGTTGATGAAGGAAAGCGCGAAGGCCGTGCCGATATCGCAGAAGATCTCGGCATTCTCGGCCCAGGTAATCACCGTGCGCGGGCTCATCACCGTCGACAGGTCGCCATTCATGAAGGCGTTCCGCGTGAGCTCGGCGACGCGCACCATGGCGCCGACCGTCTTGCGCCCAGCTTCGGTGTTCCAGGACTTGGCCTTGGCCAGCACGATGTTCACCTCGTCGTCATGCGGCAGGTAGTTGAGTGTGACCACGATGGACCAGCGGTCCATCTGGCCTTGGTTGATCTGTTGCGTGCCATGATAGAGGCCACTCGTATCGCCAAGCCCGATGGTGTTGGTGGTCGAGAACAGACGAAACGCCGGATGCGGCCTGATCACCTTGGACTGGTCGAGCAGAGTGAGCTTGCCCGAGACCTCCAGCACGCGCTGGATCACGAACATCACGTCGGGGCGGCCCGCGTCATACTCGTCGAAGCAGAGCGCGGTGTTGGATTGGAGCGCGTAAGGCAGGATGCCCTCCCGGAACTCGGTCACCTGCTGCCCGTCGCGCAGCACGATGGCATCCTTGCCGACGAGATCGATGCGGCTCACATGGCTGTCGAGATTGATGCGCATGCACGGCCAGTTGAGCCGCGCCGCGACCTGCTCGATATGCGTCGATTTGCCGGTGCCATGATAGCCCTGGATCATCACCCGGCGGTTGTGCTTGAAGCCGGCGAGGATCGCGAGCGTCACCTCCCGGTTGAACAAATAGTCCGGATCGACGTCCGGCACGTGCTCGTCGGGACGCGAATAGGCCGGCACTTCGAGATCGGTATCGATGCCGAAGACCTGGCGGACAGAAACCTGCATGTCCGGCAGGCCGGCGCCGTTACGGGCAGTTTCAAGTGTCATGGTCAGTGGAAGCCTGTTTTGTCGCGTTTCAAATGGGCTCGCAAGATGCGGGAGCCTTGAGTTTCGGGGAGGGCTGCCAGCGACCTACGCAAGCCCTGCCTGTCTCAGATAGTTATAGGCTTGAATGACTTCGCGCAACTTGTCCTCTGAGCGGCGATCGCCCTTGTTGTGGTCAGGGTGCAGCCGCTTAACCAGTTCCTTGAACCTTGCTTTGATGTCGGCCTTGGTGGCGCTGTCCTCGAGGTTGAGCTGGCGCAGGCATTTCCGCTCTGCACGCCTCAGTTGCCGTACCGGCTTGCCGTCGGGCGTGGTTTCCGTGCTTGCACGCTCGGGAAACAAGCCAAAGGGATCGTAAGTGGTGAAACGATGGGCGAAGCCTCCGGCGCGGGCGCCGTTTTTCGCCGCCCGGCCGCGCGCCCATGGGTTGACGCCAATCGACCAGGTCGGGCGATGCCCGATCGTGTCGTCCTTCTGATGCTTGACCACTTCCTCGTCGGGCAACCCGGCGAAATAGTTGTAGGTCTTGTTGTAGGCCCGAACATGGTCGAGGCAGTAGCGGTAATACTTACCCTCGAGCCCGCGGCCCTTGGGTGCGGGGTAAAGCCCAGGCTCGGTGCAACCTTTCCACTCGCAAACCGGACAAGCGTCGCGCAACAGCCGGTTCTCGTCGGGCTTGACGCGCAGACGGTCGAAGAATTTCGAGTCGAGCTTCATCTCGGAAGCATTATGAGTAGCGGCGGCTGACACAACAAGAATGGCCCTTGAGCCTGTGCTTGGGATATGATGATCGGTTTAAGTATCGAGGAACGGCGGTAATGCGCGTCGAAGTGCAGATCATCAAGAAGTTGCAACAAGCCTTCGCGCCGGAGTCCCTCGAAGTCATCAACGACTCCCATCGCCATGCGGGCCATGCGAGCTCGCCCGGAACCGGCGGGAGTCATTTCACCATCAAAGTGGTGTCGCAAAGCTTCGCTGGCAAGACGCGGCTCGAGCGTCACCGCATGGTGAACGAAGTCCTGGCCGAGGAGCTCGGCGGTAAGATCCACGCTCTCGCCATCACGGCGCTCGCACCCGAGGAGCGCTCGCGGCCGCTATGAGGCCTTGCTCTCGGGAATCTTTGCTTTGCGCGCGCCTTGCGGCGGCGTCACGCGGATGCTGGTGAGACGATTCCGCTGTCGTCTCAACACCTCGAAGCGATAGTCATGGAAGGTGAAGGACTGGCCAGCGTCGGGGATGGTCTGCGCCTCATGCAGAACAAGGCCCGCGACCGTGGTCGCCTCCTCGTCGGGCAAATCCCAGTCCATCAGCCGGTTGAGATCGCGCAGAGGCACCGAGCCTTCGACGATCACCGAGCCGTCGGCCTGCGGGCGGGCAGCAATCGAGGCGATATCAGTCTCGTCGGTGATGTCGCCCACGATCTCCTCGATGATGTCCTCGAGCGTGACGAGGCCCATCACCTCCCCATATTCGTCGACCACAATGGCGAAGTGCGACTTGCGCTTGAGGAAAGCGCTGAGCTGATCCTTGAGCGTCGTCGTGTCCGGCACAAACCAAGGCGGCGTAGCCAGCGCCATGATATCGAGCTTGCTCACATCACCCTTGGTGTGTCGGAGAGCCCTGAGCAGCGTCTTGGCGTGCAGGATGCCGACGATCTCCTCGCGCTCGCCGCGCCAGAGCGGCAGCCGCGTATGGGAGCTCTTCAAAGCAAGATCGATGATCTGGTCGGTGGGGAGCCCGGCGTCGATCGCGTCCATCTTGGTCCGATGGATCATGATGTCGGAGACGGTCAGCTCGCGGAGATCGAGCACGCCGCCAAGCATGTCGCGGTCGAGCTTCACCACCCCGCCTTCCTTGTGAATGAGCTCGATCGTGCCCCTGAGTTCCTCATGCGCGGAGAGCACCTCGGCCTCGTCGCTGATCGAGACGCCGAACAGGCGCAACGTATGCCGCACGAGGAACTGCATGGCGGTGATGAAGGGCGCGAGAAGCGTCACCACGAAACGCACGGCCGGCGCCACCACGAGCGCCATGCGGTCGGCATTGACGATGGCGTAGGTTTTGGGGAGCACCTCTGCAAACAGCACCACAATCACCGTCATGACCACCGTGGCGTAGGCCACGCCCCGCTCGCCGAACAGGGTCAAGAACAGGCTCGTGGCGAGAGCCGAGGCGGCGACGTTGGCGAGCGTGTTTCCGAGCAGGATCGCCCCGATGAACCGCTCGCGAACGGCGAGCAAGTAGTTCACCACGCGCGCGCGGCGGCTTCCGTCCTGTTCGAGCGCGTGCATCTTGGCGGGCGAGGCCGCGGTCAGCGCCGTCTCAGAGCCGGAGAAGAAGGCCGAGGCGAGGAGGAGACCCAGGATTGCGCCAAGCGTAATTCCCAAGCCTAGGGTCATCGTTTGCCGCACTCCTCAGTGAGGAACTTGGTGAGCGTTGGCAACGGCACATCGCGCTCGACAAACGCCGTGCCGATGCCGTGCACGAGCACGAGCGCGAGCTTGCCGCCCTTCACTTTCTTGTCTTGAGCCATCAGCTGCAACAATTCGTCAGGCGTGGGCTTCCTGCCAGGGATGGCTGCGATCTTGGTTGGCAGTCCAACAACGGCGAGATGCTGCTCGACACGAGCCGCGTCATCCGCAGGGCAGAGTCCAAGCTCGGCCGAGAAGGTGAAGGCGAGCCGCATGCCGATGGCGATCGCCTCTCCGTGGAGCAGCCGGTCAGAATAGCCGGCGTAAGCTTCGAGAGCGTGGCCAAATGTATGGCCAAGATTGAGCAGAGCGCGTGTGCCGCTCGTTTCGCGCTCGTCCTCCTCGACGATCTTGGCTTTGGCGCGGGCGCTCGTTTCGACGGCATGCCGGCGCTTGCCACCTTGGCCTCCGAACACCTCGGCCCAATTCCGCTCGAGCCAGGCGAAGAACGCCGCGTCGCCGAGCAGCCCGTATTTCACCACTTCGGCGTAGCCCGCGCGAAACTCGCGGGGGCTTAACGTTGAGAGCACCGAAACATCCGCGAGCACGAGGCTCGGCTGGTGGAAGGTGCCAATCAGGTTCTTTCCCTGTCTTGTGTCGATGCCGGTTTTGCCGCCGATCGCCGAGTCGACCTGGGCGAGCAGGGTGGTCGGCATCTGCACGACGCGCACACCTCGCCGTAGGATGCTTGCGGCAAATCCCGCCAAGTCTCCCACCACGCCGCCGCCAAGCACGATGATGCAGTCGCCACGCTCAACTCCGAGCGCGAGCAGACTCTCGCAAAGCGGCGCAAGCACGGAGAAACTCTTGCTCGCCTCGCCTGGACTCACGATCGCCTCGCCGCGGAAAAGCGCGTGCTGATCGAGGCTCGCCTTGAGGGGTGCAAGATAGAGGGCGGCGACATTCCGGTCGCTCACCACCACGCAGCGCGCACCGGGAACCGACGCGGCAATACGCCTTCCCGTCGAGGCGATGAGGTCCTCGCCGATGACGATCGCGTAGCTGCGCCCGGGGAGCGTCACTTTAATGGTTGTTTCGCCTTGGCCTGAAACCAAGGCGGCCGCGCCGTCGCGCATCTTCACACCTTCTTGGGGCTTTCGTCTTTAGCCGGGTTTTTTGCGCAGCCAAGCTTGCCGGCAAGCGCGTCGACCACTGCGCCCACGATCACGTCATGCGGCACGTCGCGGCTCTCCACGGTCAAATCCGCTTCGGCATAAACGGGATAGCGCTCCGCCATCAACTTCTTCATCACTGCCTCATGGTCGTCGCCGGCAAGCAGGGGCCGGTTGTCGCGCCGGTTCACGCGCTTGAGCAACACCTTAAGCTCCGCCTTGAGCCAGATTGAGATGCCGTGCGCCTTGATGTTCGCCCTGGTATCGGCGTTCATATACGCGCCACCGCCGGTGGCAAGCACTTGCGGACCGCCGCTGAGCAGCCGGGCGATCACCTTGCGCTCGCCTTGGCGGAAATAGGCCTCGCCATGCTCGGCGAAGATCTCGCTAATGGTGGACCCGGCGGCCTCCTCGATCTCGGCGTCGGCGTCGATGAAGGGCAAGTCGAGCCGCACCGCAAGCCGCCGCCCTACCGCGGTTTTGCCTGCCCCCATAAGCCCGATCAGGACGATGCTCCGCGTGCCGAGGGCCTCGCGAATCTGCGCCAACCGCTGTTCGCGATCCTCTTTCTTGTGCTCGGTCAGTCCTAGACTCATTCTTTGGCAAAAAGTGGAGAATTACCGCCCGCTTTCGGGCTAACGCCACGCGACTCGCTGGCGGTCGCAATTTCCCATGCTGGCGGCGCCCTGTCGAATCGTCCATGATGCCAATGAGGTTAAGGCGCTCGCGCGATTTTTGGGTCATAATAGGGCCCCGTTCGCGACTACAAGACGGTTAAGAATACGAGCGCTTAGATGCCGACACTGTTTCGTTTCCTGATGATTCTGGGGGTGATCGCCGGTGTCGTCACTGGAAGCCTCTATGTGCTCGCCGAATACTTCCAGCCCGAGCCCAAGGAAATCTCCAAGGCCCTCCGCAACGTCAAAGGACGGATCGAGGACCAGACGGCGTCCACGCCCGCGCCGAGTGCTGATGCCGGCAACACCGCGCCCGGAGCGGCTCCTTCGGCGGCGCCCAATCGCACCCAGTAAGGTCTCACGATCGACTTGCGAAGGCGCCACGCCGTGAGCCGCGCAGGCAAATCTCCGCGTGGCAAGGGCTCGTCTGAGCTTGCGCTCTTTCTCGACATGCTCACCGCCGAGCGCGGCGCTGCCGCCCACACCGTCGAGGCCTACACGCGAGACCTTGCGGAGTTCCTTGCCTTCATCACCGCCAAGGGCAAGACAGCGCGGACGGCGACGCCAGAGGACTTGCGCGGATTCCTTGCCGGTCTCGCCCGCAAGGGGCTCGCGCCAACCTCGCGCGCGCGGAAGCTTTCCGCCATACGCCAGTTCTTCCGCTTTCTCCTGGCCGAGGGTTTGCGCAAGGACGATCCTTGCTCCGCGATCGACAGCCCGCGCCTGCCGCGGCCGCTTCCCAAGATCCTCTCCTTCGCCGAGGTCGAGACGCTGCTCGACACGGCAGCCGGCGCAAGCGAACGGACCGCTGACGGCGCAGCACGGCGTCGGGCGCTAAGGCTCTACGCACTGCTCGAGACGCTCTACGCCACTGGACTGCGCGTCTCGGAGCTCATCTCTTTGCCTCGCGGCGTACTTACTGCCGACGACCGCGTGCTCACCATCAAGGGCAAAGGTGGACGAGAGCGCCTCGTCCCGCTGAACGACGCCGCGCGCAATGCGCTCGCCGCGCATTTGGCCGCGGTCGGAGAGGATGAGGCGAACAGAAGGACAAAGTCGCCTTGGCTCTTTCCTTCGACAGGCGGAGAGCATCTGACGCGCCAGCGCTTCGGCCAGGAGCTCAAAGCCCTTGCCATTGCCGCTGGCATCGAGCCCGCACGCGTTTCGCCGCACGTGCTCCGTCATGCCTTCGCCAGCCATCTGCTCGAGCGGGGCGCCGATCTCCGCACCGTGCAGCAGCTTCTCGGTCATGCGGACATCTCGACAACGCAGATCTATACTCATGTCATCGAGGAGCGACTGAGAAGGCTCGTCGAGGAGCATCATCCACTGGCTCGGGCGCATTTAACCAAGCGGAGCTAGGCCTGTCTTAGGACGGCCTCTCTGGTTGACACGTCCGCGCGCCAAGTCCACTTACAACCAAGCCGCCGCTGCCTTATTGGCCCCCAATTGCTGGGGCAGGCGTCCCCCGAAGGCAGGTTGAGGCCTGATGCGCACCTATCTCGATTTTGAAAAGCCAATTGCCGAGCTCGAAAGCAAGGTCGCCGAGTTGAAGGCGCTTGCCGCCTCGCAGCCTTCGGTCCCCATCGAGGAGGAGCTTGCCAAGCTTGAGGCAAAAGCGAGAGAGGCGTTGGAGGAGACTTACGCCGAGCTTACCCCGTGGCAAAAGACGCAAGTCGCCCGCCATCCAGACCGCCCGCACTTCCGCCATTACATCGACGGCCTGGTGCAGGACTTCACCCCGCTGTCAGGCGACCGCTCCTTCGCCGAGGACCAGGCTATCCTCGGTGGCATCGGCCGGCTCGCCGGGCGGTCGGTGATGGTGATCGGGCACGAGAAGGGCTCGGATACCGAAGGCCGCATCAGGCACAATTTCGGCATGGCCAGGCCCGAAGGTTATCGCAAGGCGGTCCGACTCATGGACATGGCCGACCGCTTCTCTCTGCCGGTGGTCAGCCTGGTCGATACCGCCGGCGCCTATCCTGGCATCGGAGCCGAGGAGCGCGGCCAGGCGGAGGCCATCGCCCGCTCTACCGACTGCTGCTTGAGCCTTGGTGTGCCCATCGTGTCGGTGATCATCGGGGAGGGAGGGTCGGGCGGCGCGGTCGCCATCGCCACCGCGAACCGCGTCTATATGCTTGAGCACGCCATCTACACCGTCGCCTCGCCCGAGGCCGCCGCCTCGATCCTGTGGCGCGATTCGACGCGCGCTATGGACGCGGCCACCAATATGAAGATCACGGCACAGGACCTATTCAAGCTTGGCGTGGTCGACGGCATCATCCCCGAGCCGATTGGCGGGGCTCATAGAGACGGCGTCGAGGTGGTACGCGCCACCGGCGACACCATCGTCAAGGCCCTGGCCGACTACGACGATATGATTCCCTCCGAAATTCGCCAGGAAAGGCGGGAGAAATTCCTGTCGATTGGCCGCCCGAGCTAGCGCTTACGCCCAAAAAAGTGCCATTTTTTGAGTCCAACTGGCTCACCTGCCGGCTTATAATGCCGGCAAAAATCGGGGGTGGCAGGAGGGGAGAGCGCCACCAGGAGCGCTAACTTCGCCTTAACCTCTCAAGTTCGATCTTGGCCGAGGTGCGCAAGGGGCACTGCGTATGCTTCGTTCAAGTTTAGTCACGGCAATTTCCGCCGCGAGCGTGGTACTTATGGTTGCCGCGCTGGCCGGCTGTGGCGAGTTCGGACTCTCCTACATGAAGCCGCTGTCGTCGCAGACGCGGGCCCTTCTTGCCCAAAAAGGCATGAAGGAGGACGCGCCCGTCCTCCTCCGCATCTTCAAGGCCGAGTCCGAGCTCGAAGTCTGGAAGGCCAAGGATGACGGACGCTTCTATCTGTTCAAGACCTATCCGATCTGCAGCTATTCCGGAGGGCTTGGCCCAAAGGTGAGCCAAGGCGACCGCCAGGCGCCGGAAGGGTTCTATCTTGTGTCGCAAGAGCAGATGAACCCGAACAGCAAGTACCACCTCTCGTTCAATATCGGCTTCCCCAATGCCTACGATCGCGCCTATGGGCGCACTGGGCAAGACATCATGGTGCATGGCGATTGCACCTCGGCTGGCTGCTACGCCATGACCGACGGCGTGGTCGAGGAGATCTTCATCCTCGCCTATCAGGCGCTGCAAGGCGGCCAGCAGGCGTTCCAGATCCAGGCCTATCCGTTCCGCATGACGGCGGCCAACATGGCGTCGCATAAGGACTCTGAGTGGTACGATTTCTGGAAGAACCTGAAAGAGGGCTACGACTATTTCGAGGTCACGCATTTGCCGCCACGCGTGGCGGTGTGCGAGAAGCACTATCTGATCAACGCTGCCTTCGTCGATCGCGGCGCACGTGCCGATCCGAGCGGAGCGTGTCCCGCTTGGCAGAGATTGCCGATCTCACGCGCGCCCGCGCAGCAAGAGGCTAAGAGCAGCACGAAAAAGGACGTCTCGGCGTCGCTCACCAAGCCGCTCGGCAGCGTGCTCGGACTGAGGTTTGGGCCGGCCAAGCCTGCCTACCAGGCCTTCACGCTCGGGCCAGCCGCGCCGGCAGCGGGCAAGTAGCCGACGTTTAGAAATCAGAAGTCAGAATTCAGAGTGGCGGAGCAAATCGTATACTCTGCCTCTGGCTTCCAAGTTCTAACTTGTGATTCTGAACCTCTGAACCATGCGCGGTTTGATCCTTCTCATCATCCTTGGTCTCGGCGGCTGGTATCTGCTCTCGGCCGACGGCCGCGCATTCATCGACCGCATGCGCATCAACTGGACGCGCTGGGAGAATGAGAGCCGGTTTCGCGCTGGCCAGCCTCTCGCCGGCACGCCTGACCTCGCCCGGCTCGACGAGAGGCTCGCGGCGAAAGGCATCAAGCTCGGCGTGCCGATCTATTTGCGCATCTTCAAGCTCGACTCGGAGCTTGAGCTATGGGTCGAGAAGGACGGCCGCTTCGTGCGTTTTGCCACCTATCCAATCTGCCGCTGGTCTGGACGGCTAGGGCCTAAGCTCAGAGAGGGCGACAAGCAGGCGCCGGAGGGCTTCTATACAGTCGCGGCCGACCAGCTCAATCCGAACAGCCGCATGTATCGCTCGTTCAGTCTCGGCTTCCCCAACGTTTTCGACCAGGCACATGGGCGTACCGGATCATTCCTCATGGTGCATGGCGGGTGCGCGTCGGTCGGCTGCTACGCCGTGACCGATCCCGTCATTGGTGAGCTGTGGAGTTTTGTGACGGCAGCGCTCGACAACGGGGAGCAGAGGATACCCGTTCACGTGTTCCCGTTCCGCATGACCGATCGCAATCTCTGGGTACGCAAGGGCGCCAAATGGGAAGGCTTCTGGGCCGACCTCAAGAAGGGCTACGACATGTTCGAGGCAAGTCGCCTCCCGCCCGTGGTCAGCGTGTGCAACGGCCGTTACGTGTTCGAGCCTGGGTCGAGCGCCACGATTAGCGGCGCCGTAGAGGAACGCTGCCCTCCTGAAGTCGCCGGCAATTCTTGACTGGAGATCGCAGCTTGCCCTCCAGCAATCGGACTCGTGTAAGATGCGCCGCCGGGCTGATCCGGTCTAGGGCTCACAGGGGGGAAATAAATGCACAAGGTATCTTTGATTGCGATTGCGGCCGCCGCGATTGGGCTTCTCGCCGTCCCGCTTACCAGCGCCTCCGCCGGCGACTATGAGTCGGGGTATAACAGCGGCGACACCGACACGCTGACTATCGGCTCAGACCCCTACACTGGTGGCGCGACGCAAGAAGACTACGACCAGATGCAGTCGATCCAGCAAGGGATCGATGATCTCAAGCAGAGCCACGATGCTGCTCCGGATGGTGTTTCGCCTGACGATTCCACCGAGGCCGACGATTCCTCGGGGCATTAGCAATCAGTTCTTTTAAATCAGGACTAGGAGTGGGCTCTGCGTCTAGCTGAAGGCGCCGTGGCAGTGCTTGTATTTCTTGCCTGAGCCGCATGGGCAGAGCGCGTTCCTCTGCACCTTGCCCCACGTCGCAGGATCTGTCGGATCGACCGCTACGGCGGCGGTTGCGCCTGCCTTCCGCGCGCGCGCAGGCTTGGCCGCCCCGCCGCGGCCATTGCCGCCGGCATTGGCCAACTCGAGCGCAAACTCGTCCTCGCCGGTGGTCGGATCGAAGTGATGCGCCTCCATGGGTGGAAGCTCGGTGGGCTCCAGCGGCGGCGCTTCATCCGGTCGTGCAAGCTCGACATGCATGAGCTGCCCGGTCACGGCCTCCCTGAGTCGCGCCAGCATGTGCTCGAACAGGGTGAAGGCCTCATTCTTGTATTCGTTCAGCGGATCGCGCTGGCCGTAGCCGCGCAGTCCGATGACCTGGCGGAGATGCTCGAGCGTAACGAGGTGCTCCCGCCATAGATTGTCGAGGGTCTGCAGCAGCACGGCCCGCTCGATCTGCCGCATCACCTGCGGCCCGAAATTTGCGGCCTTGTTGGCAGCCTTCTCGTCCGCGGCCTTGATCAGCCGCCCGTGGAACTCGCCCTCGCCGATGCCCTCCTCGGCGGCCCACTCGGCAAGCGGCAAGTCGAGGCCGAAGACGTCTTTCGTCGCCTGCGTGAGGGTCTCGACATCCCACTGCTCGGCGTAGGACTTCTCGGGAATGGCATCAGCAACCAAATCGTCGATCACCTGCCGGCGCATGTCGGCGATGGTCTCGGATAGATCGGCGTCGCTCAGAAGCTCGCGCCGCTGATCGAAGATTGCCTTGCGCTGATCGTTCATCACGTTGTCGTATTTGAGCAGGTTCTTGCGGATGTCGAAGTTGCGCGCCTCGACCTTCGCCTGCGCCTTCTCCAGCGCCTTGTTGATCCAGGGATGGACGATGGCCTCGTCCTCTTTCAGGCCGAGCGCCTGAAGCATGCCGTCCATGCGCTGCGAGCCGAAGATGCGCATGAGGTCGTCTTCGAGCGAGAGGAAAAAGCGCGAGCGGCCGGGATCGCCTTGCCGCCCCGAGCGGCCGCGCAACTGATTGTCGATGCGCCGGCTCTCATGGCGCTCGGTGCCGACCACGTAGAGGCCGCCGGCTTCGAGCGCCGTCTTTTTGCGCTCGGCGACCTCCGCCATGATCTCTTTCCGCTTGGCGGCGATCTCCTCCGGCGTCAGCTCCTTACCCTTTTCGTTCTCGGCCGTGATCCAATCCTCGGTGAGCATGTCAGGATTGCCGCCGAGCTGAATATCGGTGCCGCGTCCCGCCATGTTGGTGGCGATGGTGATGGCGCCGGGCACGCCGGCCTGCGCGATGATGTGCGCTTCCTGCTCGTGGTAGCGGGCATTCAGCACCTGATGCGGCACCTTCTCCTTCTTGAGCAGCCCCGACAGGATCTCCGATTTCTCGATCGACACGGTGCCGACCAGCATTGGCTGGCCGCGCTTCCGCGCATCCTTGATCAGATTGATGATGGCCCGGTACTTCTCCTGCGCGGTGCGATAGACCTCGTCGTCCTCGTCGGCGCGGATCATGTCCATGTTGGTCGGCACCTCGACCACGTCGAGGCCGTAAGTCTCCATGAACTCGTCGGCCTCGGTCACGGCGGTGCCGGTCATGCCGGCGAGCTTCTGGTAGAGGCGGAAATAGTTCTGGAAGGTGATGGTGGCGAGCGTCTGGTTCTCCGGCTGGATGGCCACGTGCTCCTTGGCCTCGAGCGCCTGATGCAGGCCTTCGGAGTAGCGCCGGCCTTGCATCATGCGGCCGGTGAACTCGTCGATGATGATGACCTCGCCGTTCTTCACGATATAGTCGCGGTCGCGCTGGAACAGCTTGTGCGCGCGAAGCGCCTGTTGCACGTGGTGAACGACCGTGACGTTCTCGATGTCGTAGAGCGATTCCCCCTTGAGCAAGTCGGCATTCATTAGCAGTTGCTCGACTCGCTCGTTGCCGGCTTCGGTCAGGGTGACAACGCGCGTCTTCTCGTCGAGCTCGAAATCGCCGGCGCCCAGTTCCGGAATGAATTTGTCGATGGTGTTGTAGAGCTCCGAGCGATCGTCGAGTGGGCCGGAGATGATGAGCGGCGTGCGCGCCTCGTCGATCAGGATCGAGTCCACTTCGTCGACGATGGCGTAGTAGTGGCCGCGCTGCACCATCTCGGAGGACGCGTATTTCATATTGTCGCGGAGATAATCGAAGCCGAACTCGTTGTTGGTGCCGTAAGTCACGTCGCGGGCATATTGCTCGCGCCGCTGCTGGTCGTCCAACTCGTGCACGATGCAGCCGACGGAAAGCCCGAGGAACTCATAGATCGCGCCCATCCACGCCGCGTCGCGCTTGGCGAGGTAGTCGTTCACGGTGACGACATGGACGCCCCGGCCGGCGAGCGCGTTGAGATAGACGGGGAGGGTGGCGACCAGCGTCTTGCCTTCGCCGGTCTTCATCTCGGCGATGCGGCCCTCATGCAGCACCATGCCGCCTACGAGCTGCACATCGAAATGGCGCTGGCCAAGCGTTCGTTTGGCGGCCTCGCGCACGGTGGCGAATGCTTCGGGAATCAGATCGTCAAGCTCGGTGCCGGCCTGTACTCGAGCGCGGAAGTCCTCGGTGCGGGCGCGCAGTTGTTCGTCCGTTAGCGCGGCGACCTCAGGCTCGAGCGCATTGATCTTGGCGACGACGGGCCCGTATTTTTTGAGCTTACGGTCGTTGAGAGAGCCGAACACCTTGCTGGCGATGGCGCCAAGGGAAAGCATGATTGGTTAGCCTCTTATGGCAGGACGCTCACCGGCGAGATCGCAATCAAACCGGCTGAAAGCGTCGAAAAAATGCCAGGGAAACAAAAGCACTTCGAGACATAAGAGGCGGCCAAACCCTTGTCAACGCGACCCCAGTCGCACCGCCGGACGATCAGCGCAGCCGCGCTGTCATTACGCAGCTCAGCATGTACTCCAGCGGAGATGGCCAATAGTAGCCGCAAGCGAGGCTCGCCCGGTGAAGCTCCACGCTGAATCCGGCGTCTTCCATGAGGTGCAGCAGGTCATTTTTGGCAAAGATGCGCATTTCGAGGACGGTGCCGGGACCACCGTGGAACCGCACGTCCTTGTCGAACACCTCGTAACTTCCGTCCTGCTTGCGATTAATGACGACCCAGTCTTCGCCTACCTTGGCCGTTCCGAATTCGCGCAAACCCGGGAAATGTTCGATCGTCGCGGGAAGATTGCTGAACGGTGTCGAGAAGATGAGAGCCCCGGTGGGTTTCAGCATGGCACGGAGATTGGCAAAGCCGCGACTGACCGGTTGCAGCACGTGCTCGAAAACATCGCTACAGAGGATAAAGTCGAGATTTCTGTATTTGGCTGTCGAGCTCGCATCTAAGACGTCAAGCCGTGGCTCAGTATGGAACATCGTATTGGTGTAGCTGAAGCGATCGGTGACAACGTTTGCATAACCCGGCCAATCGCTCATGCCGATTTCGACTATGCTCTTGTTCTTCTCGAATTGCGGAAGCGGAACAGCCCGTCCGTACAGCGCTTGGCTTAGCGCCAGAACGATACCGCGAAGGCGCGGCGTTGACAGGCAAGACTGACAATTCGGCTTATCGCGGCTAAAGCTGCTCAACTCAGCCGTGTTCTCGAGGAGGCAAATATTGCAGACAAAATTGCCGTCGGCGGGAGGCACGGCGGCTTGTGCTCGTTTCTTCCACGGCATTCGCATCTGTGAGACCCGGTGCCGATGTCGAAAGCCGAATTCGAGCGCGACTCTCAACCTGTCTTGAGGGACTGGGTGCAATATTACAAATCCTCAACCAAACCCTTGTCAACGCGGCCAGCCAACCACCGCATCGAGCTTCATTGTTGGTAAATGTCCGGGGGCGACGAACGCCGAGGTCGCAGATTTCGGCGCTTGGCAACCTGCCCGCCTCGGGTCTAAAACGCGGCCCCGGGGGAAGCGAACCCAACCCGCTCGCCGACTCTTCGAACCGGGGCAGTATGGGCGAGCCGAAGATGAGGATAGTCTCGTGAAAACCTTGTCAGTTCCGCTGCTTGCGGCAGCCA
>JBKOUI010000306.1:0-9762 GCA_046723315.1 Pseudomonadota bacterium | reverse complement strand
GGGCACGCCCGAGGGCGTGCGCATCGCCGGCATGGGCTTAAGACCGATCAAGCCGCCAGAGCAGCCACCGGACTCGCGGCGGGGCCAGGAAGTCTATGCCAAGCTTTGCGCCAACTTTCACAAGGAGGACGGGCAGGGCGAGCTTCGCCAGGGCGGCATCGGTTATTCAATTCCTCCGCTTGGGGTGATGCGAGCTTCAACGCCGGCGCCGGCATGACCAAGACCGTCTACGCCGCGTCCTACATCCACGACAACATGCCATTCGGCATTAATTACCTCGAGCCGGTCCTAACCGTGCAGCAGGCATGGGACGTGGCGGCCTACATCATCTCGAAACCGCACCCGGTTGCGACGGCCGCGACGGGCTCCGATCTTCAGTGACGCCAAAGCCCCTGCATCCGGCGCGAGATCAGGGGCAATGCTTTAGGGCACGATCTCAGGCCGCAACGTGAACCATTTCCTTGCCAGCGACACGGGCCTCTTCGCGGTGCAATTTCACGAGCGAGGCAATGTGCAGCACGATCGAGAGCGGCACCATGTAGACGGGGATCATCACCATGGGGAGCATGGTTATCAGCTCGCTCGAGGGATGCACCACGATCGGTGCGATCGCAGACGGTGAGGTGAGGAAGCCCATCGTCACGGCGACAGTAAGGTCGAGAATGCCGAACAGGTTCCACGCCCTGACGGCGCCGCCGTTCTCATGTGGTGCCCGCGCATAGGCAAGAGCCACGAAGGGTGCGGAAAGGCCGACGGCCATGTCGCCCACTCCGGCCGGCCAGGCGAACAGGGCGGGGAATTCGCCGGCGGCATAGACGAGCAGAAATACCACGCCGAGCGCGCGGTAGAGCTGGACGCTGACGATCCATGATTGCGGCACCGCGTCGAGGATGCGCCGGGCAAGCTCCGATCGCCAAATCAAGGCGACGCCGATCACGATCGGCAGGAACAGTCCGTATTGGACGGTGGGGATGCCATTCGCGGTCACCCGATAGAAGCCCGAGCCCGAAAGGCCGAGGGCGACGGCAAGCCAGCCAAGAAGGATGGCGGCCGAAATTGCGAAGGCGCGCTTACGCTCGGGCGCCGGCCATGCGGCCTCGGTGAGCGCCCGGTTTAGGCCGTAGAGGATGGCGACGAGGGTGAGCGCGGTTCCGGTCAGGATGACGTAGGGGAGATAGGTTGGAACGGTCATGACAAGCCTCCTTTTTAGAGTTGGCTGCCTACTAACTATTCCTATGCAAGTAACTTGTCAATAGCAAGTGACTTGATTTCATCAAGGAGCTTGTCTACCTTTGCGTCATGGCAAATTCCTATGCACAAGACAATTGCCCGGTGGCGCGGGCGCTCGACGTGATCGGCGAGAGATGGTCGCTGCTCATCCTGCGCGACCTGTTCCTCGAGGGACCCTTACGCTTCCAGCAACTCGAGGCGGGGCTGGAAGGGGTAGCGCCCAACACGCTGTCGGCGCGGCTGAAGGCGCTCGAGGCTAAGGGTGTGATCGGCATGCGCCTCTACGAAAAACATCCGCCGCGCTACGAATATTTCTTGACCGAAAAGGGCAAGGCGCTTGGCCCGGTGCTCAAGGCGCTGCACAATTGGGGAGAGCAATTCGGCTAGGAAGCCGCTTTTGACGCGCCGCAGGCGAAGCGGACGATCGCGTCGGTCAGCTCGCGCGGGCGATCGAGGGGCAGGAAATGCCCTCCTTCAGGAAGCGTCAGCATCTCGACACCCGGAATCAGCATGCGGTCATGTTCGCGCTCCACCGGCCGTGCCCAATCTTGGTCTCCCCAGATCAGTAGCACCGGAATTTCGATGCGGCCGTAGTTCTTGGTGGCAGCCTCCCAGCTCTCGGAATTGCGGAGAAGGCTCAAGAAGGCCGGATAGTGTCCCGGCCTGTTCCCGACGAGATACATTTCCTTCAACAGTGCTGGCGGAATGCTGTCCGAGTCGGCAACGCCCCCGCGCAGCACCGCATTCATGATGAGCGAGTTTCGCAATCGCATCACGGTCTCGCCGATGACGGGCGGAAGGGAAGCATAGGTAACGAAAGCCCCGAACAATCCTGCTCGGCCCATGCCGCGTCCCTTGGCGTAGTCATAAGGATTGATGGAGACGACGCGGGCGACACGCGGGTTTCGCCGCGCGGCAATTATCAGCGCAATCGACCCACCGATCGACACGCCTGCGAGCGTCACATCGCGCAAATCGAGCTTATTGAGAAAGCCTTCGACCGCTCTGGTGAAGAAGGCCGCATCGTAGCGGGCGCTCGGAATATCCGAGTAGCCATGCCCCGGGTAGTCGAGCGCATAGACGGTGAAATGCTTGGAAAGCTCCGGCACGACCTTCTCGAACAGGTCGAGCTGGGTTCGGAGCGTATGCAGCAGCACGAGAACGGGGCCTTTGCCGGTCTTGATGTAGCGAAGCTTGGTGCCGTCGATTTCTATTGTCTGGATCGGAATGCTGGGCGCCCAGCGCAGTGTGGCCGGTGGCTTCGGCTTGCGCCTAAGCGCCTCCATCAACAGCGAAACGAGCAATAGGCCCACGCCAACGGCAACGAAGATAAGAAACGCGAGCAGAATTGAATTCATGGGTGCCTCCTAGGCATCGACCACGACATCGCCACTGATCTCGGCTTGGCAGGCGAGAATATAGCCGCCCGCCTTGTCCTCTTTGGTAAGCGCGTCCTCGACGGCCATTCGCACCACGCCCGATGTGAGCTTCACCCGGCACGAGCCGCAGGTCCCGGACCGGCAGGCATTGTCGATGAAGACTTCTGCCTCATCGGCGGCCTCGAGGATGGTCGAACCGGCAACGACCGGCGCGGTTGTATTCGCCACCTGGAAGAACACATTCCCGGAAATGGCCGTCGAGGCTGCCCCTTTCGCGGTCGGGTCGCGCTTGATGGTACCGAAGGCTTCGGTTCTGATTTGCTCGTTTGACATGCCAAGCCCGATGAGCGCCTCCTTCACCGCATCCATCATCGCCGGTGGCCCGCAAATATGCGCGCGATGTGCGGCGATGTCGGGCACCGCAACCGCGAGCAGCGCCGCATCGATCTGACCTCTGCGTCCACTCCACCCGGCGCCGTCAGGCCGGCTCATGGTGGCGGTGACACGAAGATTAGGATTGCGCGCTTCCAGTCCCGCGATCTCGTCCTGGAAGATGAAATCGCTGGGCGTCCTGAAGCCGAGGATCAGGTGAACCGTGCCCGGCCAGCCGGTCTCGGTCAGGTAGCGGGCCGCGCTCATCATCGGCGTGATGCCGACACCGCCGCCAATTAGAACGATGCTCTCGGCGTCCTTGCCGGTGAAATAGAAGGTGCCGTTCGGCGCTTCGATCTCGATCTCGTCGCCGGGCCGAAGCTCATCGTGCAGCCAGCGGGAGACGAGGCCATGATCCTCGCGCTTGACCGTGATTTCGATCCGGTCGCGCCAGGTCGGCGTGGAGGCGATGGTGTAAGAGCGCTTGGTGGCAACGCCTCCCGGCGCGATGTGCAGCGTGAGGAATTGCCCCGGCAAATAATCGAAGGGGATTTCCGCTCCGTTGATAGGCCTGAAGCGGAATGTCTTGACGTTGTGAGTCACGTCTTCCTTTTCGGCGAGTACGAGCTTGCCGAGCCATCTGAGTCTACCGGTCGCCGGGTCGTTCTTGAGATAGCGCGACGGCTCTCGCCTCAGGAACGATGGCTCGGGCAGCACTTCGACCTGCTCGTGGTGCGGCCCAGCCGATGGGAAGCACTTGCCGAATTTCAGCAACAGGCGCGGGTTGCCCTTGATGCGGATTTTCCTACGCAGCAGCGCGAGCGGAAGATTCTTCTCGTGTGCGAGGAAGCCGAGCCAAGTCTTGGCATCCGCCGTGACGCGAAGGTCCGGCTTGCCGAGTAGGCCATCCTTGATGTCGATGGTCCGGTTCCTGATAGTGATGGTGGCTTCGCGGTCTTCCGCGCCGGTGAATTTGAAATGGAAGACGGCGTCGAAACCTCTCGACTGGTTTGGCTGGAACACGAACGGCATGAAGGTGAGAAGTCCGCCGATGCTTCGTGATCTCAAGCCGCTCGACACTGACTTTACCGTCTTGTTCTTGAACTTGCGGCGGGCAGCGGCCTCGGCATCTGAGCCTTTGACCACATAGACCGGCTCTTGGCGGTCTTGCAGCGGCCGCACTACCTCTTTCAGATGGCGCTGCTTGTCTTGCAGGTAGGGACCGATCACGTCCTCGCCGGCGGGACATACCGCCATGCAATAGGCCGATTTGTAGTTAGGCCCGAAGCCAAGGCTCTGCCACATCGAGGCGGTCTCAGGCTCATTGATACGCCGGCGGTAATCGAGCGCATCGCGCGAGTCGGCGACCTGCTCGACCCAGTCCGAGAAGCCCCCAAGAAACTCGCGATAGTTATGGGTGAAGCAAGACGAGAAGTTGAATGAGCCATCAGGACCAATCGCGCCGACGGGGCAGGCTGCCACGCACAGCTTGCATTCAAGGCACGGGTTGTACTCGATGGGATGATCGTAGGCGTCAACCTCGAGCTCGGTGAGCACCGTGCCGAGTAGTACGAAGTTTCCGAACTTGGGGTGAATGAGATTGCGGTGAATTCCCATGTGCCCGAGGCCGGCTTCAACGGCGATGGGTTTGTGCGAGATGATCCACGGCGCGTAGGAGGGCACGTGATACATCTCCATGGGGAAACCCATGGACGGATTGACCGCGCGAATGCCCCGCGCCTCGAGCGAGGCTACGATCTCAGCGCCGATATGGTCGATCTCATGCCCGGCCCGGTGGAACTCGAGATTGGCAACCGAGCGCGGGGCGCCGCGCACCGGCTCGCGCGCCATGCGTACTACGTAGCTCACCAGCATCTTTGTCCAAGGATAATAGCGAAGAAGCTCGTCACGCTGTGGGTCGAGCCCGGGTCGGGAGATCTCGACCAGGCCGACATCATCGGCACCGCACTCTCGCGCGAGCTGGCGCAGCTTTGCCGCATCAGGGCGCTCGGGCAAGACCGCAGCGGCCTGTGCCTCCAGGCGCTTCACTGTTGGATGATCTTCGAGCTGCATATTCAACCCCGGCAGTCCGACTAGCTACGCCGCAGCGTCGTCCAGCGTTCCGGCCAAAATGGTTGGCCAGAAAAGATGTTCAAGATCATCTTTTGCGCGGGTTATTAAAGGGGGATCAAAGGAGCCCAGGCGATGCCGTATTCAGCAGAGCACAAAGAGAGCACCCGGCAGCGGATTGTCACCAGCGCCGCGCGGCTGTTCAACCGCAAGGGATTCTCCGAGGTCACCATCAGCGAGATCATGACAGCGGCCGGACTGACCCATGGCGGCTTCTATCGGCACTTCAAGAGCAAGGACGAGCTCTATTCCGAGGTCATCGGCCAGTTCCTGCGCCGGCCCCCTGAGCCCTGGCAGAAGAAGCCGGCGGAACGGTGCGCGCCGGGTCAGCCCTTCGCGCGCTACGTGGTCGACGCGTATCTCTCAGGCGAGCACCTCGAGGACATCGACGGCTGTTGTCCGCTGATCGGCCTTCCGTCTGATGCGGCCCGCGGCGGTCGGGCCGTCAAGAGCGCCTATCGTCAGGTCACCGAGTCGATGATCAGGCTGTTCGAGGCAAACCTAAGCGGGCCGGAAGCGCGCGAGCAGGCCCTCGTCTTTGTCGCGCTTTGCGTCGGCGGCATGGTTCTCGCGCGAGGCATTGACGACAAGGCTTTGGGAGACGAGTTACGCAAATCCGCAGAGCGGCATATCCTCACTACCACCGGATGGCAGGACAGCCGCCGCCATTAGCTTTGAATGATTTGATCAAGTTAATGACATTCGTTTCGCCGCCGGTTGAATCACTTCTGTGTCTGTCTCGATGACGAAGCGGTCTCCGCGCGCCAATGTGACGGCTCGGTGAAATCCTAAACCGTTGGAAGAATAAAGCAGCCGGGTCGGGAAACCTTGGAACCCGTCCCGCGTTAGCTCGCTCGGCGTCCCTCAGAGTAAGGCCGGTTCGGCGGCATAATTGTCATACTCGATTGCGCACTGCGGGAGGATCCCCAGGCACGGCGACTGAGCGGCTCCAACATCCAGGTATCCGTTAGATCTCGCCGTCTGTGGACAAAGGAGATCACATGCATTGCTGGCTCTTCTTTCATCGGGAGTTAAGCCCTGGGGTTCCGGAGGCCGCCGAGGTCTATCGCTTCATGGAAGTGGCACGGCGCATGGACATCGAGCTCGACGTCCTACAGCCGCGAGACTTCGATCTTGTGGTCGACTCCGCGGAAGGCTGGTCGGCCCTGTATAACGGCCGCAAGCTCAGAAAGCCGGACGTGATTATCGCGAGGACCGGGAGCGAGACGAGTTACTTCCTTGGCAGTGTTGCGGCACTTCGAGCGCCAGGGCGTTGCCATGGTCAATAGCCCCGCGGCGATAGAAATGGTCGCCGACAAGCTCCACACGCTACAGATGCTGTCGAAGCGCGGGTTGCCGATCCCGAAAACGATCCTCGGCAAGTTTCCAGTAGACGTGAACCTCGTCGAGCGCGAGGTGGGGTTCCCCGTTGTGGTATAGACGCTCAAGAGTACGCGCGGAGCCGGTGTGGTTCTGTGCTCCGATCGCGCTCAATTTAATGACGTTGCCAATTTGCTCGACGATTCGCGTTCAGGTGCAGACTTCCTCTTCCAGCAATTCATCCAAAAGAGCTATGGCCGCGATGTTCGCGTCCTCGTAATCAACGGGAAGGCGATCGCAGCGATGGAAAGGCGCGCCACCGATGGCGGCTTCAAATCGAATATCTCGCTCGGTGGGGAGGGGGTGCCTTTCACGATGCCGGATGGCCTTGCCAATCTCGCGGTACGTGTTGCGAAAGCCCTGAATTTGGATGTGGCGGGTATCGACATTTTGTTTGATGGGGACGGATATCGTGTCTGCGAGGCAAATTCCGCACCCGGATTTCAGGGGCTTGAGAAAGCCTGCGGCATCAGCGTGCCCGAGGAGATCTTCAAGGTTATGCGGAAAAAGCGCGGCCTTTCCGTCGTGGCGCGCCATACGCCGTGGCAGCGGCTGGTTCAGGGGGCGCAAGAGTATTTTGCCGACGCCATGCAGCCGCAGCGCTATCTATAGCTTGGCCGCCGCTGCGGATGGCGGTAATCCGTTACTGATGGAGAACAATACTCCGAGAATGGCGCATCGCTTTTGCGTGGCGCCAATGATGGAGTGGACCGACCGGCACTGCCGCTATTTCTTGCGGCTGCTGTCGCGGCGGACCTTCCTCTACACCGAGATGGTGACGGCAGACGCAGTGATTTACGGCGATCGCGGGCGCGTGCTCGGCTTCTCGCTGGAAGAGCATCCAGTAGGGCTTCAGCTCGGCGGCAGCGATCCTGGCAAGCTCGCCAAGGCGGCACGCATCGGCGCCGATTTCGGCTACGACGAGATCAATCTCAACATCGGCTGCCCATCTGACCGCGTGCAGTCTGGACGCTTCGGTGCCTGCCTGATGGCGGAGCCGGGGCTTGTCGCTGAGTGCGTCGCTTCAATGCGCGAGGCTGTCCCCGTGCCCGTCACGGTGAAATGCCGCATCGGCATCGACAATCAGGACGCCGAAGCAAGTCTCGACCGGTTCATCGAAACGGTCGCTGAAGCCGGCTGCTCGACGTTCATCGTGCATGCGCGCAAAGCCTGGTTGAAGGGCCTAAGCCCTAAGGAGAACCGCGACGTGCCGCCGCTCGATCACGAGCGCGTGCATCGCTTGAAGGCGCGGCGCTCTGACCTTGAGATCGTGCTCAACGGCGGGATCGAGTCGCTTGCCGCGGCAGAGGCGCACTTGCCATACGTCGATGGTGTGATGCTCGGGCGGGCCGCTTACGCCGATCCTTTTCTTCTCGCCGAAGTTGATCGCGCATTATTCGGATCGGATGAAACAGCTCCGGCGCGGCTCGATGTGCTCGACGCCTTCAGGCCGTATGTCGAGGCCGAGCTCGCCAAGGGCGCGCGGCTCAACCAGATGATGCGCCACATCCTCGGACTTTTTCACGGGCAGCCGCGCGCGCGCGCCTTTCGCCGGCACCTCGCCGAGCATGCCCATCTCGACGGCGCCGGCATCGAGGTCCTCGACGCGGCACGCCGCATCGTTGCCGGCGAGAAGCACCTCTCAGTCGCTGCAGAGTAGTAGAGATTAGCTCGCTTGCCGCGACGGCTTTTTACGCTCGATCAAAGCGTTGACTGCATGCGCGAGCTCAGCCACATCGAGGAAGCGCGATGTGCGCGAGCAGTACTCGCGATACGACGTGCCGTAGCGTTGTTCGAGCCAGGCTTCCTCGACAAGCGCCATCAGCACGTAGGCGCCGCTCATCAGCGCAGCGAGAGGAATGACGAGCCAGGAGTTCGCGCAGACCGCAAGGCCGATGAGCCCCGCGATCGATGAAGTATATTGCGGATTGCGGCTGAAGCGATAAAGGCCGTGGCTCACCAGGCCATCGGCACCACAATAGGTGTTGCCGAGGCCGAGATTGAAATACCCGAACACGGTGATACCAAAGCCAACAAGGAACAGCGGAAGGCCAATCAAATAACGGCTCGCATCGAGCAGGCCTGCGCTATTCCAATCCAATATGGCGACGGCGAAGGCCGCAACCATGCCGCCGCGAAACAATCCCCAAAAAGTGAGGCTCTGCCAACTTCCGGGTTCTGGCGTCGGCCAGATGCGGAAGGGCGGAGCAAGATAGGTGCGAAGCAGCAGGAGATCGAGCGTGGCACCAGCGAGCAAACCTGCTGCGAAAACGAGACTGGTGACGATCACATCGATCATGGCGCGCGGGCAAGGAAACAGATTCGTTTTGCAAATTTGCGACAGAGCGCTGAAGGTTCTGTGGCGCTAAGGTGCTGCTGCGTGTCCTCCTAGATCTTTTGATTATAGGCGCCGACCTCCGGCTGCTTGGAAAGCTCAGCGTCGATCTCGGCGAAGATTGCCCGCATGTTCTTCTCGGATGTCGGGCTCTCCACCACGACCACGAGCTCGGGCTTGTTTGAAGACGCGCGGACGAGGCCCCAAGTTCCGTCGTCGAGCACGATCCTGATGCCGTTGACGGTGATGAGCTCGCGAATCTTCTGCCCGGCGAGCTCACCGCCATTGGCGGCGACTTTCTCGTAATGCTTCACCACGCGGTCCACGACGTCGTACTTCACCTCGTCGTCGCAATGCGGCGACATGGTGGGGGACTGCCAGGTGCGTGGCAACTCTCTCTTGAGCTCGGCGAGAGTCTTGTCGGGGTTACGGTCGAGCATGTCGAGCACAGCGAGTGCCGCCACAAGCCCATCGTCATAGCCACGGCCGAGCGGCGGGTTGAAGAAGAAGTGGCCGGACTTCTCGAAACCGACCAGCGCGCCGGTCTCATGGCTGTAGCGCTTGATATAGGAATGGCCGGTCTTCCAGAACTTGGTCTTGGCGCCGTGCTCCTTGAGCACAGGGTCGGTCAAGAACAGTCCAGTGGACTTCACATCGGCGACGAACAGGGCGCCCTTATTGCGCGCAGCGATGTCGCGGGCGAGCATCACCCCGACTTTGTCGGCAAAGATCGCCTCACCTTCGTTGTCGATCACCCCGCAGCGGTCGCCGTCGCCGTCGAAGGCGAGGCCTAGATCGGCCTTGTGCTCGAGCACGGCGTCGCGCGTGGCGTCGAGCATAGCGAGATCCTCGGGGTTGGGATTATGCGCGGGGAAGGTGTAGTCGAGCTCGCAATTAAGCGGCACGACAGTAACTCCAAGCTCGGAGAGTACGTGG
>JBKOUI010000083.1:0-6079 GCA_046723315.1 Pseudomonadota bacterium | reverse complement strand
GTCGCCGCCTGCCCGGTATTCGGGGGCAAACTAAAGGGCGTGGACGACAGCAAAGCGCTTGCCGTCAAGGGCGTGCACCAAGTGGTTCACCTCGACGATGCCGTGTGCGTCATCGCCGATCATATGGGCGCCGCCAAGAAGGGCCTCGCGGCGCTTGAGATCGAGTGGGATGAAGGCCCGAACGCAAGGCTCACGACGGCTGATATCTTCGCCGAGATGGCGAAGGCATCCGAGTCGGAAGGTGTGGTCGTGCGCAATGACGGCGACGTCGCCGGCGCTCTCGCCGGCGCGAACACGAAACTCGACGCGATCTATGAACTGCCTTTCCTCGCCCACACCACCATGGAGCCCGTCAATTGCACGGTTCACGTGCGGCAAGACGGCTGCGACATCTGGGTTGGGAACCAGATTCTTTCTCGAGCGCAGGCCGTGGCCGCCCAGGTTACCGGACTGCCCCCGGAGAAAGTCACGGTGCGAAATCACCTGATCGGCGGCGGCTTCGGCCGCAGGCTCGAAGTCGACTACGTCGCGCAAGCCGCGGCGATCGGCAAGCAGGTGGACGGGCCGGTGAAGATTGTGTGGACGCGGGAAGAGGACGTGCAGCACGATATGTACCGTCCCGCTTTCTACGACCGCGTGACCGCAGGCCTCGACGCCCGAGGCATGCCGGTTGCTTGGAGCCATCGCATCTGCGGGTCGTCCATCATAGCGCGCTGGGCACCACCGGCTTTCAAGAACGGCTACGATCCTGACACCGTCGACGGCGCGCTCGAGCTGCCCTACTCGTTCCCGAACGTGCGGCTCGAATATGTGCAAAACGAGCCCAAGGGAATTCCTACCGCATTCTGGCGGAGCGTCGGTCCGTCGCACAATATCTTCGTGGTCGAGAGCTTCATCGACGAGCTTGCGGCAGCGGCCAAGAAAGATCCAGTCGAGTATCGCCGCGCCTTGCTTGACAAGTCGCCGCGCGCCAAGTCCGTGCTCGATTTGGCAGCCGAGAAGGCAGGCTGGGGCCAGCCTTTGCCGCAAGGCTCGGGCCGCGGCGTGGCGGTGCAAAATGTGTTCGGCAGCTACATGGCGCAGGTCGCCGAAGTGGCGGTGTCGAAGGACGGCGAAGTGGCGGTCAAGCGCGTCACTTGCGCTGTCGACTGCGGCATCAGGATCAACCCCAACACCATCGAGGCGCAAGTCCAGAGCGCAATCATCTACGGTCTCACCGCCGCACTGTTCGGCGAGATCACGCTCAAGGACGGCCGGGTCGAGCAGAGCAATTTCGACAACTACCGGGCTTTGCGCATCAACGAGATCCCGGCCATCGAGGTGCACATCGTCGACAGTCAAGAGGCTCCCGGCGGCATGGGCGAGCCAGGGACCTGCTGCGTTCCGCCAGCGGTCACCAACGCGATCTTCGCCGCGACCGGCGTGCGCCTGCGCAAGCTTCCCATCGACACGTCGAAGCTCAAAGCTTGACGAGCAGAGTTGAGAAAATGCCGATCACCTCGTCGGCGAGCTGCTTCTGCCGCGCCTTGGGGATGCCGACCAGTCTCCGCTAGGAGGAGGCGGCTCAAGAGCCTGATCGTTTGGCCCTTAGCTCAGCGAAGCGCTTGAGCCGCTCCTTCAGCTCGCGTTCGTAGCCGTAGGTCGTAGGCGCGTAGAAAATTTGCCGCTCCAGGCCGTCTGGGAAATAGTTCTGGCCGGAGAATGCCTCTTCCTCGTTATGGTCGTAGGCATAGCCACGGCCGTAGCCCTCGTCCTTCATCAGTTTGGTCGGGGCGTTGAGGATGTGCTTCGGCGGAAGCAGAGAGCCACCCTCCTCCGCGGCGCGCGAGGCAAGCCCAAACGCGAGATAGCCGGCGTTCGATTTCGGCGCAGTTGCGAGATAGATGGTGACCTGCGCGAGCGCGAGCTCGCCTTCGGGCGACCCCAAGAAATCATAAGTGTCCTTGGCGGCGATTGCCTGCACGAGCGCGTTCGGATCGGCAAGACCGATGTCCTCGACCGCCATGCGCACCAGGCGACGCGCGATGTAGAGCGGGTCCTCGCCGCCTGCCAACATGCGGGCGAGCCAATAGAGGGAGGCGTCGGGATCGGAGCCGCGCACCGATTTGTGCAACGCGCTGATCAGATTGTAATGGCCATCCTGGCTCTTGTCGTAGATCGGGGCGCGCCGCTGCACGAGCTTGACCAAAGCCTCGCGGTCGAGCGGCGTCTTGGCGCCTGAGGCGGCCGCCAGGAACACATCTTCGGCGAGGTTGATGGCGCCGCGGCCGTCGCCGTCGGCCATGTTGACGAGCGCTTCGCGGGCATCCGGGGTGAGCGGCAGCTTGCGGCCCTCATGCGCTTCCGCACGCTGCAGCAGTTGTTCGATCGCGGCCTCATCGAGACGCCTGAAGGTGAGCACCATGGCGCGCGAGAGAAGCGCCGAGTTGAGCTCGAAGGAGGGGTTCTCGGTGGTGGCGCCGACCAGGATGATGGTGCCGTCCTCCATATGCGGGAGAAAGGCGTCCTGCTGCGAGCGGTTGAAACGGTGGATCTCATCGACGAAGAGGAGCGTGCCGCGCCCCTCCTCGCGCCGCGCTTTCGCCGTGTCGAAAACTTTGCGCAAATCCGAGACGCCGGAATGGATGGCCGAAAGCTGCTCGAAATGATGGTCGGTGACTTCGGCAAGGAGCCGCGCCACGGTGGTCTTGCCGGTGCCGGGCGGGCCCCAGAAGATCACCGATGAGAGCCGGCCGGCCTTGACCATGCGGCGCAAGATGCCGTGCTCGCCGAGGAGATGATCCTGGCCGATCACCTCGTCGAGCGACTTGGGACGCAAGCGGTCGGCAAGGGGCCGCGGCGCGCTGTCGGCGAGCGCAGCGGCCTCGAACAGAGTGGCCGCGGATTTCTTCGTCGATTTCATGGATCAGCCCTGAATGGCGAGGTTATAAACCTTGCCGGCACGTTCGACCGACAGCCGCCACCCGCCGTTCGCGGCCTCAAGCACGTTCGCAAGCTGGCCGACCGATTTTACCTTCTCGTTGTTGACCGCCACGACGATATCGCCGCGCTTGACCCCGATCCGTGCCGCTGGCGTCCTCTCCTTCACGTCGAGCACGACGACGCCCGTGCGTGAGTCATCGTCCATGCCGAGCTCTTGCGCCACGGCAGGAGACAGGTTGGCGACCTTGCAGCCGGTGAGAGGATGATGCCCGCCGAGGTCGCGCGCGTCGCGCGGCGGGTCCTCGACAGGAGCAACTAGGGATATCGTGGTCGTGAGCTTCTGGCCTTTACGCAATACGCTGAGATTGGCCTGGCCGCCGATGCCCTTGGTGACGAAGCGATATTGGAAGGCGTGCGGGTCTTGCACAGGCTTGTCGTCGACGCCGACCACGACGTCGCCAGCGTGAAGCCCCGCCTGCGCCGCGGGCCCATTGGCGCGCACATTGCTCACAAGCGCACCTGACGGCGTGGGAAGTCCGAGCGAGTCGGCGATGTCGGGCGTGACCGGTTGGAGCGACGCGCCAAGCCACGGCCGCTGCACCTTGCCGCCCTTTAGTGCCGCCTGGACCACCAGCCGCACCATGTTGGACGGAATGGCAAATCCAATGCCGTGCGAGCCGCCGCTGCGGGAGAAGATCGCGGTGTTGATGCCGATCAGCTTGCCGTCCATGTCCACCAGCGCGCCGCCCGAATTGCCGGGATTGATTGCGGCGTCGGTCTGGATGAAGAACTGATAGTCGGAGATGCCGACCTGGGTCCGCGCCAGCGCCGAGACGATGCCGCTCGTCACCGTCTGACCGACGCCAAACGGATCACCGATAGCAAGCACTAGGTCTCCCACTTCGAGGCCGTCGGAATCGGCAAAGACAATCGAGGGGAACTGCACGCCGTTCGCGTCCAGCCGGAGTATGGCTAGGTCGGATTGCTCGTCCTTGAGAACAACCTTGGCCGGGAACTCGCGCCCATCCGACAGCGCTACGGTGATCTCGGCCTCGCCGCTACCCTGGATGACATGGTTGTTGGTCACCACCACGCCGTCGGGGCTCGCCAGCACGCCCGAGCCGAGCGAGTTCTCGATGCGCTGGCGCGGGATGCCGAAGCTGTCGCCGAAGAACTGGCGGAAGAACGGATCGTCGAGGAACGGCGAGACGGTCTGCTCGACCCTGTGCTGCACATAGACGTTCACCACTGCGGGCGCCGCCTTCTTCACCACCGGCGCAAAGGACTGCTTGATCGCGATCTGGCTCTCGGGCACGACGCGTTGCTGGCCGAACGCCGGCGCGCAGGAGCAGCCCACAAGGACGGCGAGCATGGGCGCGATGCCAAATCTGCCCGGTGATTTTGCCAAATCTCGCATTGCCTGGTCTGATATGGGGATTAGTCAGGGATGCTCTCGCATCTCCTATAACTCAAGCCGAATCAAGACCGAAACTGTCACGCTTGAGACTCATTCAAACCCTCAAAGCCTTGCCCACCCTCATCTTTCTACTAAGATGCGCGCGGGCGTGTTCAGAAAGTCGCCGTCACATGTGGAGAGGAAACGCATGCGTATCATTAAATTGGCCTTGGTCAGCGCGCTGGCCGTGTTTATCGGCAGCGGCTCAGCCTACGCCATTACCGTCAAGAAAAGGATCGAAGCTCCAGGTCTTCCGCCCGAGGTCTGGCAGGTCGTTGGCGGGTTCTGCGCCATCAAAGACTGGCATCCCGCGGTTCCCAGTTGCGAGGAGACCAAAGAAGGCGACGTGACCTTCCGCACGCTCACGCTCAAGGATGGCGGAAAGATCAAGGAGAAGCTGACCGGCACCGAGGACGTCGCCTACACCTACGAGATCGTCGAGAGCCCCCTGCCGGTGAAGAACTACAAGTCGAAGCTCTGGCTCGAGGTGGACGACGAGCCAGATCGCACCGTGATCTTCTGGCAATCAGACTTCGACCCCGCCGACGGCAAGACCGAGGAGGAGGCCAAAAAGGTCATCACTGGGATTCTCGGCGACGGCGTGAAGGGTATCAAAAAGGACGCCATCGAGGCCTGGGACAAGAAGCATCCCGATGAGGCCCAAAACGCTGACGACGACAAGGATTAAATGAAAAAGCGCGCCGCGTTTGGCAAGCGGCGGGCTCTCAAATTTCCAGAATGTCTGCCGGCTAAGCCGCGGCTTTGTCGCCTTCGCCCTCGGTCTGTACCGGGCCCGAATCCTGGCCGCGCGCCTCAGGGTCGCGGTCGACGAGCTCGATGACCGCCATCGGCGCCGAGTCGCCATATCTGAATCCGGCCTTCAGCACGCGCGTATAGCCACCGGGACGAGCCGCGTAGCGCGGCCCCAAAGTCTCGAACAGCTTGGCCACCATCGCCTCGTCCCTGAGACGGGAGCCGGCAAGCCGGCGCGCATGGAGGTCGCCGCGCTTGGCGAGCGTAATCAGCCGATCAGTGACGCGCCTGAGCTCCTTCGCCTTGGGCAGCGTGGTGGCGATCTGCTCGTGCTTGATCAGCGCGGCGGCGAGGCTCGCGAGCAGCGCGCCGCGATGGCTCGCGGTGCGATTGAGCTTACGGCCTTGATTGCGATGCCTCATATCTCCCTCCGGTCGACTTAACCCGGATCAATAGTGATCCTCGAAGCGCTTGGCGAGCTCCTCGATGTTCTCGGGCGGCCAATCCGGCACTTCCATGCCGAGATGGAGGCCCATCGAGGCGAGCACTTCCTTGATCTCGTTCAGCGACTTCCGGCCGAAATTCGGCGTCCTGAGCATCTCGGCCTCGGTCTTCTGGATGAGGTCGCCGATATAGACGATGTTGTCGTTCTTGAGACAGTTGGCCGAGCGGACCGAAAGCTCGAGCTCGTCGACCTTCTTGAGCAGCGCCGCGTTGAACACAAGCTCGGGCTGGCGCTCGAGAGCGACTTCCTTCTTCGGCTCCTCGAAATTGACGAACACCGAGAGCTGGTCCTGCACGATACGCGCGGCAAGCGCCACAGTGTCCTCGGGCTTCACCGAACCGTCGGTCTCGATGTCCATGGTGAGCTTGTCGTAGTCTGTCTCTTATACACATCTGACGCTGCCGACGAGTTGCGTTGAGTGTATTTGTGGGGGGGGGGGGGGG
>JBKOUI010000276.1:0-20086 GCA_046723315.1 Pseudomonadota bacterium | reverse complement strand
TCACTGATCGGACCCCTGAGGTGGGGGCGAAATAGGCTCGACGAGGGTGTAAAGGGAGCGCTTTCGCCCGGCATGGTTCCGCCGTTATCGGGCCGACCATATAGTTGCCAACGACAACTATGCGGAGGCTGCTCTCGCTGCGTAAGCGGCGCGATAGCCTGAAAATCAAGTCCCAGCCCCTTCGCAGGGGTTAGGCGCGGTTTCGGAGGGCACCGGGCAACAGAAGCCCTCCACTTTATGACGGGGGAACTGCCTAGCGTCGCAGAGAGGGTAGGCGGCGGTATCGATGGCAGAAGACGAAATCAGATACGACCTTCTCACGCAGGATGCACTGCGGGGCGTGGTGCGTCAGGTGTTGGCGCGCGTGCAGCGCGAAGGTCTTCCCGGCGAGCATCATCTCTACATTGCCTTCGACACCGAAGGCGAAGGCGTCTCGGTGTCGAAACGCCTCAAGGAGCAATATCCGGAAGAGATGACCATCGTCCTGCAATACCAGTTCTGGGACTTGCAGGTGTCCAATGACCGCTTCGAGGTGAAGCTTTCTTTCTCCAATGTGCCGGAGCGCCTGGTCGTGCCGTTCAATGCGGTCAAGGCGTTCTACGACCCCTCAGCTCAGTTCGGACTTCAGTTCGGCAAGCCTGGCGCCGCCAATGATTCGGCGCGCCAGCATATGGCCGCTGCCCTTCCCGATCTGGTGGGAGAACCCGAAGAGCCGCGCGGCATGCTCGAGCCGCCGCATGACGAGGGTGGCGAGCCGCAAAGCTCCGAAGTCGTGATGTCGCGGCCGCCGGCAGAGGTCGTCCATCTCGACCGCTTTCGCAAAAAATAGTTCCCCCTCCCGCTCGGCCCTCTTCTTCACCTGCACAAAGTTTCAGCACGACCTGCGCACAGCGTCATTGGCGTGCAGAGCCAATTCCGTCTAATGATGTTGAACCGCATCGGTCGCGGGGAGCTGGGGAGCTCGCATGAACAAGGCTCTTGGCGCGGAGCCCGTCGTGGGCGCGGCGGTCACCACCGTGCTTGCGCCGGTGGCGGATTATCTCGCCGAGCTGCATAGCCGAGTTTCGGCGCTGACTGGCGGCAAGTCGGCCGACTACATCCCCGAGCTCGGCAAGGCCAACCCTGCTCACTTCGGCATCGCCATCGCCACCATCGACGGCGAGGTCTACACCGTAGGCGATGCCGACCAGGCCTTCACCATCCAGTCCGTTTCGAAGCCGTTCATGTATGGCTACGCGCTCGACCGCTATGGCCGCGAGGCCGTGCTCAAGCATGTCGGCGTCGAGCCCACCGGAGAGGCGTTCAACTCGATCGTGCTCGATGAGGTCGCCAATCGCCCGTTCAATCCCATGGTCAATGCCGGCGCCATCGCCGTGGCCGCGCTGATGGACGGTGCATCGCGGGAAGAGCGCACCGCCAACATGCTCGCGCTGTTCTCCAGCCTCGCCGGACGACCGCTCCAAATCGACGAGGCCGTGTTCCTGTCCGAACAGGCGACCGGCCATCGCAATCGCGCCATCGCCTACATGATGCTCAACACCGGCATGATCAGCCGCGATCCGAACGACGTGCTCGATCTCTATTTCCGACAATGCTCGGTCAACGTCACCACCCGCGATCTCGCCGTGATGGCGGCAACACTTGCCAATGAGGGGACCAATCCGATCTCCGGTGAGAAGGTGTATGAGGCCGAGTATGTACGCGACGTGCTGTCGGTGATGAATTCCTGCGGCATGTACGACTATGCCGGAGAGTGGGCCTATGAGGTGGGCATGCCGGCCAAAAGCGGGGTCTCCGGCTGCATCATCGCCGTCATCCCCGGGCAGATCGGCATCGGCGTATTCGCGCCACCCATCGACTCGCACGGCAATAGCGTGCGCGGCATCCGCGTGTGCCAGGAGATCTCGAAGGAGTTCGAGCTGCACGCCTTCAACAACCGCACCAACGTCCGGAGTGTGATCAGGCGCGAATATCGCGGCGATGTCGTGCGCTCCAATCGCCTGCGCACGCCCGAGGAGCGCGATGTGCTGGCGAGCGAGGGGCACAAGGTGGCGGTGCTGGAGGCGCAGGGCGCCCTGTTCTTCGGCTCGACCGAGCAGCTTCTCAGACGCATCACCCAACTCGCTGTCGAGGCGCGCTATATCGTCGTCGATTTCAAGCGTGTGCATCTTGCCGATGCCTCGGCGCACAAGCTGATCGCGCGCGCTGCCCGTTCGATTGCCGAGAGCGGCGCGGAGCTTGTGTTCTCCGCAATCGCCAATGACGGGCCGCTTGGAACTCTCGCTCGCGAGCTTGGGAGCGGCGTATGCATGTTCCCGGACACGGACGCCGCGCTCGAATGGTGCGAGGATCAACTATTGGCCACTACTTCAGGCCGTGGCTCCGGTACGAAGTTCGCGCTTTCCGAACTCGATCTGTTCAAAGGTTTGAGCGCCGAGGATTTCCGGCTCATCGAGCCCATCATTAGACCGCTCGTCTTCGAGAAGGGTGATGTCATCATCCGCGAGGGCGAAGACGCGAAGTTGTTCTTCGTGGTTGCGCGCGGCTCGGTCAGCGTTCGCATCAAGGTGCACGGAGAAAATGGCCGCAAGAAGCGGGTGGCTTCGATTGGGCCCGGTTTGAGCTTCGGCGAGATGGCCCTGCTCGACGGCCGCAAGCGCTCGGCCGACATCGTGGCCGATGAGCGGGTAATCTGCTACGGACTCGCAGTCGAGCAGCTCCGCGAGCTTGCGGCCGAGCATCCCACTATCATGATCACCATTCTCGGCAATTTGACCCGCGATTTCTCGGAACGATTGCGGCACGCCAACGAGGCGATCAGCGCGCTCGAATAGGTCAGACTTCGGCCGGCGCTTTTTGCTGTGGCTTGGTGCGCGGTTCTTTCGACGGCTCGAGCGGCACGTTCATCTCGACATAAAGGCCGGTCGGCCTGAACTCGACTTTGGTATCGCCACCGAGATTGTGGCGGATGCCCTTGTCGATGAGCTGCATGCCGAACCCGCCTCCATTTGAACTCCGCCGCGCCGGCACGTGGATGAGCGTTCCTCGCTCCTCCCAGGTGAGCAACAAGCGATTACCGCGGGCGGTCTTCCAGCTGATGCCGAGTTGGCCGTTATTGTGCGAGAGCGCGCCATACTTCACCGCGTTGGTGGCAAGCTCGTGCAGCGTCATGGCGAGGATCGAGGTGCACTGTGGCGGCAACAGCACGTCCGAGCCCTTGACCATGATTTTGGGCCCGCCCTCGCGCCGATAAGGATCGAGCTCGCGCTCGACCATGGCCTTGAGGCTCGCGCCCGACCATTGCGATTCGAGCAGGAGATCGTGCGCGCGATGCAGCGCCTGGAGGCGCTCGGCAAGCGTCTGCGCCATGGCTTGCGCCGGCCGTGAAGTCGCCTGGCGTAGGCTCGCCTGCACCAGAGATTGCACGATGGCGAGCGCGTTCTTGACGCGATGATTGAGCTCGCCGACCAGCATGCTCTGACGTTGGGCGGTGCGCCGCCGCTCGGTTACGTCGCGGAAGATGAGTACGGCACCGGCGAGCGAGCCGTCGAAGCCTAAGATCGGTGCACCGCTATGCTCGACTGGGAGCTCCTTCTCGTCGCGGGTAACCAGCAGCGCTCCGGATTCGAGCCTGGTCACTGTGCGCTCCCGTAGGGCTTTCAGCGCAGGATCGTCGACCGGCTTGCGTGAGTTCTCGTTGATGACGCGGAACACTTCCCAGATTGGGCGGCCGCGCGCTTCGGGCCCGGACCATCCCGTCATCTGCTCGGCGATCTTATTAAGGAGCAGCACGCTGCCGTTGGGGTCGGTCGCGATGACGCCATCGCCGATCGAGGCAAGCGTCGTGCTCAACCACTCGCGCTGACCGCGGAGTTCCATGAGGGCAGCGTTGCGGTCCCGGTCGGCGCGCCGCACCGCGCCGATCGTGGTCCATGCAAACACCGCAAGCACGAGGATGCTCGCCACGGCAAAGATCGCGAGCGTAGCCGCGCTATCATAGAAGGTGTGCACCTCGGCCTGATGGGCGAACCAGCCAATGACGAGCGGCAGCACGAGAATGCCGGGAAGCAGCCGGCGCAGCATTTCGCCTGCGGGAGACTGCTCGACGATGGCGGCGGCGATGCCGTATTCGGGAGAGGCGGCAAGCAGCCCGAGCGCGAGCAAAGCGCTGCTGATGGCGCCGTAGAGCGACATGGAGGTGAAGGGGAACGGATAATAATAGGTAGCGACGCCATAGGCGTAACCGGCAAGCACGATGAGAACCTGGGCAATGATGATGAGCGCAAGGATCTGGCTAAACGCCGATGAAATGCTCCCCTGTTTCGCGTAGAGCAGCGCCAACCCGAACAGGATCAGCGATCCGGTAATGCCGGGGGATATGTGCAGCTGCTGCCCGGTAGAGGCGGTGTCGGCGAGGAGAACGTCGGCGCGAACCAGAGCCTGGTCGATACCGAGGTTGAAGCCCAGCAAATCTTGGGTCATGACGGCAAGCCCCAAGATGACGAGGGCAAAGCCAATCAGTCTGGCAATTGGACGCAGCGCCCTGAAGGTGAAGCAGAACAGCCCGATGCCGGCGGCGAGAACGCCGACAGCCGCATGAGGCGTCATGCTGGCAAGACCGGGTAGCGCTTGGGAGAGCTCGGGATCCGGAATCTGCCAGCCAAGGAGCACAATGCCGCCCATGACGCAGACGATGAGGGCAGCCGTGCGCGCTACGAGCAGAGAGATGTGCTCGGCGCGCGGCGCTGGCAGCGCCAGTTTTGCCGGAACTTCAGCCACTAGCCTTCCTCGCCCAACTTCGCGGACCAAACAACCCCGAGAACCTTGGGCGCTCCTCGGCAGAAGGCCACAACGCATCGCGGAAGCGCGTTGTGCCACCCCTTTTTGGCAATGTTATACCCCCATAGACACCGTAGGTCATTCGGTCACACGCAAAGCACGGTAAAGTTTCCGCATCGCTGAGTGCCAATCCACAGGAGAACGAGCATGCCTCAAAAGCGAGCTCCTTTGAGCCAATCCAAAGCCGCGACGCGTATCGAAACCGATTCGCTCGGAAGTATCGACGTCGAGCAGGAGCGATATTGGGGCGCCCAGACGGAACGCTCGCGGCAGAACTTCAAGATTGGCGAGGAGAGCATGCCGAAGCCGCTGATCAGAGCGCTGGCTCTGGTCAAAAAAGCGGCAGCCCTCACCAACCGTGAGATCGGTCTGCTCGAGGAGCACCTCGCCACAGCGATCGCCACAGCTGCCGATGAAGTCATCGAAGGCAGGTTCGACGCTCATTTCCCCCTGGTGGTCTGGCAAACCGGTTCCGGCACCCAGACCAATATGAATTTGAACGAGGTGATCGCTAACCGCGCCAGCGAACTCTTAGGCGGCACCCTCGGATCGAAAAGCCCCGTTCACCCCAACGATCACGTCAATCTCGGACAGTCCTCGAATGACGCGTTCCCCACTGCCATGCACGTCGCAGCCGCCGAGCAGATTGCCTATCGGCTCAACCCCGCTCTCGCTCGGCTTTATCAGGCCCTCAAGGAGAAGGCTGAAGCCTTCCAAGACATCCTCAAGATTGGCCGTACGCACTTACAGGACGCAACTCCCCTTACTTTGGGGCAAGAATTCGGCGGCTATGCGGCACAGGTCGATCACGGAATCGAGCGAATAAAGCTCACGCTTCCAGGGCTTTACGAGCTTGCCCAAGGTGGAACGGCGGTCGGAACCGGTCTAAACACGAGCCCGCTGTTCGCCGAAGCCTTCGCTGCAAAGATCGCCGAGCTCACGCGGCTGCCCTTCGTCAGTGCCGAGAACAAGTTCGAAGCTCTCGCCACTCATGACGCGATGGTCTTCGCCCACGGCGCGCTCAATTCAGTGGCGGTATCGCTGTTCAAGATCGCAAACGACATCCGGATCCTGGGCTCAGGTCCTCGGTCAGGATTTGGCGAGCTGATCCTGCCGGAGAACGAGCCTGGCTCGTCGATCATGCCTGGCAAGGTGAATCCGACCCAATGCGAGGCCGTGACCCAGGTGGCGGCGCGGGTGATGGGCAACAACAGCACCGTCACCTTCGCCGGAAGCCAGGGCCACCTCGAGCTCAACGTGTTCAAGCCAGTGATCGCCCACGCCATGCTGCAATCGATCAGATTATTGACCGACGTCGCCGACAGCTTCACCGAGAAATGCATCGTTGGCATCGAGCCAGACCGGTCCCAAATGAAACAGCATCTGGAACGCTCGCTCATGTTGGTCACGGCGCTCGCGCCGCATATCGGTTATGACAAGGCGAGCGAGATCGCCAAGGCCGCGCACAAGAACGGCACCACTCTGCGCGAGGAGGCGGTGAGGCTGGGTCACGTGCGCGCAGAGGATTTCGACAGGCTGGTAAGGCCCGAGGACATGACCGGGCCTAAGCGCTAGCGCGAGGTCTTATGGCTCGCGCCCACAACAAGCGCTCACTGACCATTGCGCGACATCGGACGAGTGTCTCGCTCGAGGATGAATTCTGGGATGCCCTCAACGGTATCGCGCGCAACGAGGGCAAGTCGATTGCATCGCTGATCGGTGAGATCGATAAAGAAAGGAGCGCTATGCAACGCCGCCAGCCAAGCCTCTCCGCGGCGATCCGACTCTTCGTGCTCGACCGGACGCGCAATCGGCGTTGATTCGATCGGCACCTAGGGGCCGAAGATGCTGATACCCTTTTTCCAAGAGTCAGGCGCCTCGCGCGGTGCCGCCCGGCGAGGCCGACTCGACGCGCGCTGACGTGGCGGCGCCGCCACATCGGCGGCGGCTGCGGTCGGCTCCGCCTCTTGGGAAGCAGCCGCGTCAGGCGCCGGCGGAGGCAGTGGAGGCTCTTCCGGCGTGGCGACTGTTGGCGCGGCAGACGGTGAAGGCTCAGGCTCGGCCGTGTCGGTCGGCAGCGCGGGAGGCGAGGAAGGCTCGGGCGCCGCAGTTTCGCTCGGCGCGGATGGAGATGCCGAAGGCTCAGGCTCGGCTGCTTGGGTTGGCGCGGCTGGAGGCGGCGAAGGCTCGGGCCCCTCAGCTTCGGTAGCTGGAGCCGGCGCCGGCGAAGACAGCGCAGGCTCTTCGGGCACGGCCACCGTCGGAGCAGGTGGCGGAGTCTCAGGCGCGGCGGCTTCGGTCGCTGGCGCCGGCACCGGTGAAGGCAGTAGAGGCTCTTCCGGCACGGCCACCGTCGGAGCAGGTGGCGGAGGCTCAGGCGCGGCGGCTTCGGTTGCTGGCGCCGGCACCGGTGAAGGCAGTAGAGGCTCTTCCGGCGCGGCGACCGTTGGGGCAAGTGCCGGAGTTTCGGGCGCAGCTTCGGCGGGCGGCGCAGGCGTTGGCGGCTCGCTTGTCTCACCAAATGGATTCGATGCCGGTGGCTTTTGTGCGCTGGTTCCGGAGCTTGGCTCTGCCACGGCGTTGGCAGGGTCGGCCAGAACCCGTGCGATGCCGTCGTTCTCGTCGGGCTGCGCAGGCGCTTCCTGAACCGCCTCCGTTGGAGGCGGCGCCACATTGGCCGAGGGCGCAGGCGCCGATTGCGGCAGGGCCTCTTGCGGGGATTCGGTCTCGGCTCGGGAACCCGGTTCGCTTGGCTGTGCGGCTTCAGCCGGGGGCTCGGGCGGCGGGTTCTCGGCGGTAGGCTCCCTATCAACCGCGGGCTGCGTCTTGCCACTCACGTCGAGCGTCTCGAGGCGCTCGACGTCCTCCTGCATGCGGCGCATGGTGAGGTAGCTCTCGATGGCACCGGTATCAATTGACGGTGCGATAGCATCGGCCTGGTTCAGTGCGCCCGCAAAAACCAGCGTCACCGGGGGCAGGTCCTTATTCCTGGCGCCCGCGAGGCTAACCGCCCACTCGCTATCAAGCTTGAGGCTCGCGAGTTCGACATAGCCATTGATCTTGGTGACACCGGTCTGGCTCGCCAGCGTCGTCGGCACGAGGCGAACGGTGCCGTTTTTGACGTCGAAGGCGAGCTTCACCGGGCCATATTTGTAGACGCCCCTCGTGACTTTCTCGCGGACGGTGCGCGCTTCCTCGGCGATCTGATCCCTGTCCACTTTGATCCTCTTATTAGAGGCGACCACCGCCACGCGGCGGAGCGGATCTGGATTGAGCGCGAGCAATGCGCCAGGCCCGAGCGACAGCGTCCCCTCTCCGCTCAAACCAGCGACGAGGCCGGGCGGGCTCAGGCCTTCACCCTGAAGGTTGAAGGCAAGATCGAACGGACCCTTGGCGAGGCCCGCGCTGAAGACGCTCTTCGAGAGATCATCGAGCTTGCCGCCATCGATCTCCACGTGAGCCTTGAGGTCGGCGCCGGCGCCGAGCGGCGTCAAGCTCCCTGACGCAGCGAATGTACCGCTGAAAAGTTTTCCCGTGAGGCTTGTGACATTGAGCCCATTCTTATCCACCCGGCCGGCTATCGTGGCGCCCGTGACCTGGAAGGGCGCGCCAAGCGCGAGCTTTTTCGCGTTGAGCGTGATCTCGCCTTCGGAATTCTCGATGACGCCGAGCGAGAAGCCGCGCGACGGCCACACCTCGGAAGCGCGTGCCCCGATCGCGCCAAGCATCTCGTCCGTCGACGGCGTGCGCTGCCACGCGACCAGAAGCCCGAGCAGAGACGGCAGGGAGACGCTGTCGGTATTCGCCGCGAGCTTGAAGCGCGTTTTTGCGCCGCTCTTGTCGAAATGGGCGCTCCCGTCTACGGCTTGGCCCGCGATCATGCCGGTGACCCCGGTGAGATCGATGATCGGACCGAGCTTGACGAGATCGCCGCGCAGGCTGAGCGGCACGCCCGCCGCCGAAGGCGGCGTTTCCAGACCGGCCAGCATGAGCGCGAGGCTCGCGTCCTTGCTCATGGCCGAGCCTTTGCCGGTCAGCGCAATGCCATTCTCTTGCAAGGCCCCTTGCCCCTCGAAAGCAATGTCCATCATCGGCGTGGCAAGCTCGGCCTTGCCGACAACTTTGGTCTTCGGCACGCCGGCAAGGTTGACCGTCAGCTTGCCCTGGCTGCTGCCGGAGGCTGCAGCGAGGCGCTGGGCGGGAAGATCGGGGAAGAGCAGAACGAGGATCACCTCGGGATGCGCTCCGGTGACGCTGCCATTGAGATCGATCTGCGCTTCGCTCGGCTTGGCGGGCTCGCCCAGCGCGTGCGCGGCGAGCGCGATGTCCGACCCGCCGGTTTGGCCACCAAGCTCGATCGAAGCCCTGGTCGCGCCCCCTTCGCGTGCGGCGACGAGGCCGACATGCAGATTAAGCGGGGCAAGGCTTGCGAGGTTTGGCGACTTGGTCACGCTATCAGGCAGGCCGAGCATCCCCGAGGCGATGCGCAAGCTGTCAGGGGTGGCAGCCTTCAGTCCGAAATCCACGCGGCCCGAGGGCGCTTCGCTCAAATGCTCGATCCGACCTTTGCCGTTAAGCGCAATCGCGCTTCCCGCCGCAAAATCGAGCTGCTCAACGTCGAGCGTGCCGCTAATGAGCGAAAAGCGGGCGTCGAGCTTGCCGGGTGGAATATTGGGCAGCAGCAGCTCGCCAACGCGCAGCGTCACGCGTACATCGTCGTCGCGGAATTGGGTCAAGAGATTCTGCTCTTCGCCAGGCGCCGCTTGTTGCGCGGCTGTGCCGGCCGGTGCGAACGCCTCCGGCATCCACGACCGCCAGACCGGCCCATCGCCGATCATGTCGCGCAAGTCGAGGCGATCGCTGTCGAGCGAAAGCTCGATCAGGCTGCGCTGCCCACCTTGGAGCCGCAGATCGCCGCGGAATTTGGTGCCGCTCAGCTCACCCGAGGCCTCCGCCAGTCTTAGTTCGCCGTCGCCGATTTTGGCCATACCTTCGAGGCTGAAGTCGCCGGTCAAAACCTGGCCCGACGTATCGCGGTCGCCCGCCGCCCAGCGGGTCAGGGGCCTAAGTCCCGATCCTTCGAGTTTGATGGGACCGGCAAACACCGGACCAAAGTCGCCGCGGCCCAAGCGTCCCGAAGTCTCGAGGCGGTTGCCGCCGGGCAGCACGGCCTTGAGCCGCTCGACCTTGAGCCCGCCGTCTTGCGTGGAAAGAGAAAGATCAACCGTACCGATGAGATCGCCACCGAGGCTCGCCTGCTCAAGCGCAATAGCGAGGCTCCCGTCACCGAACTCCGCCGCTTTGCCGAGGGCTTCATCGGCGAGCGCGTAGAGCACCATGGCGGGAGACGACTTCACCTCCGTGCCGGGGGCACCGAACAGAAGGTCGAGATCGACGAAGCTCGCGGTGAGCTCACCCGTCGTCTTGAACCGATCGGCATAGTCGAGGTTGAGCTTGCCCTTGAAGAGCTGTGGATGACCGTTGGAATGGACGGTGAGATCGAAATCAGAAAGCTCGGCCCCGTTCGGCGTGGCTTTGAGCGGTCCCTTTAACTCAAGTAGCGAGGACTTATCGACCGGGTTTGCCGCTCCCGGCTGCTGTTCGTCATTCGCGGGTTCACTCTCCTGCTCGGCATCGTCACCGGACGCGGCTTTGGCCACGCGTACGATGATGTTGCCGTCAAAAACGGGGTTGCCTCCGAGGCCGCTCACCCCGCCGTCCAGCAGATAGGTGGTGCTGCGCTCCGCATCGCGCAGCGAGGACTTGACCCTGAACAGCCCGGCAGCATCAGGCTCACTGGTCGAGAAACGAAGTTCCTGTGAGCGTCCCTCGAACTCATACGCGGCTGAGACCTTGTAAGGGCCTGACAAGGACTGGGCGCTCGCCGCACCATTGACGTTTTCGAGCGTGAGCCGCGACGCCCCTTGTTTGGTGATCTCGACGCGGCCGCCGCTGACATTCACCGAGTCGAGCATCACGTCCTTTGGCGCGAAGGGCAGCGCCACACCGCGGCGGCCGACGTCACTCCAATTACCCGTGCCATCGGCTTTCACATCGAGGCGCAAGACGGGATCGACGATGGAAATCTGCTTTGCTTCCATACCGCCGCTCATAAGAGCGCCGATATTGAGCCAAGCCTCGACCGAGCGCGCTTCCAGGAACGGACGGTCTAGCCGCCCCTGTTGGTCGGCAACCTTGATGTCGTCGAATCTAAGCTCGGGCGCGGGCAACAGGACGAGGTGGACTTCCCCGCCGACCTTCACCTGGCGGCCGAGCAGCTTGGTAGCTTGCGTCTCAAAGACCGGACGATAGTCGTTCCAATCAATGAAGAGCGGCGCAGCGAACAGCGCGCTCAGCACCAAGATCAGAAATGCCGTCAAAGCGAGCAGAAAAGAATTCACTGATGTCCAGGCCCAAGGGTTAGCTGCGTGCGCAATTCTGTGCGCCAAACGCCGGCGGCGTCAGCCCGGTCCCGGCCCCCGCGACGCCGCATCATGCTAACGCAAAAATCTTACCAGGATTGAGGATATTCAAAGGATCGAGCGCCTTTTTTATGGCAATCATGACCTCGACTCCTGGCCCATGCTCAGTCCTGAGATATGAAATCTTGCCCTCACCTATCCCGTGCTCGCCGGTACAGGTCCCGCCAAAGCCGAGCGCCCTCTCGATCAACCTGTCGAGGAAGCCCTGCACCTTGCGCCGCTCCTGGGAGTCTGTAGGGTCGATGAGCGGCATGACGTGGAAGTTTCCGTCACCAACATGGCCTAGGATCGGCGCAACCAGCCCGAGCGAATCGATGTCACGCCTGGTCGCGGTCACGCAGTCGGCGAGCGCCGAGATCGGCACGCAGACGTCGGTCGAGAGCACCTCTGCACCGGGCCTTAAGCCGCGGGCGGCCCAATAGGCGTCGTGGCGGGCTTGCCAGAGCCTGCTCCGGTCCTCGGGCCGCTTAGCCCACTTGAAGTCTCCTCCCCCTTCGCCGCGGGCGATCTCCGCGAAAGCCTCGACCTGCTCGCTTGTGCTCTGCGCCGTGCCGTGGAACTCGAGGAAGAGCGTCGGCACCTCGGGAAGGGTGAGATGCGAATAGGCGTTGCAGGCGCGGATTTGCACCTCGTCGGCAAGCTCGATGCGCGCCAGCGGCAGTCCCATCTGCATTGCAGCGATGGTTGCGTTGCAGGCGCCATCGATCGAGGTGAAGGGACAGACAGCCGAGAGGATCGTCTCCGGAATGCCGTAGAGTTTGAGTGTAAGCCTTGTGATGATGCCGAGCGTCCCCTCCGAGCCGACTAGTAGGCGTGTGAGGTCGTAGCCCGCGGAAGATTTCCGCGCCCTTCCGCCGGTCTTGATCACGCTCCCATCCGCAAGCACGGCGGAAAGCCCGAGCACAAGGTCGCGCATCGTGCCGTAGCGCACGGCATTGGTGCCGGAGGCGCGCGTCGCCGCCATGCCGCCGAGACTCGCATCGGCGCCTGGATCGACGGGAAAGAATAGACCTGAATCGCGCAAGTGATCGTTGAGCGCCTTGCGCGTGACGCCGGGTTCAACCACGCAATCGAGGTCGGCGTCATGCACTGCGATGATGCGGTTCATGCGCGAGAGGTCGAGCGAGATGCCGCCGAACGGTGCGTTGACATGCCCTTCGAGAGAGGTGCCGGTGCCGAACGGGATCACCGGCACGCGCGAAGCCGCGCAAAGCTTCACCACCTCCGACACCTCCCCCTCGGTCTCCGCGAACACGACGGCATCAGGCGGCTCGCACCCGAGCCAGGTAAGTGTGTTGGCGTGCTGCTCGCGAAGAGCCTGGCTCGCCGAGAAGCGGTCGCCGAACCGGGCGGAGAGAGCCGAAAGCAGGGCCTGCTTACTCTCGCTTTCCGGTTGCTTTGCTGCCTTTGCTAGACCTGCGGTCATAGCCGCATCTATAGGCCGATTTGCAGCGAAATGTGTGGGTTTTTGGGGCTTACATACTTGCCACGCCGAGCACCGCCGCGTAGTGGCAGCTTGCGGCTGTCAGCACGAAGCCGTGCCAGATGGCGTTCTGATAAGGCAGTCGCTCCCAGAGGTGAAATACGACGCCGATGGTGTAAAGCACGCCGCCAAGCCCAAGCAGAATCGCGACCCAGGTAGGCACGGCCGTGACCAGCGGATGCCAAGCGGCCACGATCGCCCAGCCTTGAATCAGGTAGAGGCCAACCGTCAGGCCTTCGAGATAGCGCGGAAAGAACAGCTTGATGACGATGCCGATGGCGGCGATGGACCACACCACGGCGAGCAGTCCCAAGCCCCAGGCGTTGTGCATCTTGATCAGAACGAACGGCGTGTAGGTGCCGGCGATCAAGAGAAAGATCGCAGCATGATCGAGGCGGCGGAAGATCTCCTTGAGTTTCGGCCGAACTGGAAGCGAGAGATTGTAACCCGCAGAACAGACGAACATCGCGACGAGAGCCAGCCCATAGATGGCGAGGCTTACGCCCCACAAGAGCACCTGCGACTGGACGCCAATGTTGAGGAGAGTGGTCAGCGCGATCAGGCTCGCGGTCACGCCGACGGCGTGGATGCAACCATCGGCTATGCGCTCGCCAAGGCTGTATTGCGGAAACATGACGCTGTCCTGATCCGACGAATCCGCTTCGATCCGCTTACCACATAAATCTGAAAATCAACTTAGCAAGCCCTGTGGCTGCGATGAGGCGATCAAACCAGCGTGGGGGCAATTGTGTTCCGCCAAAATGTCGCGGGCGGGTGAGCGTATGCCGCTTGCAAAGTCAGGGTCGCGGCATTCCTTGACCGCAAGCGGCCGAGCCCGTCGTGCAAACATAAGGCACGACCACGCCGGTAAAACAGGTCGTGTAGAACTGGCTAGTGACCCTATCGGGCTTGAGTTGCGCGTCGGCGGGAACACCATTTGGACGAACCGCTTTCCAAAACGGATCTCCCCTCACTTTGTGCGCATACAGAGTGAGGTAAGCCCATCCCCTGGCTCGCTTCAGCTGATTGGCACTCTGGACGACAAGCGACTGCGAGGTGCGGGCGGCCGCAGCAGGAGAGGCTTCGCTTGCAGTGGCAGTTACCAATTGACAGGCGCCCACCGCAATCTCGGGAGCGCACAGGCCGAAGCCGACAAGGCCAAGCGCGCCGAAGCTCAATCTCGCAGCCTGAGCCATCGTCTTTCTCCCTCCGGCAGCCGCGAAGCTAGACCGCCCTTGGGCTAGTTGCCGCAGACCGTCGAGCCCGTGGTGCAGACATAGGGTACGACAACGCCGGTGAAACAGGTCGTGTAGAAACGCGAGGTGACAAGATCGGGCTTAAGTTGTGCGTCGGCGGGCACGCCATTTGGCCGAACCGCTTTCCAGAACGGGTCGCCCTTCACGCGCCGCGCGCTCATGGAGACGTAGCTCCAACCTCTCGTCCTTTTCACCTGATAGGCACTCTGGACGGCCAGCGCACGTGAGCTTTGGGCGGCTTCAGCTTTCGAAGGGGCGCTGTGAGTCGCCGTGACGAGCTGGCAGCCGGCTTCGGCCGGCTTCGTTCCGAATGACGCGAACGCAACTCCCGCAACTGCAAGCACAGCAACACCCATCCTCAAAGATTGAAGCATCTCCCGGTCTCCCAACTGCGGTAAAAATTTGAGACAGCGCGGCCCCGCGCACGCAAACCGGCCATAACAGACTTTTTCCGCAGTTTGTTGTCAAATGCAAAGCTCGCGATTTTCCCCATCGCGACACCACGCCGCTCACGCCCAAAACTTGATCACCGTCCGTGCACGGATGCACCAACGATGCGCACGGCTTCTTCTTGCTCCGGCTGATGGAAATTCCTGCGAGCGCGCTCGATATAAGACCCATAAGCCCGCCGCGACCCGGCGCTCTTTTTTTGCCGATAGCGGCCAATGGTATAGTTTTCGATTCGATGACAAAGATTCGCGCCTCAGCCGCAGCCCTGCCCCCACCCGAAGAGGGGCAGCTTTCGACATCGGAGCGGGCAATGCGGCGGCGGCCAAGCCACTATCTCGATGCGCTGAACCCCGAGCAGCGCGAGGCGGTCGAAACGCTCGAGGGGCCTTTGCTCGTGCTGGCCGGCGCCGGTACTGGCAAGACGCGCGTGCTCACCACGCGAATCGCCCACATTTTGAGCTTGGGCCGGGCGCGGCCGTCGCAAATCCTCGCCGTTACCTTCACCAACAAGGCGGCACGCGAGATGAAGCACCGCGTCGGCGAGCTGATTGGCGGCGTGGTCGAAGGCATGCCGTGGCTCGGAACCTTCCATGCCATCGGCGTCAAGATCCTCCGCCGCCACGCCGAGCTGGTGGATTTGAAGCCCTCCTTCACCGTGCTCGACACCGACGACCAGATCAGACTGCTCAAGCAATTGCTCGAGGCCGAGAATATCGACGAGAAGCGCTGGCCGGCGCGGCTGCTCGCTTCCATGATCGATGGCTGGAAGAACCGGGGCCTCAGGCCCGAGCGCGTGCCGGAGGGCGAGAGCTTCGCCTTCGCCAATGGCCGCGCGCGCGACCTTTACGCCGCCTATCAGCGGCGGCTCAAGGAGCTGAACGCGGCCGATTTCGGCGACCTACTGCTCGAGAATTTGCGGCTGTTCCAGGAGCACCAGGACGTGCTCGAAAAATACCAGCAACGTTTTCTCTATATGCTGGTCGACGAGTACCAAGACTCGAACGTCGCACAGTATCTCTGGCTGCGCCTGCTCGCCCAAGGCAGCGGCAATATCTGCTGCGTCGGCGACGACGACCAGTCGATCTACGGCTGGCGCGGCGCCGAGGTCGATAACATTCTCCGATTCGAGACCGACTTTCCCGGCGCCAAGATCATCAGGCTCGAGCGCAATTACCGCTCGACCGGGCATATTCTCGGCGCGGCCTCAGGCCTGATCGTCCATAACAAAGGCCGGCTCGGCAAGACGCTGCGCACCGACGGCGCAGCCGGCGACAGAGTTCTCGTCGAAGGCTGCTGGGACGACGAGGAGGAGGCGCGCGTCATCGGCGAGGATATCGAGCAGCTTCAGCGCCAAGGTCATGCGCTGAGCGAGATCGCCATTCTCGTGCGCGCGTCGTTTCAGATGCGCGCTTTCGAAGACCGCTTCATCACGCTCGGCCTGCCCTATCGCGTGATCGGCGGCCCGCGCTTCTACGAGCGCCAGGAGATCAAGGACGCCACCGCCTATTTCGAGGTAACGCTGAACCCTGCCAACGATCTGAAGTTCGAGCGCATCGTCAACGTGCCGCGCCGGGGCTTGGGTGAGTCGAGTCTCAAGTCGTTGCATCAGCTCGCGCGCGCCCACAGCGTGCCGCTGTTTCAGGCGGGACGGCTGATGATCGAGACTGAGGAGCTGAAGCCCAAAGCGCGCAAGGCGCTTGCCGATCTGATCGCGGCCTTCGACCGCTGGCGCTCGCTGATCGACACCATGCGGCACACGGAACTCGCCGAACTGATTCTCGATGAGTCCGGTTACACCGGCATGTGGCAGGCTGAGCGTTCGCCGCAGGCGCAGTCGAAGCTCGAGAACCTGAAGGAGCTGATTCGCTTCATGGAGGAGTTCGACACGCTCGCAGGATTCCTCGAGCATGTGGCGCTGGTGATGGATGCGCAGACCGAGGAGGGTGCGGAGCGCGTCAGCCTGATGACGCTGCATTCAGCCAAGGGCCTCGAATTCGACACCGTGTTCCTTCCCGGTTGGGACGAAGGACTGCTGCCGCATCAGCGAAGTCTCGACGAGGTAGGCCGCTCAGGGCTCGAGGAGGAGCGCCGGCTTGCCCATGTCGGGCTCACCCGCGCCCGCACGCGCGCCAAGATCACCTTCGCCCAGAACCGCCGCACGCGCGGAACGTGGCAGACCGCGCTGCCATCGCGCTTCATCGACGAATTGCCGGTCGAGCATGTCGAGGTCGCAGAGGATAAGGCTCTGCGCGGCTATGGACCGAGCCGCTTCGACACGGCCGAGAATCTATTCGCCAGCGGCTTCTATGAGACGCCTGGCTGGCAGCGGGCGCAACGCAACCGGCCGCGCGGGTCAGCGCCGCAAGCACCCCGCCGCGATCCGATCACTATCGATGGCACGTTGGTCGCGGCGAGCACGGCGGAAGGCGCCGGCCTCGAGATCGGCATGCGCGTATTCCACCAGAAATTCGGCTATGGCCGGGTGGCCCATGTCGACGGCAACAAGCTCACCGTCGATTTCGACAAGGCCGGGCAGAAGAAGGTGGTCGACAGTTTCGTCGAGCGGGTTTGATATAATTCGCCAGCTTCTTCCTCATTTTTTCAGCAGATCTAGCCGTAATTCTTTGCGATTTTTCTGGCTTTTCCGGCGAGAACAAAACGTGTACATTGTCGCGTGCGGCGGGTGTGAAATGCACGTGATGAGGGAGATGCCTATGCGTGCCGCTATCGTTTTCGTTCTTGGCTTGTTCCTATTGATTACGACGTCTGTCGCTCATGCCGACGACGCCTGTCGCTGCAAAGGTTGCGGCCGCAAAGGTGGTCCCGGCTGGCGCGGACCTGATGGCGCCTGCGTCTCGAGGTCGGCCCTTGCCACGACCTGCGGCACGCCGGCCGGCGCGCCGTGCAAGCAGGAGTCGGCGACACGCGTCTGCTTCGGCAAGCAGACCGCGCTGACCACGCCGAAGCCGGCGCAGGCGCAATAGTCCTCGACATCATCCAGGTTTGCTTGCCGATGGCGCGGTCGCTTAAGCTGCCGCGCCATGCAAGACCTGGCTGAAAGTGAGCCCTTACACTTCCCTGCCGTGAAAGACAGTGAAGCCCAGCAGACACAGCCGAGCTTCTATCAGGCGAACATCACGGCGGATGAAGCGGCGGCTGAACGGATCGCGCATGCGCTCGAAGAAACATTCGAGCCTTCGCCTGTCGCGGTTGGCGTGTTCGAGCTGAGCGAAGGACAGTTCGAGGTCTTCGCCCATTTTGCCGAGGCACCGCCGCGCCACTCCCTGCTTGTGCTGATCGAGCACGTAGCCAACGGCGCGGAGTTCGGGCCATTGCGCATCGAGCAAGTCGCTGACGAAGATTGGGTGACGCTGTCGCAAGGCAAACGCGGGCCGGTCGCAGCCGGGCGCTTTCTCGTGCATGGCAGTCACGATCGAGCGCGAATGCCGCGCCGTCTGCTCGCAATCGAGATCGATGCTGGGCAGGCCTTCGGCACAGCGCATCACGCAAGCACACGGGGCTGTCTCGTTGCGCTCGACGATGTGTTGAAGCGCATCCGCCCGCGAGCGCTGCTCGATGTCGGCACCGGCACCGGCATTCTCGCCATCGCCGCCGCCAAGGTGCGCAAGCGCCAAGTGCTTGCAAGTGACAACGATCCGCTTGCCATCGCGATCGCCAGCGATAACGCGCGCAAGAACCGGGTGGCGCCGCTGTTGCGTGTTGTGAAGGCGACTGGGTTCGCACACAAGCGGCTCAGATCAACAACACCGGATCTCATGCTGGCAAATTTGCTCGAGCGTGCCTTGTATGAGCTTGCACCTACGCTCGCGCGCCACATCCCGCCTCGAGGACGAGCGATCCTCTCGGGCCTTACCAATGCGCAGGCACGCGGCATTGAGGCGCGCTATCGAGCCCACGGCTTCATCCTTGAAAAGCGCATCATTCTCGAAGGATGGACGACCCTGGTGATAGTCCGCCGCAAGAGCCGAGCTTTGCGCGATTGATCGGGACGGCGCTTTGCGCTTACATACGCCCGCCCATGTATCAAATATTCGAAGATGTTAGCGTAGCAGGGGAAAGCGGCGAACGGGTCAAGGCGTTACAGCGGGAACTGAAGGCACGGAAGCTCAAGGGCTTCCTGGTTCCCCATAGCGACGAGCACCAGAACGAGTTCTTGTCTCCTTCGGCCGAGCGCCTAGCTTGGCTCACCGGCTTTACCGGATCTGCTGGCGTTGCGATCGTGCTCGACAAGGCGGCGGCCCTATTCGTTGACGGCCGCTACGTCTTGCAAGCGCGCGCGCAAACCGATCCCGCTCTGTTCGAAGTACTGCAGACGCCAGAGGCCAAGGCTTCGACCTGGCTGATCGGCAAGCTCAGCAGAGGCGCTGGCGTCGGCTACGATCCTTCCCTGCACACGATCAAGGAGATCGAGCGCCTTACCGAGACTTTGGGCAAGGCTGGCATCAAACTCGTGCCGGTCGAGAGCAACCCGATCGATGCCGCGTGGCACGACCGCCCCAAGCCGCCATCGGCGCCCATTGTTCCGCATGGACTCGAGCTCGCTGGCCGCAGCGCGCAAGACAAGATCAGCGACATGCAGGAGAAGCTGCGCGAGGAGAAGGCCGACGTCGTGCTCCTCACCATGCTCGATTCGATCGCTTGGCTATTCAACATCCGCGGCGGAGACATCAAGCACACTCCGGTCGCGCTCGCTTACGCCATGGTGCCGGCCACCGGACGGCCGATCCTGTTCATCGATCCGGAGAAGGTGGGCGACAACGTGAAGGGCGCGCTCGGGGACTATGTCGATCTCGCCGAGCCCTCAGCGCTCGAAGGCTGGCTCAAGTCGCTTGGCCAAGAGAAGCTGCGCGTGCGGCTTGACCCCGAGACTACGCCGATCCGGTTCGCGCAATTGCTGGAGGCCGAAGGGGTCAAGTTCGTCCCCGGCGCCGACCCATGCCTTCACCCAAAAGCCATCAAGAATGAGGTGGAGATCAAGGGCGCGCATGCCGCGCACCTCCGCGACGGCGTCGCCATGGCGCGCTTTCTCGCCTGGCTCGACGAGGTGGGCGATACCGGCCGGATCGACGAGATCGCCGCAGCGTTGAAGCTCGAAGAATTCCGCCGCCAATCCGGCCAACTCAAGGATATCAGCTTCGACACGATCTCGGCGGTCGGCCCTAACGGCGCCATCGTTCATTATCGGCCCACCACCAAGAGCAAGCGGGCGCTGCAAAGGGGCTCGCTCTACCTCATCGATTCCGGCGCGCAATATCGCGACGGCACGACCGACGTGACCCGCACCATCGCTATCGGAGCGCCGACGGCGGAGATGCGGCGCCACTACGGGCTTGTGCTCAAGGCGCATATCGCCATCGCCACGGCGCGCTTCCCCAAGTGCACGCGCGGGCAGGACCTCGATCCGTTCGCGAGGCGGCCGTTGTGGGAAGCAGGGCTCGACTTCGATCACGGCACCGGGCACGGGGTCGGGAGCTATCTCGCGGTGCATGAGGGGCCACAGCGGCTGTCTCGGCTTGGCACGGTAGAGCTCGAGCCAGGCATGATGTTGTCGAACG
>JBKOUI010000018.1:0-3352 GCA_046723315.1 Pseudomonadota bacterium | reverse complement strand
GGGCCCGAGGCGGCGCTCGAGGGCATGGAGTGACAGTCGACAAGGACGGCGACGCCGAACTGCGCCACGGTGTCGGACATCAGGCGCTGCAGCATGGCGTGATAGGGCAGATAGTAGCTGCGGATGCGCCGTTCCGCCTCGCGGAAGCTCAGCCGCCCGGCATAGATCTCCTCGTGCTCGCAGACGATGCGGGGGATGGTGCCGAGGCCGCCGGCGACCCTGGCCGAGGTGCTGTTGACGTATGTCGGCAGCTCGCCATCGAACATCGCGGGATCGAGCTCCCAGGGCTCGCGATTGACATCGAGAAAGGCGCGGGGAAAGTTGGCCTTGAGCATCGGGGCGCCGAGGGCCACCGCGGCAGCAAACAGCTGGTCGACATGGCAGTCCTCGGAACGACGCAGCGTCAAGGGATCGAGCCGCGAGGCGGCGAGGAAGGTTTTGGGATAGCGGCTGCCGCTATGAGGCGAGTTGAAGACGCATGGCACTGTCGGCCGTTGCGGATAGACGACGCTGAAGGGTGGATCGATCTCGAGGCTCATCACTGTTCCACCGGCCGGTGGAGATCCCAAGCGGCTGATTTCGTCATTTCTGCATGATAGGAGGTGGCGGTCAACGGCATCGCGAGGGAATTGCCGCGGTCACGCCAAGTTCATGGGCAATTTACCGATTGCAACTAAATTCAAGGTGGCGGCGGTAGTGGCGTGGGGCGGCAGAACGCCCGGTAGGGTCGAGGTCATGGCGAGAATTCTGCTGGCCGAGGATGACGAGGACATGCGCCGATTCCTGGTCAAGGCGCTGGTCAAGGCGGGGCATGACGTCTCGTCCTTCTCGGAGGGCTTGTCGGCCTTCGAGGAGCTGAAGGGGGCGGCATTCGATCTGCTGCTCACCGACATCGTCATGCCGGAAATGGACGGGATCGAATTGGCGAGGCGCGCCGCCGAGCTCGATCCCGGGCTCAAGATCATGTTCATCACCGGTTTTGCGGCTGTGGCGCTTCATCCCGATTCACGGGCGCCCAAGGAAGCCAAGGTGCTGTCGAAGCCGTTCCATCTGCGCGATCTCGTCGCCGAGGTGGAGCGGATGATGGCCGCCTGACGCGCGGTGCCTTCAGGTCGTCAAGCCTTGCACCACCGCAGCGATCCCGATATATCCACGAGTTCCCCGGGCGGTTAGCTCAGCGGTAGAGCACTACGTTGACATCGTAGGGGTCACTGGTTCGATCCCAGTACTGCCCACCATTCGTTCTCCCAGGTTTTTCCATGATTTGCGAGGCGAGGGCCTAAGCCGCAAAGCGCATGTCGATCATCGGCTGTCACACTGGTGTCACGGCGAGAGATCGCCCATGGCCACGTTCAGATCGAAGGGCAACCGCTGACAGGTTCAGGTTCGCCGTGATGGGCACCGTCCAGCAGGTGTTAGTCCGACCTAAGTAGGCGGTGGGCATCGCTGGAAAACGGTGGGAACGGAGGAACAGGAAGCTATCCCGCCATCATTCAGGCAGGCCGGCCCTGCGGAGGCCCTCGATATACCTGGCACGGTGTTCTGGTCGAAGTGGAGAAATGACATCCCCGAGATTGGCAACCCGAAGCTGGGGATCGACCAGGCGCAACTGCGCCATAACCTGCTGAGCGTCGTCAGGACGGCCGGCCATCGCCAGGCTAGCCGCTGCTAAGCGCAGGGCAAACGCAGAGGTAGGTTGATCCCTCAAGGCGCTCTCCGCCCAAAGGGCACCCTCCTTGTAGCGGCCTGCACAAAAGTGAGCCAGCGCAACGAAGCATCGCGTTCGGAATATTCCGCGATCGAGCGGGCTGAGACGCATGGCCCGCTCGGCGTGCTGGATCGCCGTATCCAATTCGCCAAGGCAAAGCTTTATCCAGGCGCTGATCGACCATCCGGCGGCCAAGTTTGGATTGAGGGCGACAGCTTGATCGGCGAAAGCGGCGCCATTCTCAATGTCCCCGATCACATAGGCGAGGGCGAGCGCACCATAGCAAAGAGCGACTGCATCATCCCGCCCCAAAGCGACCGCTCGCCGGGTCAGCAATGACGCTTCCGCGGTTTCTTGTGCGCGGTCGAGCATCCAACCGTTTGCTTTTCGGTACGTGTAGCAATGGGCAGCTCTCGCATAGGCCAAATCAAAATCGGGATCGTGTTCAATCGCCTTCTTGAACATTCGCAGGGCCTCTTCATTGGCCTCTTTGGTTATTTCTTCTGCGACGGCCAGTCCGCGCAGATAATAGTCATAGGCGTCGAGGTTCTCCGTCGGTTTGCGCTTAACCCGCTCGATCTCAGCCTCCTCCAGCCTTGGCAAAATCGCGCCGGTGACGCTCGCAGTCACCTGATCCTGCAAGTCGAAGATGTCTTCCAGTGCCCCGTCAAAACGGTCAGCCCATAGATGCGCCCCTGATGAGGTGTCGATAAGCTGCCCGCTAATCCGCACCCGGCTACCTGCCTTTCGGACACTGCCTTCGAGGATGTAGCGAACGCCCAGATCCCTCCCAACCTGCTTCACGTCCACAGCCCGGCCCTTGTAGGCGAAGCTGGAGTTGCGGGCGATGACGAAAAGCCAGCGCACCCGCGACAGTGCGGTGATGATCTCCTCGGCTACGCCATCCGCAAAGTAACCTTGGTCGCTTTCCGCACTTAGATCATCGAATGCCAAAACAGCGATGGAAGGTTTGCCGGGTAACGGGAGGGCCGCACCCGGCATAACGGAGCCAGCTTTCGGTGAGAGTGCGTATGCTCGAAGCGGCTCGGCGATGTTCTTGAGGGCCTGCGGCCCGAGGTCAGCGAAAGAGGCCGCGAGCTTCCCGGCAATCGCGTCGCGCACCGCAGCCGACACCACGATGCCACCAGGCTGCGCAATGCCTTCGAGGCGAGCTGCAACGTTCACAGCCGTCCCAAACAGGTCGCCACCCTTATCGACCACATCACCGAGATGGATGCCAATTCGGACCTGGAGGCCTGCGCCCTGAGCGCGAGCCGACAATTCCTGCTGGAGAGCCATAGCGCAACTCACGGCCTCAACAGCACTGCCGAACTCCGCCAGGACGCTATCACCGGCCGTATTGGCTATTCGTCCCCGGCGCTCTTTGATCTGGTTCTGAGTAGCATCCCGAATGGCAGCGAGCGCAGCAAGAGCCCCGGCTTCGTCCGACTGCATGAGCCTGGAGTAGCCAACAACATCCGTCGCCATAATGGCGGCGAGGCGGTGGTCTGGTTTGGGCTCGTTGTCCATTGGCACCCAGGTTTGCAGGAAACCCTAGGTACTTTACATTAAGTCAGCTCAGGTCACGACAGGCGCCCTCCGATACCCCTGTGCTCCTGGGCCTGGAAGCAGCCGGGTTGGGGT
>JBKOUI010000154.1:0-11356 GCA_046723315.1 Pseudomonadota bacterium | reverse complement strand
CTGATCACCTGCAGGAGCGCTGCGGATTTCTTGCGAATGGTGAGACCGGCGCGCGAGACTTCAACAGGCAGCTGCGGGATGGCGAGGCTCGCCCGGTTCTGAACGTTGACTGTATTGATGTCGGGATCGGTGCCAAGCGCGAACGTTACGGTCAGCGTGTAGCTGCCGTCGGCGCCGCTCGCAGACTGGTAATAGAGCGCGTTATCTACGCCATTGATCTGCTGCTCGATGGGCTGTGCCACCGTGGTTTCGACCACTTGCGCATCGGCGCCCGGATAATTCGCGGTGACCGTCACTTGCGGCGGCACGATGTCGGGAAATTGCGCGATCGGGATCGCGCGGATCGCGATCAGGCCGGCGAGCGTGATGACGATGGAGACGACGAAGGCAAGCCGCGGCCGGTCGATAAAGATGCCGGAGAACATCGGCTAGGCCATGGACTCCATACCTCCGCCTGCAAGCCTTTCAGGGGGAGGTATTAGGGAGAGATCCTGCACTAACCCCCCGCTGCCGCCGTGTTCGGTGCGACGACCTGGCCGGCGCGCACCTTCTGGATGCCTTCCACGATCACCAGCTCGCCCTGCTTCAACCCGTTCGTCACGACCACGTCGCGCCCCTGCTCGACACCTGTCGTGATCCGGCGCAGCTCGACCTTGTTGCTGGGATCGACAATCAGCACGTAGCGGCCCGCCTGATCGAGCTGGACCGCAGACTGTGGAATGAGGAGTGCCGCCCGGGGTTCTCCCCTCTCGGTGGTGACACCGACCACGCCCCCCGGGATGAGAATGGCATCGGGATTCGGCACTTTCCCCCGCACCGATACTGTGTCGGTATTGGCATCCACCTGCACGTCTAAAAAGTTGGTCATTCCAGAATGGGGATAGATGCTGCCATCAGGCAATCTGATGTGAATGGTAGCGTGCTGGTTCTTGTTGCCTGCTTCTGCGACTCGCTTCCTGTATGCAAGGACATCGCGGCTGCTCGCCTGGAAGATGACGTAGATGGGATCCTGGCTGACGATGGTGGCAAGCTTGCCGGATGAGGGGCCGACGAGATTTCCGACCGTGAAATTGGCAAGCCCTATACGCCCGTCGATAGGTGAGCGGATCTCGGTATAACCAAAATTGATTTCTGCCTGCTCAAGCAACGCCTGCGCTTCCAGCACGCTGGCCTGCGCGGCAGCTTCATCGGCGGCACGCTGATCGAGGGTCGATTGCGGGATGTTGTTGTTGCGGATGAGCTCCTTGCCGCGCTCGAGCGCCAGCTTGGCGTTTACCTCCGTCGCCTTCGCTCGGGCGAGAGCGGCACGCTGCTGGTCGACCGCGGCCTTGTACGTAGCCTGCTCGATGCGGAATAGGAGATCGTCCTTCTTGACCTGCTGACCTTCGGTAAAGGTACGCTCCTCGATAAACCCGTTGACCCGCGCCACCACATCCACCTTGTCGATGGCGGTGACGCGCCCGATGAATTCGCCGGTCTCCTGAACCTGACGGCTGATCACGGGAGTGACGGTAACGGCGGGTGGCGGCGTAGCCCCTTGCGCGCCCGCATCGGTGCAAAACGTCGCAATGCCGAGAACCGCCAGTCCCGCTAGGCGCAAAAACGAGCAGTAACCAGCCATGCGATTCCTCCGATATAACCAGCAGAGCAGCTCAACTGGGTATTCATTTACGTCAAAACAATGGGTTGCCGCTTATCCGCCGAACTCCATGATCGTGAGTCCGGCGTTGTAGTCGGTACTGTAGATCAGGCCGTCGGCATCCACGAACACGTCCGTGGATTGGACGACGCGCGCGCGCTTCGGTCGGTGATCCATCATCCGGGCGGGCGCCGGCGGCACGAGCGCCCCCACCTCCACGGGTCGGAATGGATCGCCAATGTCAAAGACGCGCACGCCTGCGTTCTGGTACGTGGCGAAGATCAGCTGCGAGCTCACAAAGCTGCCGGGCCTGTTCTCGTGAATATTGTGCGGGCCGAAATGGCCGCCCTTGCGCACATAATCGTCGTCTGCCGGAGTTGGGAATGTCGAGATGCTGACCGGGTTTTCGGGTGCGCGATTGTCAAAAACCCATACGAGTTTGAGCCCGTCTTCCTGGTGATCGAGCACCGCCTCATCGAGGACGATGAGCAAATCGCGCTCGGCGAGCGGCAGGCAGTTGTGGGTACCGCCGCCGAAAGGCGGGCACCAGTTGCGATGCGCGATGAGTCGCGGCTTGGTGCGGTCCCCGACATCGATGACCACCATGCCGGCATCGCGCCACGCGCCATAGGCGATATCTCCATGCACGATGGCGTGGTGCAGACCGTAGCGGCGCGTCGGCGGCCATAATGGGTTCTCGCCGGCGGCTTGGTTCATGCCTGGCAGCCAGTAACGACCCGCTTCGTGCGGATGTTTCGGATCTGCCAAGTCGACGGTGAGGAAAATGTAATCGGTAAAGCCGTCGAGCAGCGCGGACACATAGGCCCAGCGGCCCCCCACATACCAGATGCGGTGAATGCCGCCGCCCTCAACAGGCATGAAACCGATGCGGCGCGGCTCAGCGGGCCTGGAAATGTCGTACACCGCAAGCCCTGCCGTCCAGTCGCGCGTGCGCCCTTCGCCTTGCGCGGTCCCTACAACGCGGCCGACCTGCCCGCGATAATACGCGCGTTCATCTGCAAACTCTGCAGCGGCAAACATATCCTTCGCATTGATGACGAGGAGAAGATCGTCGTGGGTCTGCACGTGAATGTTCCACGTCCCCGGCGGAGCGGGCACGTAGTTCACCGCGCACGGATTCTTGGGATCGCGCACATCGATGATGCTCCACCCCTTCGAGAACATGTGTCCCACATAGGCAAAGCCGCGGTGCACCATCAGCTGCACGCCGTCGGGCCGGCCGCCCTGATCGGAGTGTCCGATGATGCGCATGTTGCGCGCATAATCGGGTCGCGGGAGGTCGTTCATGGGTGGGTCGCCAGAAAATTCGGCACCGCGATCCAGTCCATCATGGCGCGGTGATCCTGCAGAAGCTTCCACATTCTGCGGTCCTCCTCGCTTCTAAGATCGACCCCGAGATGCGTGCCGAGCAGGCGGCCATGTTGGACGATGCGCTCGCCTACAGGCTGACGGACTGCGTTGTACTGGGCCAGCGCCGCGTCGATGTCGTCGTGCTCGGCCAATGCCTGCGCCAGCGCGTGGGCATCCCCTCCAGCCTTCGCCACCCCAAAGCCCATATGCGGACGCGCCGAGGAGGCGGCATCACCCACCAGCGCGGTACGGCCGAAGACGATGCTCGGCGAGACAAAGTCGTAGATCGGCGTGAAGAATGGTCTCTCGATATTGCGCAGGCAGTCCAAAAATGCCTGTGGCATGATGTCCTCGGCTTCCGCCCGCATGTGCGCAATGAGGTCCTTGCGAATGAGCGGCGGCGGCACCGAGAATTCGTGCTGCTGGCCTTCCTCATCGACACACATTTTCCGGAGCAAGTCGGCATCGCCAACTCGGTACCAGATGAAATTGTAGCGGCGATGACCCGATCGCAGATCATTATCGAAGCCGGAGATCGGATAGCCGATTACCTGCTGGCTAGGAGGGAGTAAAATATCGAAATACGGAAAGATGCTGCGCAACGTCTGCGTCGCCAGCAGCGCTACGTTGGGCGCGCCGCGCCAGATGTAGTAGCCGGCGTAGATGGGCTGCACTTCTGGGTCTACTTGCGCGCGCACGCCGGATCGAATGCCGTCCCCGCCCACCAGGAGGTCGCCGTGCTCCACGCCGCCTTCGGCGAAATGTACGCGCACGCCGCCACTGCCGGTGCGCTCGGCGGCCGCAAACGTGTGGCCGAGGTGATAATGGTCAGGGTCGATGGTCGAGCGCAACAGCCGCTGCAGGCGGTCCCAGGATGTGAGAACTTGCCGCAAGGGGCGCTCGCCAATCACGCGACCTCCGCGATCAATGGTGATGCGGCTCGATACTTCGACGCCGAGATCACACGTGCCGGCGCCGCTCTTTTCCAGGGCGTGCAGCAATTCCGGGTGCGTGGTGATCCCGGCGCCGCGGCCGACCAGCTCTATAGGCGAGCGCTCGTATACGTCGGCAACCCACCCGATCTGGCGCAGGAAGGCGGCCGTGAACAGCCCCGACATGGAGCCGCCAATGATGATGGCCCGCCGCTTCGTTAGCAATGCGGTCAGCCGATGCAGGTGCGGATGGCACCCGTCTCCGTGCCGCCCATTCGGCTGCACTGACACCGCAACTGGCGGGTCACGGCAGAGATCGTGACCGTGGTGATGCGGTTCTTCTTCACTTCGACATTGCAGAGCACCGACAGATTGATGCCGTCCCCGTCGGCCTGCAGCTTCGCGGTGCCCACGCGCTGGCGTACCAAGGCATTGCCATTGCGGATCGGATCGAGCTTGACCGCATCGACGTAAAGCACAAACGCCGCGGAAGTCGGCACCGTTTTTATTTCGATGTAGCCCGCACCCTGCTCCCCGCTGCAGGACGCCAGCAACAGCGCCGCGCTGGCCAGAGGCCGCGCCGCAAGCCGCACGCTCACACTCCGGGTGTTTTGATGCTGCCCAGCAGTTTCTTCAGTTTCTCGGAAGCGTCGCGGATTCCGTCGCTGAGCGCATGGATGACCTCCAGCGCCCGCTGATGCTCGCGGATCTGCAGAAGCTCGTCGATAAAATCCTCGTTGGTCTGGAGCTTGCGCAAAAGCTCCGCGAAGTCCTTGCGCGCACCGTCAAGCTCCTTGATTGCCGCTTCAGTGGCCGCTTTGAGCTCGCGCCACCGCTCGATCAGGAATTGGCGGTCCTCCTGCTTGAAGCGCGTTTCCGACTCCAGCGACCTGAGTTTTTCCTCGGCGCGCTTCAGCGCCTTGGTTCCGAGGCTCCAGACAGTACCGTTGTCGGCGACTGCTTCGAGCAGCTTGCTCACATGCTCCCGCAGCTCCTCGATCTCCTTGCGCGCTCCTTCCGCGCTGCTCAGCCGATCGATGGTCTGCGCACTGTCTTGGAATTTCCTGCTCAGCTCGGCGAAGGTACGCTTGAGCTCGGCGAGCTGCTTCGAGAACTCATCATCGGCGGTGCGTGGCTCTGCTGCCGCGGGTTGCTCCGGCTCGGCGCGCGCCGATGCTGCCCCTGTCATCACGCTGACAAGCAGCAGCGCCACGGCAAGCAAGACCGAGCTCGTGGTTTTCGCTCTCGTTTGTGATCCGATCAGCACGGGCATCACTCCCACGTAAAAGAGGATTGCACAGCCCCCGCTTTTGGTGACACTTGCAAATGTAGCAGCCGAGCATAGGCGTCGCCACCGAAATAGGAGCAGGGAAGAATGGCCGAGTATGAGCTTTATTGCTTCGCCCAGTCAGGCAATGCGTACCGTGCGGCGCTCATGCTCAACCTGCTTGGCGCCGATTGGCAGCCGAAATTCGTCGATTTTTTCAACAAGGCTGAGCAGCGCACCCCCGAGTACCGCAACACCATCAACGAAATGGGGGAAGTGCCGGTTCTGGTGCATGGCGCCCGCAAGCTCAGCCAATCCGGTGTAATCCTGACTTATCTGGCCGAACGCTTCGGCAAGTTTCAACCGCTCGGCGAGGAGCAGCGCCTTGAAGTGCTGCGCTGGATGCTTTTCGACAACCAGAAGGTCAATGGCTATCTCGGGCCGTATCGGTTTTTGCGCTTCATTGTGCGGCCGCCGGGGCATCCAGAGGTACTCTCGTTCCTCAAGGGCCGCATCGATAATGCGCTGGGTATCGTGGACAAGCGCCTGGCCAAGGCGCCGTTTGTGCTGGGCGAAGCGCCTACGATCGCGGATGTTTCACTGGTCGGTTATTTCTATTATCCGCCAGAGGAGTTCGGATTCGACATTGCCGCGCAGAACAAGAACATTGGAGCCTGGCTCGGACGTATCAAGGCGCTTCCAGGCTGGAAGCATCCCTATGATCTGATGCCCGGCCATCCCCTACCCGGCCGATAGTGGGGTGGGGCTAAGGCGCGCGCGGGCCGTTTTCTATCCGTGGAGACAAAATGGCGCGCGCGCCGACCCCACCATCAGAAGCGCGGCCGGCGATTTTGCTCGCCCTACTTTTCTCAGTTGAGCCGCGCCGGACGATCCGATCTAGGCGGCTGGCCCGGGTGGGAGGGCGAGAGCGAGGGCGCCTCGCTCTCGGTCACCGCATGCATGCTCCTGCGTGCGGCCCCATGCTGCGCGTCCCGCCGCTCATATTTGCGGTAGGAAAGAAACCCGATCGGCAGAAATGCAAGGTAAAGGAGCGTGCCCAGGGTGAGCACCTCCCATGGATAGGCCACGAGGAGGGCAAAAAACAAAACCACTGCGACGAAGGTGGGCAGCACCATTTCGGGCGCCACGCGCTTTCCCACCCGCTTGCCGGACAGAACCGGAAGCCGTGAAACCATCAGAAAGGCGATAGCGAGCGTATAAACGAGCGTAATCGGCGGCACGAAGGCGAAGCGCGGCATGCCGAGGAAATACACATAGATCGGCAAGAGCACGGTGATGGCGCCCGCGGGCGCCGGGATCCCGACGAAGAAATTGGCTGCCCACCGAGGCTTGTTGGGGTCGTCGATCATGACGTTGAAGCGGGCAAGCCGCAGGCCGGTGCAAATCGCAAACACCATGCCGGCGATCCAGCCCGCTGATTTCAGCTCGTGCAGGCCCCAGAAATAGAGAATGAGCGCGGGCGCCACACCGAAATTGACGAAGTCGGCGAGGCTGTCGAGCTCCGCGCCGAAACGCGACGTACCCTTGAGCATGCGGGCAATCCGCCCGTCGATGCCATCCAGCAGCGCGGCAAAGACGATGGCTGCGACTGCCCATTCGAGCTTGTCCTCGACCGCAAGCCTGATGGAGGTGAGCCCTGCGCAGAGCGCCAGCAGCGTGATCACGTTGGGCAAGAGCGTGCGCACCGGGATGAGCTTGAACCGGCGGAGCTTTTCTGCGCGCTGATCGAAGTCGAATGGTGAGCGGGGCATGAGACAGATATAGCGCTCGCCGGACGTGACTGCCATGGCTGCCCGGGCTCGCAGCCCGCATGAGCGTAGCAATTTACGGAGCTCAAATTAGCGGGCGTCGCTTCGCTCAGCCGGGCTACAGCAGTTAGCCCACGCGGAAGGTGCGTTGTGCATCGCCTCCGCGCAAATCGGCAATGATCGTCTCTCCAGCTATGGCAATCTGCCCCTCCGCCACCAGGGCACGCACACCGTCGGGGAGATAGACGTCTACCCGCGAGCCAAAGCGGATCATGCCAATGCGCTCGCCGGCGCGCAGGGTTGCTCCTTCGCGCACGAAACAGACAATGCGTCGCGCCACCAGCCCCGCAATCTGTACGAGCCCGATGCGGGTATTTCCGCCCGCAATGACAAACGAATTGCGCTCATTGCTCTCGCTTGCCTTGTCGAGATCGGCGCTCAGAAAAGCGCCATGGTGATAGACAATGCGCTCGATCCTGCCGGCGACGGGGCTGCGGTTCACATGACAATCGAACACGCTCATGAAGATGGAGACGCGCGGCAGCGGACGTTCGCCAAGATCGAGCTCCTTCGGGGGCACCGCGTTGACCACCCTGCTTACGCGGCCATCGGCCGGCGATACGACGATCCCGTCGCGAATGGGCGTGACCCGCTCGGGATCGCGGAAGAAATAGATGCACCAGACTGTCGCGATCGCCGCAAGCCAGCAAAACGGCGACCACAGCCAGAATAGAAACAAGCTCGCGCAGGCGAACGTGCCGATATAGGGCAGACCCTCCCGATGCACGGGCGCGAGCTGCGAGCGTATGGAGGCGAGCACGGACATGGCTACTCCGCCGCGGCGGCTCGTTCTATGGGCGGCGGGTCGGGCAGCTCCTCCTCCAGCGGCGGCGGCTCGCGGTTGGGCGCGGCAGGGGCATCATCAACCAGCGCAAGCTTCTCGCGCGCCGCTTCCGCCTCGCGCTGACGGTTCCACATGCTGGCATAGAGGCCGTTTTTTGCCAGCAACACATGGTGCGTCCCGCGTTCGACAATAGTGCCTTGATCGAGAACGATGATCTCGTCGGCGTGCACGATCGTTGAGAGTCGATGGGCGATGACGAGGCTCGTGCGGTTTTCGGCAATGCGATGCAGTGCGTCCTGGATTTCCTTTTCGGTGTGGCTGTCGAGCGCGGAAGTCGCCTCGTCCAGGATGAGGATAGGAGGCGCCTTGAGAATAGTGCGTGCGATGGCGACGCGCTGCTTCTCACCGCCTGATAGCTTGAGCCCGCGCTCGCCTACCTCCGTCTCATAGCCTCTAGGGGAGGCGCGGATGAATTCATCGATTTGTGCCAGTTGCGCCGCGCGCTCGACCTCGCGGTCATCCGCGTCCCAGCAGCCATAGCGGATGTTGTAACGGATGGTGTCATTAAACAGCACTGTATCCTGGGGAACGATGCCCAGCGCAGAGCGCAGGGATTTCTGGGTGACATCGCGGATGTCTTGTCCATCGATGAGAATTCGACCGCCGCTTACCTCATAGAACCGGAATAGAAGACGCGACAGCGTCGATTTGCCGGCACCGGAGGGACCGACCACCGCGACCGTATGTCCTGCCGGCACCTCGAAAGTCAGCCCGTTCAGGATCTGGCGCTCGGGCTCGTACGCAAAGGAAACATTCTCGAACCGGATGGCCCCGCGCTTGACCTCGAGTGGTTTGGCGCCGCGCCTGTCCTTGATTTCAGGATTGCGCGCGAGGATGCCCAGCATCAGCTCGATATCGATAATCGCCTGCTTGATCTCGCGATATACCATGCCCATGAAATTGAGCGGCTGGTAGACCTGAATCATCATCGCGTTGATCATCACCAGGTCACCGACCGTATTGGTGCCGCGGCGAATGCCGACGGCGCACATCACCATGAGGGCAGCAAGCCCGACGGTGAAGATGACGGCCTGGCCGGCATTGAGAACTGCAAGCGAGACGTAGGCCTTTACGCTTGCCTCCTCGTAACGCGCCATGGAGCGGTCGTAGCGGCGCGCCTCGCGCTCCTCGGCCACGAAATATTTCACGGTTTCATAGTTGAGCAGCGAGTCGATGGCTTTGACGTTCGCGTCCGTATCGCTCTCGTTCATGGAACGGCGAATGCCGATGCGCCACTCAGTGGCGTAGTAGGTAAACGCCATGTAGCAGGTCACAGTGGCGAGAATGACAAGGACATAGCGCCAGTCGAACTGATAGAGCAGCACGACGGTGATCAGCACGAGCTCGATGATCGTGGGAACGAGCTGCACAATCACCAGGCGCACAATCGTCTCGATGGCATTGCGCCCGCGCTCGAGAACGCGCGTCAGGCCGCCGGTCTTGCGCTCGAGGTGAAAGCGCAACGAGAGCTGGTGCATGTGCTCGAAGGTGCGATAGGCGAGCCGGCGCACTGCATGCATGGCCACCTTGGCGAAAATGCCGTCACGCATCTGCGTGAGCCCGGCCATGAGAATGCGCATGGCGCCATACGCAATGGTCATTGCGATGGGTGCAGCAAATAGCCAAGCAAGCCAGGACGACGCCGCAAAAGGCGCAGTCCCCTCCCCGGTCAGCGCATCCGTTGCCCACTTGAAGGTGTAGGGAACCGCAATGGTGGCAAGCTTTGCCACAAACAGGAGCAGCAGCGAGAGTACGACGCGCCACTGCAGATCGCGCCGTTCCGCCGGCCAGATGTATGGCCACAGCGCGCGCATGATCGTGAACGGTCCGCCGCCTCGCGAAGGGCTTTTTACGAGGCTGTGCACGCGCGCATTGGGATCATTCATTGCAAAATCCGAACCCGGCCCGCGTCACAACAGGCCCGTCACGGCGCTCCATATAGAGCTTATTGGGGCGCCAGACACCCCCACGCGTTCGCATGGGTTGACGCTGCCTCTTGCTCGCGCCACATGTCGCGCCGTTCATCAGCGGCAGGAATATGACAGCGCTCAAATCGATCTGCGTCTATTGCGGCTCCAGCCCGGGCACGGTTCCTACCTTCGTCGAAGCGGCGACGCAGTTCGGCCAAATCCTGGCGGAAAGCCGCATTGGCCTCGTGTACGGTGGCGGATCAGTCGGGCTGATGGGAGCGCTGGCCGATGCAGTGCTCGAGCATGGCGGGGTCGTGACGGGGGTGATTCCGGATTTTCTTGTCAACCGCGAGCACGTGCTCTTGCGCGCTCAGGAGCAAATCGTCACGCGCGACATGCATGAGCGCAAACGTATCATGTTCGAGCGGGCGGATGCTTTCGTTGCGCTTCCCGGCGGCATCGGCACCTTGGAGGAGCTGGTCGAGCAGCTCACCTGGGCTCAGCTCGGGCGGCATAACAAGCCAATCCTCCTCCTGAACATCGAAGGGTTCTGGGATCCGCTCTGCGCGCTCATCGCGCATATGAAGGAGCTGGGATTTATTCGCGACCCCTATCCGGTCGACCTGCTCGTGGTGGAGCGGGTCAAAGACATCCTGCCAAAGCTCGCGGCGGCCGCCCGCACGTTCTCCGAGGCGGAGAAGGACATGACGCCGGCAGTCGCCGAGCGCATGTGAGCCAATCCCGAAGCTCATGCTCCCGGTTGGAGGAACGTCACCGCTTCAATACGGTTGCCGTCCGGATCGCGGACAAAGGCAGCAAAATACGCTGCACTGTATTGCAACCGTGGTCCGGGTGGGCCGTCGCATTTGCCGCCTGCGCCCAGGGCCGCGGCATGGAAGGCTTCGACCTGAGCAGTCGAACGCGCGCGCAGCGCGACGTGGGCGCCGGAATCAACCTTCGCAAGATGCGGCCGAGAATTGAGCCAGAATTCACAATAGGTTTTTCCAAATCCAACCGTGTCCGCCCGAACCTGCAGCTTTCCGTAGCCCAGAGGCTGGAGCACGGCTTCATAGAACAACGTGCTCTTCTCGAGGTCGCGCACACCGATGGAAACATGATCGATCATGTGTAGGGGCAAGCGGTCATTCCGGCGCACCGGATTTGACGAGCTTGTATACGATCGAATCCATCAGCGCCTGGAAGGAGGCTTCGATGATATTGGGCGAAACACCCACCGTGGTCCAGCGCTCGCCCTCCTCGTCGGCGCTTTCGATGAGGACGCGCGTGACCGCCTCGGTTCCTCCGTTAAGAATGCGCACGCGGTAGTCCGTCAGCTCGAGATTTTGTATGTAGCCCTGGTATTTGCCAAGATCCTTGCGTAACGCCAGATCGAGTGCGTTGACGGGACCGTTTCCTTCCGCGGCGGAGATCAAGCTCTCGCCGTCGATCTTGACCTTCACCACTGCGAGCGAAACGGTCACGCGCTCACCGAGGGCGTTGTCCCGCTGCTCGACTGTGACATCGAACTTCTCGACGCGAAAATAATCCGGCACCTGGCCAAGGA
>JBKOUI010000302.1:0-4584 GCA_046723315.1 Pseudomonadota bacterium | reverse complement strand
CCGTTAGTGCCGAGGTGAATGGTTCAAAGCCCGATCCGTATTTACCGGTTTCAGCAAGCTCAAAGAGCCGTTGTTCCGCTTCCTCAATCTGCGAATTGGGTGGCGCGTCGATGGGCGAATCGTAAGCCGTATTGACCATCGCCTCGCCAATATCGATGAGCTGACGGCGGATGGCGAGGTCGTAGACGGTGCGGCCGTAGTCCTCGGCATTGATGATGGTGGTAGCATTGGCTGCTAAGCGGCCCAGATACTGAGGTACGGTCAAGTCCCCTACCGGCACCTCATTCTCAAAATAGGTTTTCAGCGTGATCGGAGTGGCGCGCTTACCGCCACGGATTAACTGCGAGACGCTCTCGTAAATCCTACTATGCAGCGGATTGATAAAATGCCTCGGCTGCAAAAAGCTGGAGACTCGGTCGAGGGCTTCATTGTTTACCAGGATCGCGCCCAGGAGTGCCTGCTCCGCCTCTTGATTGTGGGGAAGCGCGCGGAACGTTGGGAGGGGTTCTGGAACAGACCGAATCAGTGCGCTCATGACCAAACCTAATCGCGGTATTGGCAGAGCTAAACACTCATAATTTCTACGCGGGCTTTTGCACAGACACTGTGAATATCGCGGCCAATGCGTTAACTCATGGCGCGGCGCTTCCGCTGCGGCGCGGGATGGCTGTCGCGCAAGCGGAGTTCCCGCTCGGCCTCGTGCATGTAGTCGCGTGTAAGCGGCAGAGCCTTTTGGTCTTTGGTCAGCTGGAGCTGGAACACCATCAAGTTCTGATAGCGAAACGCCGTCTCGGCGCCGGCAAGATACATCTCCCACATGCGGCAGAACCGTTCCCCGAACTTTTCGGCGGCCGCATGCCAAGATGCGCGGAAGCGTTGGCGCCAATGCCGCAGCGTCGAAGCGTAATGCAGCCTCAGGATCTCGAGATCCGTGACGATCAGACGCTCGCGCTCGATCGGCGGAAATACCTGGCTCAACGCAGGGATATAGCCACCCGGGAAAATATACTTGGCAATGAATTGGTTAGTGGAAGCCGGCCCATCGAAACGGCCGATCGAGTGAAGCACCGCGACGCCATCGTCGGTGAGGAGTTTGCCGATCTTGTCGAAGAAGCTTCGATAATGCGTTGCACCGACATGCTCGAACATGCCGACCGAAACGATGCGGTCGAACTTGCCTTCGAGCTTTCGATAGTCGCAAAGCTCGAACTTGACGGCACGCGAAAGCCCCATGGCGCGTGTCCGTTTCTGCGAGACGTTGAGCTGTTCCTCGCTCAAGGTGATTCCGGTCACCTCGACATGCGCTGTCTTGGCGAGGTAGAGCGCCAGCCCACCCCAGCCTGAACCGATATCGAGGATCCTCAACCCGTCGCGAAGATTAAGCTTGGCTGCGAGGTGGCGCTTCTTGGCGGCTTGCGCCTCGTCGAGCGAGGCGCCATCGGCCTCGAAATAGGCGCAGGAATATTGCCGGTCGGCGTCGAGGAAGAGATCGTAGAGATTGGCGTCGAGGTCATAGTGGTGAGCGACGTTGCGCTTGGCGCGGCGCACGGGATTGTAGTTCTGGAGCGGCCTCGCGAGGGTACGCGCATCGTCGATGAGCTGAAGCCAGCGCGGCCAGCGCATGGCTGCGAGATTCTTCAGAATGACTTCGAGGAAGTCGTAGATCGTCCCCTGCTCGATGATCAGGCGGCCATCCATATAGGCCTCGCCGATTGCAAGGGTCGGATTCAGAGCGAGCGTGATTTCGCTCCATTTGTCGGCGATCCGCGCCACAACAAGGGGGCCGCTATGATCGCCGAAGCCAAAGTTGCGGCCGTCGGCGTCGATCAGATTGAGATGACCTGCCGTAATGAGCCGATCGAGGGTGTAGCGAAGCGGGCGGAACATCGCAGTACTAAGGCTCAACCAGGGCCTCCAACCCAGCGGCTCAGGACGCAAAAACTCCGCCCATATTAGAAAGTTGCGCCAAGCAAGACAATCGTCAGTCGACAGAGTTCCTTAACGTATTGGTTGAGGCTCCCGCGCCAAGCCTATTCTGATGCTTGCTCTTCAGCCTCCGTTTCATCTGCGAGCTCGGCCGGCGCGCCTTCTTCGAACAGCGCCGCTGCGGCAATGCGCGCCGCCTCGGCGTCTTCCTCGGCTTCGGTCAGGGCGCGGCTCACATCCTCGCCGCGGGCTTGGCGGGCAGCTTCGTCGGCAGAGCGAGCCACATTGACGATGATATGCGGCACGACCTCAGGGTGGAGCGTGACGCGGATCTCATGCAGGCCAATCGACTTGATCGGGCGATCGAGCATCACCTGACGCCGCTCGACGGAGAAGCCGCCCTCCGTGACCGAGTCGGCGATGTCGCGGGTCGAGACCGAGCCGTAAAGCTGGCCGGTGTCGCCGGCCTGGCGGATGATGATGAAGCTCTGCCCGTCGAGCTTAGTAGATACGGCTTCCGCCTCTGATTTCAGCTCGAGGTCGCGCGCTTCGAGTTGAGCGCGCTCACGCTCGAAGCGCTTGCGATTGGCTTCAGTGGCACGCAACGCCTTGCCCTGAGGGAGAAGATAGTTGCGGGCGAAGCCGTCCTTGACGGTGACGATGTCGCCCATTTGTCCGAGGCGCCCGATGCGCTCGAGCAGGATCACTTGCATTTGGAGGCTCCTTGTTTGTCAGCTTGTTCCGCCGCTGGTGGGAGGCTGTCCCCGCTGGCGCAGGCCGAGCAAAGGCTCGGCGAGTCCGAGGATGGCGACAATGAGGGCGACCCAGCCCAACAGCAAAATTCCGAGATAGACGGCTGCGAGCAAAAGGCTGCGGAACGACATTCCACGGCTATAGACATGGATCACCGCGAGCCCTTGCAGCACGTAAGCGAATAGTAGCGCGCCGGCGAGCCCGGTCGCGAGCAAGCCAGGAAGGCCGGGCAGAAAGGATGCCGCGAGGGCGCCAGCGAAGATGGGAACCAGCGCGTTCGGCAACTCGAAGCCGTGAAGGTCGGGCCAGGGCCTGAGCGCGCGACCCGAGGCATCGACGATCAGCGCCGCCATCCATAAGTTGAACAAGGTGATAGTGAGCCAGATGATGGCGAAGGCCGCAGGGAGGGCTTTCGCCAGCACGCCCGAAAGATTGGTGATCGCCTCTTCGGTGAAGAGGGTGCCGTCGCGGTCGAGCTCTTTCAGCGTGCTGTGCTCGAGGATTTGACGGATCGAATCCCGGTAAGCCTCCTGGTCGTAGCCGATCATCAGCACCAGGATGCCAGCGAGGAGCCCAGCTATCAGCGCGGCCCAGCCCACAATACGGCCGGGCGGGTACCACTCGAGCGTCCTTACCGCCTGGCCATTTGGAGTGGCTGCCGGACGTGAGAGGAGCGCTAGGTGGGCGAGGAGGGCGGTGGGCGCAGCGATCGACAGTGCGAATACTGCCGCGGTGACCGGCCCGAGGCTCGCGGCGATGACCACCGTGCCGCTCAGCGCTGAGAACAACGCTGCCATGCCGCCCCAGCCGAGGCCGGCTAAGAAAAGTGGGAGTGGGGCAAGATAAAGGAGGATGCCGGCAAGCGATGTGGCCGTCGCGGCGGAGCCAAATAGCGCCGCCGAGACGAGGCCTGAACCTGCGCCGATGATGAGAGGAATTGGCATCGATCTCGCTGTCCCGTTCCCTCGAAAGAGCGGTTAGGGGAGGGCTTTTATCCTCCCCAACTTCCTATTCAGAGCCGCCAGGTAAAATCCGGCGACGAGGTGATGATATCGATCCCTATTGAATGAGATAGGGCAGAAGACCGAGGAAGCGCGCGCGCTTGATGGCGCGGGCGAGCTCGCGCTGCTTCTTGGCGGAAACCGCGGTGATCCGGCTCGGCACCATCTTGCCGCGCTCGGATACGTAGCGTTGCAGCAGCTTCACGTCCTTGTAGTCGATCTTGGGCGCCTTATCGCCCGAGAACGGGCAGGTCTTGCGCCGGCGATAGAAGGGCCTGCGCGCCTGGACTTGCGTCATGCTCATCAGGAATCCTCCTCGCCTTCAGTAATATCGCCGCCTTCAACGTCTGCGCCGCCACGCGGCTCACGCGAGCCCTGCTCGCGGTCGCGATCGCGGTCACGAAAATCGCGCCTGCCGCCACGCCGACCGTCGCGATCACGGTCGCCACGATCACCCCGGCCTTCGCGCTCGTCGCGATCGGCCCGGCGCATCATGGGTGAGGGGCCGGCCTCGTGTTCGTCCACTCTGACAGTAAGAAAGCGGATGATGTCGGTCGAGAGCCGCTCCTGGCGCTCAAGCTCAGTCACGGCGTCAGGCGGGGCGTCGATATTCATCAGCGCATAATGCGCCTTGCGGTTCTTTTTGATGCGGTAGGCGAGCGACTTGAGGCCCCAATATTCGGTCTTGCCGACCTGCCCGCCGTGCTCCTCAAGGATCGAGCGAAAGCTTTGCACAAGGGCGTCGACCTGCTGCGCGGAGATATCCTGCCGCGCCAGGAAAACGTGTTCGTATAGAGGCATGAAATGCCTTTCCTTCTTCGTTTGCTCCGGCGCGAAGCCTCGCCTGGGCGATTTCAGAAGGAAAGGCCCAAGTGACGACCCAGAGAGCGGAGACACGGGAGGG
>JBKOUI010000260.1:0-5810 GCA_046723315.1 Pseudomonadota bacterium | reverse complement strand
CATGGCGCGCCATGTCTATCACAGTGGCGTAACGGTCGGATTTCAGGCCGCCATCGTCGCTGCTGCCAACGCCGGCGGTGCGGGCAGTGTTATCGGCGATACGACCACCACAATGATGTGGATCAGCGGAATTAGCCCCCTTCAGTTACTTCCTGCTTTCGTAGGTGCAATTGCCGCGTTTGCGGTCTTTGCTCCGCTCGCCACGCTCAGGCAGCAAAAGCTATCGCCGATCAGCCGTGGCATGTCTTCTTCGCATGTGCCCATCGATTGGGCCAGGGTGGCGATCGTGGTGACCATTCTCGCGACCATCGTCGCGGTGAACGTAGTCAGCAACAGTCTGTTTCCCGGCCTGGAAGAGACCGCCCCTGCCCTGGGGATCGGCCTTTGGTTAGCCATTATCGTTACAGCCGCATTTCGGATGCCGGATTGGCGGGTGCTGATCGAGGCCACCAAGGGTGCGACATTTCTTGTCGTCCTGGTTGCGCTTGCCTCTCTTATTCCAGTCGACCGGCTACCAGCACCCTCTCCTTTCAGCGTATTTGGGCTGGGAGTCTTGTCTGCTGTGTTCGACAACATTCCGCTCACCGCGCTCGCGTTGAATCAAGGCGGCTACGATTGGGCGCTGCTCGCTTACGCGGTGGGCTTCGGCGGCTCGATGGTGTGGTTCGGTTCTTCGGCAGGAGTCGCCCTCACGAACCTCTTCCCGGAAGGCCGGTCTGTCGTTCGTTGGCTACATCACGGCTGGCCTGTCGCGGTCGCCTATCTGATCGGGTTTTTCGCGATGCTCGCGGTGACCGGTTGGAGAGCCTAAGTTCGCCGGCCTACTCCTTCAGCCTAGAGACGATGGCCTGCAAAGCTTCGGCTGCCGCGGCCTTGTCATGCTTGGTGAGGTCGAGCATCAATTTGAAGCCATCGCGGTCCTCGCGAATGACCGTGCCCTCCTCAACCATGTCATCATAGATGCCGAGCACCTTGTAGCAACGCACGGGCTCGGCGAAGCCCTTTGCCTTGATCGGCGCTTGCTCCTCGACCGCGACATCGTCCTTGACCAACGAGTATGTCTCATGGCCGAGAAGAATGCCGTCGATCTGAGCGTGCGACTGGAGCCGCGCCGTCATATTCACCGAGTTGCCGATGATCGTGTAGTCCATGCGATCTTCGCTGCCGAAATTGCCGACGGTGACGTAACCCGTATTGATGCCGACGCGGAGGTGAAACGGCTTCTCCGCGCCGAGCTCCAGCCATTCGGCCTGCAATTGGCGCAGGCGGCGCAGCATGGCGATCGCCATGCGGACGCAGGCCCGGGCATCCTCCTTCACGCCCTTGGTTTCCGGATCGCCGAAGAACACCATGATGGCGTCGCCGATATATTTGTCGATGGTGGCGCCGTGCTCGAGCGCGATGTTCGACATTTCCGTCAAATAGCGGTTGAGGAGGTTGGTAAGCTCCTCGGACTCGAGCTTGTCGGTGGTCTCAGTGAAATTCACCACGTCGGAGAAGAAGATGGTGAGCTTCTTGCGGTTGGAGGCGATCTCGACGTTCTGCGCGCCGGTGAAGATCGAGTGGTAGATCTGGGGCGATAGATATTTCGACAGCTTCTTGGAGAGCGCCTCGAGCTCCCGGTTCTTCTGCGCGATGATCTCGTTGGCGCGGCGCTGCTCCTGGCCCATGGCGTTGAGCTGCTGCTCGTTCCGGTCGCTCAGCCGCATCAGCCGGCGCGTGGTGCGGAACAGCTTCTGATAGTTCTTGAGCAGCTCGGCGAAGCGCTCACGGTCCTCGCGGTCGGCAAAGCGACCGTTGGCGATCAGTTCCTCTGCCGCCGAGATCACACCTTCTTCGGCAGCGAATAGATCTTCGGATGGCATTTAGCCGGCCATCTTCTCCAAATGGAACTTGGCGTTCTCGAGGTCTTCACCGAACTCCTCGCCAAGCTCCTGCATGGTGTCGTCTTCTTTGTCGTAATGCCAATAGACGTCGACCGTCGCGCCCTTTGAGGCGGCAAGATCGAGCTTGTCCATCAGCATCATGATTGCCTTGGCGCTCGAGCTGTTGAGATAGATGAGCTCGAAGTCGAAGCGGCATTTGCCTTCGCCGAGATCGGCGAGATAGCTGTCGAGCGCGGTGAATACCGGCCCATAAAACTCGGTCACGTCCTCGGGGTAGGATTCGCCTTTGATCTTCAGGTGATGCTGGCCGAAATCGAACAGCACAGCCGGAGTGCGAGGTGTCGCCGGAATGTCGAGATTCTGCATCGATACCGGCCTTCTCAGATAGTCGCCTTCAGCGCGAAAAACGCGTGATCGCTGTCGATATTGGTGAAGTCGAACTCAAGCGGCTTCGACGCCCGGCGCGCAATCTCCATGAAGCCCAGGCCGGCGCCCTTGCTGCCCTGCTCGGGCTCGGCGCGCAACTGTTCTTTGTAGAGTGCTTTGAGCTCGTCCTTGCTCAAGTCCCTGATTTTACTAAGCTTTGTGTTCAAGCGGTCCACATCTGAGCGCACCACCAAGTTCCCGGCGCAAACCACATAGTCATCGCCCTCCCTGCCGATGGTGAGGATGCCGTAGCGAATCTCCATGAGCGCGCTCGCGGCCTGATCGGAGGTCGGATGCGACTCCGCCTTCTCGGCCGAATAGCGAATGATGTTCTGCATCTGCTCGACGAAGACGGCGAACACGCTGCGCAGCGTCTTGGTGTCGGCGTCGTCGATGGTAAGCTTCTGCTTCAGCGCCTCGCCCACCCCGCTCAGCACCGGCTCGGTCACATAGCCGCTATAGGCGAAGATGACGCCGTGCTTGTGCAGCATGGCTCGCATGTCCAAGAGTTGTCCGGCGAGCATCACGCGTCTCCTAAGGATGCGGCACGAAACCAAGCACCGTGAGATCATCGCGGCGAAGCTGCTGACCCTGATACTTGGCGAGGGCCTCGCGCAAAGATTCCTCCTGCTCGCTCATCGAGGCGCCGCGGTTCTTCTTGAGCAGCTCCTGGAAGCGGCGCTTGCCGAACGAGCGGCCGCGCGGACCCCCGATTTGGTCGATCAGGCCGTCAGTGGTGAGGTAGAAGGAATCGCTGTCGGCGAAGGGCAGCGTAAAGTCGGTGAAAGTGGCATCCGGCGGGTAGCGCCGGTATCCCAGGCCTTTGCGATCCCCCTTGATCTCGATAACACCCTCGCCGTTCGCTCGCCACAGTGAGAACCGAGCGCCAGCGAAAGTCATCTGCCTCTTTTCGGGCTTGATGAAGCAAACACCAACCTCGAGCCCATCGTCGGTCTCGCCGTGCTGCTCGTTCTGGCCGAGCAGGCTTTGCACGCCGCGATGCAGCCCGGTCAGGAGCTGGCTTGGTTTGTCGTTCGGCACCTGGCGCAACATGCGGTCGAGCAGGCCCCAGGCGATCAGCGTCATGAAGGCGCCAGGCACGCCATGGCCGGTGCAATCGCCGACCATGACGGCATAACCGTCATTGATGGGCTGGAACCAGAAGAAGTCGCCGCCGACGATGTCGCGCGGCTCCCAGATGAGAAAATGGTCGACCGCGACCGCGTTGAGTTCCCGGCGGGCCGGCAGGACCGCCGACTGGATGCGGCTCGCATAGCGCAGGCTTTGCAAGATGAGCTGATTGGCCGCCGCCGCTCTCTGCTCACTCTCTTTGACCTCGGTCAGATCGCTGTAGACGGCGACGGTGCCGCCGGTCTCGGTGCGGCGCTCGCTGATTTGGAGCCAGCGGCCGTCGGAGCGGTGCTGCAACAGAGGCTCGCCGGGGTGGCGGTGCTCGGCAAGGCGCTGCCTGATCCAGCCTTCTTCTCTGCCCTTGGCATCTTCGATGAGGCCGTGGGCGACGGCGCCGCGGATGATCTGCTCGAAGGTCGTGCCGGGCTTCGGCGGGCCTGCACCGTAGTCGAACAGGTCGGCATACTGGGCGTTGCCGAGCACGAACCGATCTTCGTTGTCGTAGAGCGAGAAGCCTTCCGAGACGGTTTCGATGGCATCGGTCAGCCGCTGCTGGCTTTCGGCCAAGGCCTTCTGCTCGGCCGTCTTGCGCTCGGTGACCTCGCTCCACGAGCCGATCACTTCGAGCGGCTGACCGTTTTGATCCTTGACGAGGTGTTGCTCGTCGCTGACCCAGCAATAGATGCCATCGGCCTTGCGGAAGCGATATTCGGCGAGGTGGCGCCCTTCGGCGAAGAGCTTCGCCTGCCCTGCCTCGACTTCGGCAAGGTCCTCAGGATGCACACGCGAGCGCCAGAACTCCGAATCCTTCAGATATTGGTCGGGCTCGTAGCCCAGTACGCGCTTGATGTTCTCGCTGACGAAGGTCGGCGCATAATTGCCGCCGGCCTCGAAGCTGTAGACCACGGCAGGCGCGCCATGGAGCAAGAGGTCGAAGCGAGCGCGTGACGCATTCTCGGCCTGCTCGGCCTGCTTGCGAGTGGTGATGTTGCTCCACGAGCCGACGATCTCAACCGGCTGCCCGTCATCGCCGCGCAACAGATATTGCTCGTCGCTCACCCAGATGTAGTTGCCGTTCTTGCGGCGGAAGCGGTACTCGGCGGTGTGGCGGCCCTTCTCGAACAGCTTGGCCTGCTCGGCTTCGACGCTGGCGAGATCTTCGGGATGGACATTATTGCGCCAGAAATCGGCGTGCTCGAGATACTTCTCGGGGCAATAGCCGAGCAAGCGCTTGATGTTCTCACTGACGAAAGTCGGCGCGTAGTCGCCGCTCGCCTTGAAACTGTAGATCACGGCTGGCGCGCTCTCGAGCAGCACCGACAACCGCGCGCGGGCCGCATCCTCGGCGGCTTCGGCGTGCTTCCGCGCAGTGATATCGCTCCATGAGCCGACGATCTCCGACGGCTCGCCCCTGGCGTCCTTGATCAGATGCTGTTCGTCGCTGACCCAGCAATAGGTGCCCTCCTTCTTGCGGAAGCGGTACTCGGCAGTGTGCTTGCCCTGCTCAAACAGCAGCGCCTGCTCAGCCTCCACGCTCTCGATGTCGTCGGGATGGACGCGGGCGCGCCAGAAGTCGGCATTCTTGAGATATTCGTCCGGGCAATAGCCGAGCAGCCGTTTGATGTTCTCGCTGACGAAGGTCGGGGCGTAGTCACCGCTCGCCTTGAAGCTGTAGATGACGGACGGAGCGGTTTCGAGAAGGAGCGCGAGCCTCTCACGTGCACGGTCTTCGGCTTCCTCCGCGGCTTTGCGCGCGGTGATGTCGCTCCACGAGCCGACAATCTCGACCGGCTCGCCTTTCTCGTCGCGCACGAGATGCTGCTCGTCATTGACCCAGCAGTAAGAACCATCCTTCCGGCGAAAGCGATATTCGATCGCGTGCTTGCCTTCCTTGAACAGCTCGCCGATTTCGGCTTCGACGCCTGGGAGGTCGTCGGGATGTACGCGCTCGCGCCAGAAATTCGGATCGTCGAGATATTCGCGGGGCGAGTAGCCGAACAGGCGCGCGAGGTTGTCGCTGACGAAAATCGGCGCGAAATCGTCCTTGGCCTTGAAGCTGTAGATCACAGCCGGCGAAGCGTCGAGCAGGCGTGCGAGCTTCACCTCGGCCGCGGCTTCAACCTCGGCGACATGCTGTCGTTCCTGCTCTTCGTGCTCGCGCGTTGCTTCGGCCAAGACACTCTCTACGATGTCGGCCACTTTTCCGGAATCGGTACCGGCTTTCAGCATTTTAGCAAGCGAGGCGGCAGCAATCTCTGCGAATTTTCTTGGGGGGGTCATGGGGGTGTAATCTTTGGGAGGAAGCCGACGCAAGGAACTGCCCGGGAGGCGAGGCTCTGTCAATGTTAGGCTTGGTAGAACCAGTGC
>JBKOUI010000046.1:0-47829 GCA_046723315.1 Pseudomonadota bacterium | reverse complement strand
GAGCAGCACCCTCAAATCGGTGCTGCGGTCGAACCAGGTGTCCGAGCCCTGGTGCCACATATCCTGCATCGCCGTCTCGAGCTGCGGCAATACGAAGGCGCCTTGGCCCAAGAAGCTCCGTAGCTCGAACACGCCGCTTCCAGTCGGCCGGAAGAACAGGTCGTAATTGAAGAAGCCAGTGTCGATGGGATTAGCCAGGAAGAATGCGTCTGCATTCACGTCGCCGCCGACGAATACGACGGGAATGCCGGTCGAATTGAACACGCCAGGACCTGGGTTGACATTGTTCACCGTGACCCTGGTCTTGCCCGACACGTCGCCGTCGATGATCAAATGGTCGGCCGTGGACCCCGGGCCACCGAGGAAGGCGTCGATCGCAAGTCTCGAGTCGCCCGAGCCATTGAAGGCGATGCCGCCATCAAAGTAATATTCGCCGACGAAACCCGGGGTGTTGGAGATGCGGAACACATCGCCAACGCCACCGTCCTGCAGCGAAATCGTGCCTTTGTTGTCGAAGCGCTCAAGCAGCTGGAAGGAGCTGTATTCGCTGACCTTGGCGTCGGTAGCGGCGAGCACCGTGCCGCCCTGCTCGTTCGTGAACACGTCGTATCCCAAGCCGAAATAGCTCGTGAGCTTCGTCTCGAACACGCCGCCCTTCTCGTTAGTGAAGGTATCGTCGGAATTGGTGAGCACGACGAAACCGGTGATATGGCCACTGTTGTAGATGGAGGCCGGGGCACCAATGACATTGATGGCCAAATTGCTGCCCGCCGAGATATCGCCAGAATTGATGATCGTCGTGCCGGTGGCACTGATGGCGAGGATACCGGCGTAGCTGCCATAGACGCTGCCGGAGTTGATGATGAGGTTCGTGCCCCCGGTACCCGGCGTGAGCGCATAAATGCCGACGCCACGATAGCCGGCTCCTTGCAGTGTCCCACTATTGTTGATGACGATATTGCTGCCCGCGCCGAAGGCGGCCGTAATGATGGCCCCGCTCGAGGTAGTACTTTCGCCGGTCAAAGCTACCGTGCCGCTATTGACGACCGTCACCGTGCTGTTGGCGCCAAAGCTCGCCGCCAAGATGCCGCGCCGGTCGGCTTCGATGTCGCCCGAGTTTTCAACCGTGACCGGGCTATTATCAGCGTAGCTCCTGGCGTCGATGCCGGTGGTTGGATCGATGTCGCCGCTATTGGTGACACTGATCGCGCTGTTCGCACCAAACGTTTTGGTCACGATACCGATGTCGACGTAACCCGTGCCTGACGTGCGAATATCGCCGCTGTTCTCGATCACGACCGGGCTGTTTGTAGTAGGCGTATAGCTATACGGGCCCCCAGTACTCGCCTGAATGCCGTAGACCTGTCCGACGCCGCGCACGGTGATGTCGCCGCTGTTTACGACGGAAAGCGCGCTGTTCACGCCATTGGTCCCGGCATAGATGCCCTTGGCTTGCGTGTCGGGCGTGACCAGAGTGGTCGTCGAGGTGAGCACGAGATCGCCGCTATTCACCACGCTGGTCGCGCTGTTCGGGCCAACTCCGGTCGCTATGATGCCGCGCGAGACATAGGTCGCGGTCACGTTCATATCGCCGCTGTTCTCGACCGCAACGCCATTGCCGCCAAGGGCACTTTCCGACAAGGCAAAGATGCCCGAGCCATCGAGGCCGCCTTTAACGAAGAGGTTGCCGCTGTTGTTTACGCTGATCGGGCTGTTGGCATAGCTCGCCCGCGCCTGGATGCCATAGGCGCTGGCATAAGGTGCGGTAGTGATCGCGGTAATGTCGCCGCTGTTCAAGATTGCGATCGGGCTGCTTATGCCCTCCGAGATGGCGAAGATACCGGAAGCCTGATCTCCGCTCGTCGTCGCCGAAATGTCCCCCTCGTTCTCGATGGCGATCGCGCTGTTGGGGCCGAACGACCTGGCGTGGATGCCATAAGCAGTTCCGAAGGCTACCGTTGTTGTCGCTGTGATGTCGCCGCTGTTTTCGATGCCTATTGGCGCAAACAGGCCGGCAGTGGCGGTGGTAACGATCGGCGCGTAATTGAGAATGGAGATGTCGCTGCCTGCTCCATTGGTTAGTACCGCGATGCCATTGTTTCCGGCGGTGAGCGCTCCGCTATTGACGATCGCAATGTCGCTATCGGCAGCGCCCGTCAGCGCAAAGATGCCGTTGTTTACCGCGGTGGCGCTGCCCACGTTCTCGATCAAGATCGGCGAATTGGCATCGGCTGTCTGCGTATATATTCCGTTGAAGGCGGTGAGGAGGCCGCTGTTGTACAGATCGATGTAGCTGCCGGTCCCCGTGGTGGTGAGATCGATGGCATTGCCGGCGGCATTGGTGCGCGGCTCGGTGTTGACGCAGGTGATGAAAGTTGCCTCGGCGTCGATGATCGGATTTGGCGATGCCGGTTGAATACAGGCGACCGCCGAAGCTGGCGTTGGGGCGAGTATGCCGCCGAGAACCAGCGTCGAGACGAGCGCGGTGCCAAATAAGAGTGACCTGCGGTCGGTCCCTGCCAAGCGAGCTCTAACCGCTTGCGGTCGAACTTTGGCGGACGCCGCGGCATTGCGCCGCGCGGGGCACACCGGTCGCATCTCGCGCCGCTGATGCCGACGTCCCACCGCTTTACCCCCAAAAAAGCGTCCGGTCGCTTAAGCGCGACCTGATTCCCCCGCTTCAATGCCGAGTCTAAGGAAAGGGGTCCCAGGGACTAGTGCGCTAAGGCAACAGTCGCCGGAAAATCATCGGGACGCCAAAAGCCCGGCCTGCTGCGGACGGGTGGAAAACCGCCTCGTTTCGGGCCGCGAGGTCGGTCACGAACGGCCCATTGCCGAGCTTGCGGCTGCGGGTTGAGGTAACCTGCGGCCTCAACTGCCGCGCGGCACGATTAAATCCCACAGTGACCAAAGTGTCACAGGTTTTTTCGGAAAAATCTCTATAGTGGGGCACTACAAACGAGCGAAACGGGGGATTGATCCATGCGTGTCTTACTGGCTATCGCCATCGCCATCACAGCGACGGTTGGACTCGGCGGCTGCTTCGGCCATCATGAGAAGGCCGTGGCGACGACTCCGCTCAAATAGCTGGCGGACGCCGACGTCTTGATCGTAACGACGAGCTAGGCGCCTAAATCTTCTAACACTGCAGTTGCCAACCTCGGTCGGGGGTCCCATCCCCGGCCGAGGTCTTTCTGCTTGCCGCCAAGCCCATGAACAAGCTCGAAACCACCATCGCCAATGTCACGCCGAACGAAATGCTGGCGGAGCGGACCCGCAAGCAATACGAGCCGGGCTCCGGCAAATCGGTCAATAAATGAGGCGAGGCATTAAACGGTCGGCGCTCCGGTCAGCGGGAAGCGCGTCTTGATTTTGACGAACAGACGATCGCGCACCGCGCGATAGGCTTCCAGGATCTGCTCGCGATTGCCGGTCGTCAGTGTCGGGTCGGGCGTCGGCCAATATTCGACCTCCACCGCATAGTTGCGCGCGAGATCGAGCGCCTTGTGGTGGGCCTCCGGTGCCAACGTCACGATGAGATCGAATGAGGTGTCATCGAGCTCTTCGAGCGTCATAGGTTTGTGCCGCGAGAGGTCGATGCCGAGCTCCTCCATTACCGTGGCGGCAAAGGGATCTGCCTCGCCAGCGCGCACCCCGGCAGAAGCCACATAGACTCGGCCGCCGGCGAGATGCTTCAAGATTGCCGCGGCCATCGGCGAGCGTATGGCGTTGCGGCTGCAGGCGAAGAGGACCGCGCCCGGCAGATCGGCCGCGCCGCCGCCCAATGGATCAGCCCTTCCAATGCAACGCGCAGAGCAGCGTGAACAGGCGGCGTGCGGTGGGAAGATCTACGGCGATCTTGCCCTTGAGCCGCTCCATCAGGAGCTGGCTGCCTTCATCGTGGATGCCGCGCCGGCCCATGTCGATCGCCTCGATCTTGGAGGCGGGTTGGGTCTTGATCGCCTGGTAGTAGCTCTCGCAGATGAGGAAGTAGTCCTTCACCAGGCGGCGGAAGGGCGAAAGCGACAGCATCACATGCTGGATCGGCGCGCGCTCGGTGTCGCCCACGGTGAACACGAGGCGATTGTCGGCTAGCGAGAGATGGAGCGTGTATGGACCGCCGTCGTGGCCTTCGAGGGCAAAGGCGTTGCGCTCGAGAAGATCGAAAATCGCCACCTCGCGCTCATGCTCCACCTCGGTGTTGTTGCGGCCGATCGAGGCTTCATCGAGCGTGACCTCGACGAGGCGCGCCTGCTCAGGCCATGACTGCTCGGCTTCGGGCTCAGCCATGGTCAGTCCCGCGGATTGAGCCTGATCGCGACTGAGCGGCGATGCGCGTCAAGCCCCTCGGCCTCAGCGAGCACCATTGCCGCCGGCCCGAGCGCAGCCAAGCTCTCGGAATCGAGCTTCAAAATCGACGTGCGCTTCATGAAATCGAGCACAGAGAGGCCCGAGGCGAAGCGCGCGCTCCGCGCGGTGGGCAGCACGTGGTTGCTGCCGGCAACATAGTCGCCGATCACTTCCGGCGTATAGCGCCCGATGAAGATTGCGCCGGCGTCGTGCACGCGCGCGACGAGCGCGTCGGGATCGCACGTGGCGATCTCGAGATGCTCCGGCGCGAGTCGGTCAACGATAGTCGGTGCCTCGGCGAGATTGCCGAGAAGGATCACGGAACCATAATCCTTCCAACTTGCCCGCGCCGTAGCGCTGCGCGACAGCACGGCAAGCTCGGCCTCCACGGCCTTCTCGACGGCACGCGCGAAATCCTCGTCGTCGGTAATGAGGATCGCCTGTGCCGCCTCGTCATGCTCGGCTTGGGCGAGAAGGTCGGAGGCGATCCAGGCAGGATCGTTGTCCTTGTCGGCAATAACGACGACCTCCGAGGGGCCGGCGATCATATCGATGCCAACCTGACCAAACACCTGACGCTTGGCAGCGGCAACATAGGCATTGCCCGGCCCGACGATCTTGGCGACCGGAGCGATCGACGCGGTGCCGTAGGCAAGCGCAGCGATCGCTTGTGCTCCGCCCACGCGATAGATCTCACTAACGCCGGCAAGCTCCGCCGCAACGAGGACAAGAGGGTTGAGCACGCCTTTCGGCGCCGGCACCATCATGACGATGCGCGGCACCGCAGCGACCTTGGCGGGCACAGCGTTCATCAGCACCGAACTTGGATAGCTCGCGGTCCCACCCGGCACGTACAGACCGACCGAGGAGACTGGCGTCCAGCGCGACCCGAGCTCGACGCCTTGCGAGTCCTTGTAGCGGTCGTCCTTGGGAAACTGGCGGCGGTGGTGGTCGAGAATGCGGTCATGCGCAAGCTTCAGTGCCGCGAGCGTCTTGGCATCGACCAAGGAACGCGCGGCAGAAAGCTCGGCGGGTGTGATCCTAATGCCTGTCAAGCTCAGATCGACGCCGTCATAAGTCTTAGTCAAATCGATCAGCGCCGCGTCGCCTTCCTCGCGCACGCGGGCAATGATCGTGGCGACCTTGTCGTTGACGTCCGCCGATTGCTCGCGCTTCAGGGCAAGCAGAGCCTTGAAGCGGTCCTCGAAATCGGCGCCGCTGCTTCTGAGCCACAGGGCCATGGCGCGGCTCTTAGGAGCCGGTCTTGCCGGGCCCGCCGCCCGCGCCGGATTCGCCGCCCCCGCTCGAGTGCTCAGGCTTGAAGCGTGTGCGCCATTCGGGGCCGAGATCGGTCAGCTCGGCCTCGATGCACTCGACCTTGAGCTGAATCGAAGCATCGCCTGAGAAGGTCAGCGTCACATGGCCTCCAGGCGGATCGTCAGGCTCGAAGTGGACCGCGAGAAGCGACAGGATCCTGTCGCTCTTTCCTTGCTTGAGGTTCCTGAGCTGGGCGCCAAAGACGCGATCGAATCGGAGCGCCGTCCGCCGCCGCCGGAAATCCTGGGCGCCCTTCCCTGTCGCTTTCTCCCAGTCGAAGCGATTGAGCACCGCGGCGAAGCGCTTTTGCGTTGGCAGGTAAGCGAGGTCACCGACGCGCACCACCGCATCTTGAAGATGCGATGACACAACTGCGAGGTCCTCCTCGTCGAGGGCAATAAGTTTCAATGGGTTCATGGCGTCGGCGGCTATTTTCGGCATGGGGTTACCATGCTTCCGGCATGGCAGAAAACCGCCAAGTTAGGAAGGGCCTAGTTCGACAGCCGCTCGATCTGCGCCCCACATTGACTGAGCTTGTCCTCGATCCGCTCAAAACCGCGGTCGAGATGGTACACGCGGCCGATGGTGGTCTCCCCTTGCGCGGCAAGCCCGGCAATGATGAGCGACACCGAAGCCCGCAAGTCTGTGGCCATGACTGGAGCCCCACGCAAGCCGTTGACGCCGGTCACAATGGCGGTATCGCCTTTGAGATCGATCTTGGCGCCAAGCCGCGCCAATTCCTGCACGTGCATGAAGCGGTTCTCAAAGATGGTCTCGCGCACTTGCGAGGTACCGTTCGCCATGCACATCAGCGCCATTAGCTGGGCTTGCAGATCGGTTGGGAACCCAGGGAAGGGTTGGGTCTCGACCGTGACCGGCTTCAACCCTCCGCCGTTCCGCGCCACCCGCAGCCCGGTCGGCCGCTCCTCGATTTCGACTCCAGTCGAGCGCAAGGTGTCGAGCGCCTCTTGCAGGAGCTCGGGACGCGCGCCATCAAGCAGCACGTCGCCACCGGTAATTGCTGCCGCCATGGCGTAGGTACCAGTCTCGATGCGGTCGGGCAGCACGCTGTGCTCGGCGCTGTGCAGCGTCTCGCGCCCCTGTATCCATAGCGTCGAGGTGCCGAGGCCTTCGATCCGGGCACCCATCCTGATCAGACAGTTGGCAAGGTCCACAACCTCGGGCTCACGCGCGGCCCCCTCGATCAGCGTTTCGCCTTTGGCAAGCACGGCGGCCATCAAGGCGTTATGTGTCGCTCCGACGGAGACTTTGGACAGCTCGACCCGGTTGCCGGTCAAACCCCGCGGCGCGCGGGCAATGACATAACCCCCTTCGAGGTCGATTTCGGCGCCAAGATTTTGCAGGGTCTCGATATGCAGGTCGACCGGACGCGTGCCGATGGCGCAACCGCCTGGCAACGACACTTTAGCCCGGCCGCAGCGCGCGACGAGCGGCGCGAGCACCCAGAAGCTCGCGCGCATGCGCGCCACCATCTCATAGGGCGCGGTGGTGTCGACGATCTCGCTGGCGCTGAGCCTGAAGGTCTGGCCGTCGCTTGAGCGCTGGCCCGGTCTTTTACCGGCGACAGTCACATCGACACCGTGATTGCCCAGGATGCGGGCAAGCAGATTAACGTCCGCAAGCCGCGGAATGTTGTGCAGCGTCAGTGTCTCCCGGGTAAGAAGGCTCGCAATCATCAAGGGCAACGCAGCGTTCTTGGCACCGCTGATCGGGATGGTGCCTTTCAGGCGCTGGCCGCCGACAATGCGGATACGGTCCATGTGACGTTACTCCCTCACGCCCCTACCCCCTAAGCAGAGACCCCCGTCTTCGCCGTGGGCCAAAGGCCTTTCGGGCCTTGAGCCAACAGGCCAATTTACTCCCTTGGCCCTAACTCTGTCTCCCCTCATTGCGATCCTTGCTTCGTGTATCTTTTGCCCGCGCCTTGGCTTGGGCCTTGCGTTTCAACAGGTTGGCGCGGAGCTCCCGCTCGAGCCGAGCCCGGCGGCGGGCAGCGCTTTCGGCCGCTTTCGGTGTTTTTTGATCCTGCCGCTCGCCGGTCATTTTCGCGCTCCACGTCTCCTGCCCTACTCCGACTTTCTTTATATCATGCGTATATTCATGCCGGCTCGCGATACGCCTCGCCTTGCGTGCGTTTAGCCCCTATGGCAGGGTCGCGCGCTCAAAGCAGTAGGCCGCTGGCAGCGGACCTTGAGCCGCTTGAGAAACCTGACCGAAGCCTGAAGCCGCCATAGCTCAGTGGTAGAGCACGTCATTGGTAATGACGGGGTCGACTGTTCAATCCAGTCTGGCGGCACCACTTTTCGATGGGCCAATCGAAAAATGCACAAACCAAGATAACCTGACTAAACTTATGGCCATCATAATTTAGCGTGCGCTCCTCGGCGTAACCAATATTGAACAACGGGGTGCACGCCCTTGGGAGGAAGAAGGATGTATCCACTCACCCTGCAAGCGCAGATCATGCGCCATATGCTGAATCTCGCCAAAGACATGGCGAGCGGTGACTTGTTTGAGTCTCGCAAGAAACTCGAAGAGTACCCGTTGCGCGGGGACCCAAGCGTTTTTGATCAAATCATGCGGGCTCGTGCCGTGCAGGACAGGATGTGGGGCCGCGAAGTGGATGACACCAAAAACGATCCGTGGCGCTGGAGCACATACATTTCTGGTTGTGCCGTCCGATGGATGCGCGACCCGCATAAATGGACGCGAGAAGACACCGACGACTTCTACGACGCCATGATCGAGACGGCTGCGATATGTGCCGCCGCAGCTGAGAGCGTAATACGACAGAGAAATACCAACGGCCGCACGTTCTACGAGCCAGCGTTGGGAAATGGCAAATAGGTGCCCGTGGCCGGCACCGATTAGAGGGGGCGGATTCGCCTCTGGATTTCCCCTCCGCTGGCGCCGATGTCAGGGCTTGGCTGCGCCGATAGCCGATTCACCCGTCCCGCGCTGAGACGCCCTACGGAAGGCTTCAGAAAGTAGCTCCAGACCATTCTCCGGCGACGCCAGGCCGTTTCCCAGTAAGGGCTGAACGTACGCCGGCTTCACCGTGTAGTGCACATGAGAGCCGCCAGAGCCAGCATTTAGCCAGTCGCACTCGGCCTGCGCGCGCTCTTCCGTGGCGAAGCACAGAAGCTCGCCATTGCGAACGACAGGATGGGAAGCGGCGCCAAAGATGCTGTTAGCGCTGCGGTGCATCCACACCGTGTGGAAGTGTTGATTGGTATCCATTTGTCGAAATCCCCGTATGCGAACCGCCGAATGAACGCGCGCATATCTGGCTTGGTTCCGGCCGGCTCACAGGGAGATGCCGAGTTTGCCTAGCGCCCATACCATCGTAGCGTAGAGCACTAAGGTCAGAAGGCAGGACAGGCCGAGCGCGGCCCAGAAGCCCGTCCCATTGCGCAGAAGCGCCGGAAGGACGAGGAACATCGGCAGCGTCGGCAGCACGAACCAAAAGGTGGATTGGGAGAGGGCTGCGATCGCTCCGGTGTCAGAGGTGTCCCGCCACAGCCAAATGAAGGCAAGGATGGAGATGAGGGGCAGCGATAAGATCACGGCGCCAAAGGCGGGGCTGCGCTTGGCGACCTCCGAAGCGGCGGCAATCACGATGCCGGAGATAAGGGCCTTAATGACGGCGTACAGCATGACCAGACTCCCGCGGTTGTGAGAACTGGTTGTTTAACGCTCATTTCTTGTAGAGCGCATAGGCCGCGTAACAGAGGGTGACGGCAAGAATCGGCCTGAGCACCCGTTCCGGCACGACGCCGGCAAGTCGCGCGCCGATGAGAATGCCGGGAATCGACCCGCATAGTAGCGCAACGAGCAGGCCTGGATTGACATTGCCGAGGCCGAGATGGCCGAGCCCGCCGACCAAGGTGAGCGGCATGGCGTGTGTGATGTCCGACCCCACAAGGCGCTTCGCGGGAAGCATGGGATAGAGCGTCGCGAGCACGGTGACGCCGATCGCCCCGGCCCCGACGGAGGTGAGCGTCACAAGCAGACCAAGCGCCACCCCGAACAGCACGGTCTCGATCGTACGCGGAGGCACGTCGCCGAGGTCTTCCTGGGGCGCCGTGCGCGTGACGAAGGGATACACAACAATGGCGATCGCGCTCAACGGAAGGGCAACGACGAGACCCGTCCTGATCCAGCGCCCGAGCATCTCGGTGTCGATATTGAAATAGGCGATGGCTGCAAGCAGTAGCGCAGCGGCCGGAAGGCTTCCCGCCGCGAGGCGGAACACGATCGGCCAATCGACATGGTCGGAAAGATGGTGGCGCCAGCTCCCCGCGGTCTTGGTGATCGACGCGTAGAGCAGGTCGGTGCCGACGGCGATCTGCGGGCTGATCCCGAAACTCGAAATCAGTAGAGGCGTCATCAGCGAGCCGCCGCCGACACCAGTGAGGCCCACGAGAAAACCCACGCCGAAACCAGCCGCGACGAGCGGCAGCAAGGCGACCGCCGAGCCCAAGTCACCCATGGCTGATGAGCCTCCCCCCTTGCGGCGAGTTCGTGCCTCTTGCGGAGGCCTTCTTGGTTAAAGTCGCTTCGATTATAGACGGGCTAGAGCTCGATCAGAACCGGAACTCCTGCCGAGCGCAGCAGAAGAGCGACCTCCTGTGCGCGCCGGTTGAATTCAGCTTCATCGGCCGGGCTTTCCCCGAGATCGGCGCATACCCCGCGGGCGAGAAGTGCGCGGTTCAGCACGAGCACGTTGTCGCCGACCGCCGGCGCGCCTGCTTGCGCCCAGGTAATGACGCCGCCCGCCACGGTGGCGCCGTCAATGGCGCTGACCAAGACGAAATTGCCGGTGCCCGGAAGGTCGCGGAACAGGTCGAGCGCGGTCGCGCGACCGAGCAGAATGCGGCAATCGGCGATGTCGTTGACGCCGCACGCATGCGCTGGCGTCGAGGCAAGCGTCTCGAAATCGACTAGCGCAGACACGCTCATGCTCGTAACGGGCGTGAGATCCGTCGCGGTGCGAAGCAGATAGCCTGCCTCGGGATCGAACGGCGTCTCCGAGAGCCACACCAGCCGCGCCTCGATGACGTCGGCATTGACCGGCCGCCGTCCGGTTTCGGACAGAACCGCGCCGCGCGAAATGTCGAGGTCAGTATCGAGCACCAGGGTGACGGCATTGCCCTTCGAGGCAACGGGCAGGTCGCCATTCATCGTGGCGATGCGGCGCAAGGTTGCGCCAAGCCCACTACGGGCATCGACGATGCGGTCGCCAACCTTGATGCGGCCCGAGGCAACTGTGCCGGCATAGCCGCGGAAATCACCGGAGGCGCGCAGCACGAGCTGAACTGGAAGGCGGAATGGTGCATTGGCTGGCTCTGCCACGGGATCGACGGCCTCGAGGTAATCGAGCAGCGTGGGTCCGGCATACCAGGGCATCGCTGCCGAGCGGTAGACGACATTGTCGCCGGTCAGCGCCGCGACCGGAATGGTCATCACTTGCGCGAAGTTGAAGCTTCCGGCCATGGCAAGGAAATCGCGCTCGATCTCGCGATAGCGCGCCTCGGACCAGCCGACTGCGTCCATCTTGTTGACCGCAAGCACGACCTTCTTGATGCCGACCAGATCGCAGATCGCGGCATGGCGCCGGGTCTGGCGCTTCGCACCATGACGGGCATCAACCAGCAGGATGGCGAGGTCGGCGTGCGATGCGCCGGTCGCCATGTTGCGGGTGTACTGCTCGTGCCCCGGGGAGTCGATGATGATGAAGCGGCGGCGGGGCGTTTCGAAATAGCGCCAGGCGATGTCGATGGTGATGCCCTGCTCGCGCTCGGCTTGCAGCCCGTCGAGCAGGAGACTGAAATCAATCTTCTCGCCGTTGACTGCGCGGTTATGCGAGGCAAGCTCAACCGCAACGCGTTGGTCTTCGGTCACGCCGGCAGCATCCCACAGGAGCCGGCCGATCAGCGTCGACTTGCCGTCGTCCACCGAGCCGCAGGTGAGCAGCTTGACCATCGCCCCGGTTTGGGGAGCTCTGACCGGCCTCGTCTCGACCGAAACGTCTTCTCTGAGTGCAGCGATATGCATCAGAAATAGCCCTCGCGCTTTTTCATCTCCATGGCGCCAGCCGTGTCATGGTCGATTAGGCGCCCTGCCCGCTCGGAAACCCGTGCAGCAAGCGTTTCCTCCACGACCGATTCGATGTCGTCGGCGTCAGACTCGATGGCTGCGGTCAGCGGCCAGCAGCCGAGGGTGCGAAAGCGCACTTTGCGCGGAACCGGGCGCTCGCCAGGCTCGAACCGCATGCGCTCGTCTGCCACGACAAGCAGCTGGCCGTTGCGCGAAACCACGGGCCGCTCGGCCGCGAAATAGAGAGGAACCACGTCGAGCTTCTCGAGCTGGATGTAGCGCCACACGTCACCTTCGGTCCAATTCGACAGTGGAAAGACGCGCACGGTCTCACCCTTGCCAAGACGGCCGTTGAGGAGCTGCCACATCTCGGGACGCTGGCGGCGCGGCTCCCAGCGATGACCTGCGGCGCGGAACGAGAATACGCGCTCCTTGGCGCGCGAACCCTCCTCATCGCGGCGCGCTCCGCCAAAGGCTGCGTCGAAGCCTCCTGTGTCGAGCGCCTGACGCAAAGCCACGGTCTTCATCACGTCGGTGTAGACCGATGGAGGATGATCGAACGGATTGATGTCGCGGGCCAAGCCGTCGTGGTTGGTGTGCACGATCAAGTCGAGCCCGAAATCGCGCGCCGTCTTGTCGCGGAAGGCGATCATCTCCGGAAATTTCCAGGTGGTGTCGACGTGCAGCAGCGGGAACGGCGGTTTCGCGGGCCAGAAGGCCTTGCGCGCAAGATGTAGCAGCACCGTCGAGTCCTTGCCGATGGAATAGAGCAGCACTGGCGCGCGGAACTGCGCCGCGGCCTCGCGGAAGATATGGATGCTCTCGGCTTCCAGCAGCTTGAGGTGAGAAGTGAGGGCTGTCATGCGGCCTTGCCTTCCCGGTTCGGATTCATGTGCAAGCCGCATTCCTTCTTTTCTTCGTTCTCCCACCACCAGCGCCCAGCGCGCGGGTTCTCGCCCGGCATCACGGCGCGAGTGCACGGCGCGCAGCCGATCGAAACGAACCCGCGGGCGTGCAGCGGATTGACCGGAACGTTGTTGGCGGCGATGTAGGCCGTGAGGTCTTGCGTCGACCAGTCGGCGACAGGATTGACCTTGATGAGAGCGCGGTCATCGTCCCAGGTGGCAAGCGGCGCGGCCGCTCTCTCGTCGGAGTGCTCGCGGCGGATACCGGTGATCCAGCCTTGCGCGCCCTTGAGCTCGCGATTCAATGGCCGCACCTTGCGGATCTCGCAGCAGGCTTTGCGGTTGTCGACGGAGTTTTTGAAACCAAACACGCCGTCACGGGCGACCAGAGCCTCGACCTCGCTTGCCTCCGGCGCGACCAGGCGGATGCGGATGCCGTAGCGGATTTCGGAAATCTCGACGGTCTCGAGCACCTCAGGAAACAGGCGCCCGGTATCGAGCGTGAACACATCGATGTCCTTGCTGCCGGACTCGGCGATGGCGTGCAGAATTGCCTGATCCTCAAGCCCGAGGCTGGTCGAGAAGGTGATGCGTCCCTCGATTCTCCGGCGCATTTCCCTGATGCGGTCGGCCAGATTCTTCACTCTCACGAGGCGCAGGCTAAGCTCCTCGGCCTCTTTCTTCGACGCATTCCAGCGGAGGGGCTGAGGGTTACGCAAACCCGGCTGATAAGCATGGCGCAGCCGTGTGAGCGAGGCCTTCCAGGTTTCGATGGTCCCCTCGTCGGCGACCTCGGCGGTATCGAAGCCGGAGCGTAACAGGAACGGAGCCAGATCCGGGATCATATAGCCTATGGCCCTGATCTCGCCCTGGAAGCCGTGCCGCTCACGCAACAAGACGGCAAGAGAATAGCCCCGCCCATCGCCGAAGGCATGAAAGCGAAACGCGACCACTCCCCCCGCTGCGGCGGCAGCCTCAAGCGCGGCCGCGTCGGCTGTGGGTTCGAGCACCGTTGTCGGCTCGCTAAAATTGGCCACGACGGAGCCGGTATGAAGATCAAACAGCGCCATAAAGTGCCTCCTTGAAGGGCGCCGGCCCGATCCTTCGCCACGTGGCGAGGAAATCCTCGCCGTCGGTGCGATTGGCGAGATAGGTCTCGATGATGGTGTCGATTGCCTGAGGTACCGCCTCGGCGCGGAACCCCGGGCCAATGATGGTACCGACCGCGGCGTCGTCTTTGGGACTGCCGCCGAGCGAAATCTGATAGAGCTCGGTGCCCTTCTTATCGACGCCAAGGATGCCGATGTTGCCGGCGTGATGATGTCCGCAAGCGTTGATGCAGCCCGACATGTTGAGTCTTAGCGGGCCGATTAGCTCCTGGTGCTTCGGGTCTTCGAAGCGCTTGGCGATCTCCTTGGCGATCGGGATCGAGCGCGCGTTGGCGAGATTGCAGTAGTCGAGGCCGGGGCAGCAAATCATGTCGCCCAAGAGATCGTTGTTGCCGACGGCGAGGCCGGCTCTCACGAGCTCGTCATAGATTGCCAGCAGATCGGCCCGCGCGACGTGCGGCAGTACGAGATTCTGCGTGTAGTTCACGCGCAGCTCGTTACGGCTGTAGCGCTCGGCGAGATCGGCGACGAGCTCCATCTCCTCGGACGTCGCATCGCCTGGCGTGCGACCAGGCTCCTTCAGCGCGATCACGACAATGCAGTGTCCCGGCACACGGTGCGGGCGGACATTGTTCTTGAGCCAATTCGCGAACACCGGATCGGTGATCCGCCGCTGCTCCACCCTTTCGTCCACGATCGGCCCTGGAACGAGATCGGGTGGCGCAAAATAGGACTGGATCCGGAGAAGCTCCGATTCCGGCAAATCGATCGTGTCCTTACGCGGCGAGGCGGCCCAATCCGCTTCGACTTCCTCGCGGAATTTGTCGATGCCAAGTTGATTGACCAGGATCTTGATGCGCGCCTTGTTGAGGTTGTCGCGGCGCCCGTAGAGATTGTACACGCGCAGGATCGACTCGATGTAGGAGAGCAGGTGCCGCTTCTCTAGGAAGGGACGAATCTCCAGGCCGACATAGGGCGTGCGGCCCATTCCGCCGCCAACGAATACCTTGAAGCCGTTCTCGCCGTTCGGACCCTTGACGATCTTCAACCCGATGTCGTGGAACAGAACCGCGGCGCGGTCTTCGGCGGCGCCGGTAATGGCGAATTTGAACTTGCGCGGCAGCCAGCTGAACTCCGGATGCACCGTCGACCACTGACGGATCACCTCGCACCAGGGACGTGGGTCCTCGAGCTCGTCGACCGCTGCGCCGGCGAATGGATCGGCCGTGACGTTGCGGAACGAGTTGCCGCTCGTCTGAATGCAATGCATCTCGACATCGGCGAGCGCATCCAAGATGTCTGGCACATCGACCAGCTTGATCCAGTGATACTGGAGATTGGTGCGCGTAGTGAAATGGCCGTAGCCGCGATCCCATTTGCGCCCGATCATGGCGAGCTGGCGAAGTTGCTTCGGGGAGAGCACGCCATAGGGAATGGCGATGCGGAGCATGTAGGCGTGTAGCTGGAGATAGAGTCCGTTGCGCAAGCGCAAGGGCCGGAACTCGTCCTCGGTCAGCTGGCCCGCGAGCCTGCGGTCAACCTGATCTCTGAACTGCGCCACGCGTTCGCGCACGAAAGCGTGGTCGAACTCGTCATAGCGGTACATCGTACCAATCCTCAGTGAGTGTGGTGCGGTGCGAGGCGCGGATGCGCTCCCGCACCGAGAGTGGATGGACGCCGCTGTCATCGACGGCGACATCCATGGGATAGACGGACACGACTTTGCGCGCCTTCACCGCCTCCGCGGCTTCGGCCTCGAGCGCCTTGACCTCGTCCTCGGTCTCGGCGCGGCGCGCGCGCGCGATGTCCTCGGTCCAGCTGCCGTCGGCGGCGAGATAGACGACAATGCCGTCGGTTAGACGGTTGGCTGTGACGACGCTAGGCATAGAGACGCTTGACCTCCTCTAATGCGAGGATGTCCTCGACAATGCCGTGGGCCTGAAGGCCTGCCACCTCGCCGAAAATGAGGACGGCAGGGCTTTTGAGACCGAGTCGCTCAGGATTTGTCGCAAGATCGGCGATGGTCGCGAGCACGCGGCGCTCGTCGTCGCGGCTTGCATTTTCGACCGCGATCACAGGAAGCGAGGGGCTGAAGCCTGCTTCGAGCAACTTCTTGGCGATCGCGCCGGCAGTAGAGACGCCCATATAGACGAGCAGCGTGTTCTTGCCGCCTGAGAGCGCGGCAAGATCGAGGTGCTCGAAGGAGGGCTCCTCGCCGCCTGCTTCGTGGCCGGACAGGAAGGTCACGGTGTGGGACACGTCGCGATGGGTAAGCGGGATCTGCAGGCTTGCGGCAGCAGCGATACCGGCGGTGACGCCGGGCACGATCTCAATGGCGATGCCAGCAGCGCGCAGAGCGTCAAGCTCCTCACCGCCCCTGCCGAAGATGAATGGATCGCCACCTTTGAGTCGCACCACCGTCTGTCCGGCGCGCGCCCGCTCAATGAGAAGCCTATTGATTTCCTCCTGCGGGACGCTGTGCGCGCCTTTGGCCTTGCCCACTGGAATCAACTCTGCTTCGCGGCGCGCGTGATCGAGCACGCCCTCGCCGACCAGCCGATCATAGAAAATGACATCGGCGGCTTTGAGGGCGCGCACCGCCCTCACGGTGAGAAGCTCGAGGTCGCCGGGCCCTGCGCCGACGAGAAGCACGCGGCCGCGCGCGCGTGGCTCGCCGGCAGCTTGGTCGATCGCATCCGCGATCAGGGCGCGGGCCTTGTCCTCGTCCCCTTCGAGCATTGCCTCGGCGGCGGCGCCTTCGAACACGGCCTCCCAGAATTTGCGGCGCGGCGGACCCGAGGGGAGCCTTTCGGCGACAGGCCCGCGGAACTCTGCGGCGAGCTTGGCGAGCGCATCTAGCCGCGGATGCAGCTCCTGCTCCAGCCAGGCGCGTAGACGCTGGGCAAGCACCGGCGCGGCACCAGAGGTGCCAATGGCAACCGTGACTTCGCCGCGATCGACGATGGCGGGAAGCGCGAAGGTGCAAAGCTCGGGCCGGTCGGGAACGTTCACCGGAACGCCGAGCGCACGGGCAATAGCCGACACCCGCGCATCTTCCTCGTCGTCCTCGGTGGCGGCAATGACGAGAGGCCGCCCGCGCAACTGATCGATGCCCGGATGTGCCGGCACGAGTGACACGAGCTTCTGCTCGGCGAGCGCCGCCAGCTCGGGCACGACATCGCTGGCGGCAATATCGACGCTCGCGGCGCGCTTTAGCAGAAGCCGCGCCTTGACCGCGGCAAGCTCGCCGCCGCCAACCACAAGAGGCGGCTTGCCGTCGAAGCTGACGAGGATGGGGAAGGTCCGCATCGCGCTATCCTCCCACCACCAGCCGCTCCGGCGGAGCATCGGCAAGGCTCTCGGGCGCAAGCTCGACCTCGAGCCCGTCGAGCTCCGGTGTCATGATGATCTGGCAGCAGAGCCGCGAGCGCTCGTCGACCTGAAACGCGCCGTCGAGCATCTCGAGCTCCTCGGCGGACGGCGGCATGAGCTTTGCCACCCACTTCTCGCCAACCCACACATGGCAGGTGGCGCAGGCGCAAGCCCCGCCGCACTCGGCCTTGATGGGAAGGCCCCAGTCGCGGATCACCTCCATCACCCGCCAGCCCTCAAGGGCTTCGAGCCGGTGTGTCGCGCCGTCGGGCATACGCACGGTGACGAACATGATCAGGCGACCTTGAGCAGGCGTTGCAGCTCCGACGATGAGGTCGTGTACTGGAAACGCAGGACTTTGTCGGGATGCACGTAGCGGTGCGCGGCTTGCGCCATCAGCGCCGCCTCGTGGAACCCAGAGAGAATCAGCTTGAGCTTGCCCGGATAAGAATTGATGTCGCCAATGGCGAAAATCCCCGGCGTGCTCGTCTCGAACTTCGCCGTGTCGACCGGGATCAGATTCTCATGCAGGTTGAGGCCGAAATCGGCGATCGGGCCGAGCTTCATGGTGAGACCGAAGAACGGCAGCAGCGCGTCGGTTTCGATGTGAAGGAGCGTACCATCAGGCCGCTTGACCACGACAGCCTCGAGCTTGCCGTCGCTTCCCTTAAGGTCGGACGGCTGGCCGAGCTCGAACTTGACCAGGCCTTGCGCCTCAAGCGCGCGCATCTTGTTGACGGTATCTGGGGCGGCTCGGAACTCAGATCGGCGATGAACCAGCGTCAGCTCCTGCGCAATAGGCGCGAGGTTCACGGTCCAGTCGAGGGCCGAGTCGCCGCCGCCGGCGATGACGATGCGCTTGCCGCGGAACGCGTCGATCTTGCGCACGGCATAGAACACGCCGGTGCCCTCATGAGCTTCGATGCCCGAAATCGGCGGACGCTTCGGCACAAAGCTGCCGCCGCCTGCGGCGACAACGATGACCGGCGCGATCAGCACGCGACCCGCGTCGGTATCGACCCGCCATTTGCCGTCAGTCGTCTGGGTGAGAGCTGTGACCATCTCGCCGAGATGGAACACCGGCTCGAACGGCTTGATCTGCTCGAGCAACCGGTCGGTCAGCTCCTGCCCGGTGCAGACCGGGATGCCGGGAATGTCATAGATGGGTTTCTCGGGATAAAGCTCGGCGCATTGGCCGCCAGGCTTGTCGAGAATGTCGACAACATGCGCTTTGAGCCGTGCAAGCCCGAGGTGAAACACGGCGAACAGGCCCACCGGGCCCGCGCCAATAATCACTACGTCGGTGGAAGCCTCGTTGGCCTGCATCGCTCGCCCGCTAAAAATGGTCCCGCTGCTAATATGGGGAGTGTAATGAAAATCCATTCCCCCAGAAAGGCAGTATCCAGGAAAAGAAGGAAAATAGTTTCTTCAGGGGCCAAACAGTAGAATTTTTTTCTTTACAGGCTGTTTCGCGGAAAGCCGAAGCCGGCCGGCGCGTGGGAAGCGGAAAATCCTTGCTTCGCTAGAGTGCGGATTTCGCCGCCTTGCCTGCCGCCGGGCGGGTCCCGCCACCTTTGACCAGCGCGTCTCTGATCTCCTGAAGCAGTTCTACCTCGCGCGACGGAGGCGGCTCGGTCGCTGGCTCTTCCTCCTGCTTGCGCCTGAGCTGGTTCATGCCTTTGATCGCCATGAAGAGGACGAAAGCCACGAGCAGAAAGCTGATCACATTATTGATGAACAAGCCGAAGTTCATGGTGGGCGCGCCCGCCTGCCGCGCTTGCGCGAGAAAATCGTAATGCTCCCCGTTTAGCGGGATGAACATGTTCGAGAAATCGACCCCCCCTGTGAGCACCCCGATCGGCGGCATGACGATGTCCTCGACCAGGGACTTCACGATGGTCGAGAACGCCGCGCCGATGATGATGCCGACCGCCATGTCGACGACGTTGCCTTTGAGCGCGAATTCTTTGAATTCTTTAAGCACTCCCATCGCGGCCCTCCTTTGAGCTGAGTGGAAGCCGAGTCACTACAATGCCACCTTTGAACGCCTAGGTGCCTACGGAGTTTGCAAGAAAGCGGCAAACTGATAACTCCTTGGCAGGCGCCTCTAAGACAAGGGGGAAAGGAAGTGGCGTCAGAGGCTCCCTCGACCGACCGCCCAGCGCGCGACCGGCATCAGCTCCGCACCCTTCTCCTCGCCGTCGCGATCCTATCGACGGTCCTGCTTGCGGTGTTTCTCACCGTCAGCATGGCGACGTGGCTTAACCAGTACGGATTTCTACACTTTCCGCTCGGCTTCTATCTGCTTGCGCAAGGGCTGCTCATCTTCATCGTCGCGGCAACGTTCTGGTTCATTCGCATTCAGGACCGGCTCGATCAGGCGCGCAGCGAAAACGAGGAGCTCGGATAAGCGATGAACGTTCCGTCGCGGCGTACGACGAATCCGCATCTCGGCGCCTATTACGGCATCATCACGAGCGCGTTCGTGTCGCTCATCCTGATGCTCGCCATGTTCGAGCAGCTCGGCGTTCGCCAGATGCTGCTGGCCGAGATCATGCTGCTTGCGCCGCTTATCCTCTATCTCGTCATTGCTGTCGGCTCGCGCACGCTCGAGGTCGAGGACTTCTTCTGCTCCGGACGCCGGGTGCCACCCCTGTTCAACGGCTTCGTTCTGGCGGCAATTACTGTCGGCGGAGTAGGCGTGCTGGCCTATACCGGCACGGTATTCTTTCTTGGCTTCGATGCGCTGGTGATCGGGCTTGGCTGGACCGCCGGCCTTCTCATCGGAGGAGTCTTATTCGTGCCTTATCTCCGCAAGTCAGGCTCCTACACGCTTCCGACTTTTCTCGGCCATCGCTTCCGCTCGCGCACGATCCGCATCACAGCAAGCGCGATGCTATTGCCGCCGACCGCGCTACTGCTTGCCGCCGAGATGAAGGTTGCCGCGCTCATTGCCGTCGTCGTGCTTCCAGTTTCCTTCTCGCTTAGCGTCATGGTGATCGCGAGCTTCATCGCCATAACTGCGATCCTCGGCGGTATGCGTTCCGTCACTTGGACCGGGAGCGCGGAATTTATCGTCGGTGCGATCGGTCTAGTCGTGGTCGTGACAACCGTTTCAATCATGCTCACCAACATCCCGGCGCCACAGCTTACCTACAGCGAGACGTTCTCTTCCTTGCACAATGCCGAAATCACCGCTGGAGTGACACCAGTGCAGCCCGATGGGCCTACATCACTACTGCCTGGGGCCGCACCCACGGCGAGCACTAAGCCGTTTCAACAGCCCTTCGGTTCGTTAAGCGAGGTCGATTTCGCGACGTTCTTTCTCTGTCTTGCGCTCGGCACCGCCTCGCTTCCAAGCCTCCTCACCCGAAGCGGCGTGACCGGCTCAATTCCCGATCAGCGACGATCCACGGCGTGGGGGCTGCTGCTCGTGGCTCTGTTCGTGATGACTGCACCGGCAATGGCAGCCTTCGCCAAGCTCATCGTCTTCAAGGACCTCGCTACTGCTCCCGCTTCTGCCCTTCCCTCTTGGCTGGCCGATCTGAACGCACGACATCTCCTCCAGGCGCTTGATACCAACGGCGACGGCGTTGTCGGCGCGCAAGAGCTGCTCATCACGCGAGACGGGATTGCGCTTGCGCTTCCCGCCGCGGCAGAACTGCCTTTCGTACTGAGCGCGCTCATGGCGACTGCGGCGATAGCGATCGCCCTTGCTGCGGCGACCTCCCACCTATTCACGCTCGGGGCGAGTCTCGCCGAGGATCTCTACCGCGTGCTCGACCCGCACCAGACGTTGCCGCGGCTCGTCGCGGCTTGGGCTGCGATTGCGGCGACGGCGCTTGCCGCAGCCATCTTCCTGATCATCGCCGAGGTCGATCCGCTGCGCGCAGCCTTGACCGCGTTCGCCTTCGCCGCCTCGACCTTCTTCCCCGCCCTGTTACTTGCCATTTGGTGGCGGCGCTGCACGGTCGCCGGCGCGCTCGCCGCGATGGGCACGGGATTTGGCGTCATGCTTGTCGAGGTCGCCATAGGCCGCGGCTTCGCTACCGGGCAAACCGTGTTGACCACTCCCGTTGCGAGTCTGGCAGGCGTTGTTCTCGCCATGGTTGCCGGCGTCGCGACAAGCCTCTATTGGCGGACCTCATCGAAGGCCGAGGAGATCTACCACGAAGAGATGCGCAACCCTGACGGCGAGGCGATCTATGACCGCGCACAGCAACGTGCGTCAGTGGCGGCAGCGCCGGCGCCGGCTGTTCCCGCCGCTTCAGCCTTCTGAGTTTGCCGGAGCGCAACGCCATGGATCATCAGATTGCGCCCAAGCATACGCGGCTCACGCTGTATCCTGAGATCGTCCCTTACCGGACCGGCAGGCTCAAGGTCTCGGATCTGCACGAGATCTATTTCGAAGAATGCGGCTCACCTGCGGGCAAGCCGGCAGTGCTTCTTCACGGCGGGCCGGGAGGCGGCATCAACCCGGTGATGCGGCGCTATCACGACCCGCGCAGCTATCGCATCATCCTATTCGACCAGCGCGGCTGCGGACGATCGACGCCGCACGCTTCGCTCGAAGAAAATACCACTTGGGATCTAGTCGATGACATCGAACGCCTGCGCGAGCATCTTGGTCTCGAGCGCTGGCAAGTGTTCGGCGGCTCGTGGGGCTCGACCCTGGCGCTCGCTTACGCCGAGACCTACCCCGAGAGGGTGACTGAGCTCGTGCTCAGAGGCATCTTCACGCTGCGGCGTTCGGAGCTCGAATGGTTCTATCAGGAGGGATCGAGCTGGCTGTTCCCGGACGCCTTCGAGGACTACGTGCGCGTCATCCCCGAAGAAGAGCGCGGTGATATGATCGCGGCCTTCCACCGCCGCCTGACGCATGCAGACCCGGCGGTGCAGCTCGAAGCGGCGCGGGCCTGGAGCGCGTGGGAAGGCAAGACGTTATCGCTGTTGCCGGACGCCGATCGCGTGCGCCGTTTCTCCGAGGACCACTACGCCCTCGCCTTCGCGCGCATCGAATGCCACTACTTTGTCAACCGCGGCTTTTTCGCGAACGATAATCAATTGATTGAGGACGCTCACCGCTTAAGCGGCATTCCCGGCATCATCGTGCATGGTCGCTATGACGTGGTGACTCCCGTCAAGATCGCTTTCGACCTTGCCCGTGCCTGGCCCGAGGCAAAGCTCCGTGTGGTACCGGATGCCGGCCATGCCATGACCGAGTCTGGCATTGTGCATGAGCTTGTGGCGGCGACGAAGGAATTCGCGCGATAGGCCGGATCAAGATTTCTTCGCCTGGCCGATGAAGTCGAGGGCGATGCTTCGCCGGTGCGGCGCGGCGCGGTGCTCAATCAAATAGACCCCCTGCCAAGTGCCGAGCACCATGTGCCCATCTTTAACCGGAATCGGCAGGCTGACCGCCGTCAGCATCGCCTTGATGTGGCTCGGCATATCGTCGGGCCCTTCCTCCTGGTGGGCATAGTCACGGCTTTCCGGCGCCAGGCGCTCGAGCGCATCGAGCAGGTCCACCCGCACATTAGGGTCTGCGTTCTCCTGGATGGTGAGCGAGGCCGAGGTGTGACGCACAAAGAGGGTGAGTAGGCCGCTTACGGCCGAGATCGACTCTAGCCAGCGGGCAACGTCGCGCGTGATCTCGATGAAGCCTTTGCCGTGTGTCGCCACGCTCAGCTCATGGCTCGCCTGTATGAACTCGGCCATGGCCCATCGTCGTCTGTCGGCTCAGCGCTGACAAGTGCAGGTCTTCTGCCGGGAAGTGGGGCCGCATGTCCCGCCATAGGACGGCGCTTAACCCAAAATTTACCCTGACTTGCCACGTTGATTTTGACCGCTTCGTCGCGCGTCTTGACCGACCGGTCCCTCGTTTGGACGCGAGGTGGCGGCGTCACTCCCCATGGGGAACGGGATGGTTTCGGAAGCTAGTTGGCAAAGGAGCGGCGCCGGCAGGCCAAGCGGTGCCCCCTCTGCGCAGCGCCCCATGGAGCAATACTCGGTCGAGAGTTTGCTACGCCGGCTAATCACGCGGATCGAGCAGAACGAGCGCCGCTATGGCAGGGCGCTCGACGATCTGCATGCAAGGCTCGATCAACTGTCTCACACAACAGAGACGGCGCGCGCAAGCAGCGCGAGAGACGACAGCGAAACGCTCGACCGCCTGCACGATCAGGTGAGCAAGCTTGCGCGCCGGCTCGAGCAGGAAGCCTCAAGCCCCCTCGATGACTTCGAGCGTCTCGGCAAGGCTTTGTCGGGCGGCATGGATTACAGCACCGGCTCAAGCGGCCTGGACTCGGGCGCCGCGGACGAGCATGGCAGCTCGCGCTACGGATCGCGCCCCCTGCTCGAGACGCCAGTCGGGACCGAACCGCCTTTCAGCTATTGGGTTCCCGAGCATCCCTATGCGGCGCAGCCGACGCACTCCGCGAAATTCAGCTCCGCAAGCGAAGACCGCGACCTCGACAAGCGTCTCATAGACGTGGCGCACCGGCTCGAGCGCTCGATCGAGACCACCATGTCCACGGCAGTGCTGGAAGCCCTGAATGCGCGGCTCGATGAGATCGGCAATCAGATCAACCAGGCCCTGCTGCGCACCCCCAAGTTCCCCAGCTTCGAGCCGCTCGAGGTCCAGATCTCCGATCTTGCCCAGAAGCTCGCTCGTGCCGAGGAGCAGTTCGCACGCATCGGGCCGATCGAAAGCGAGTTGCATGGCCTGATCGCGCGCGTTGACGCTTCGCCGGGCGACGTCGAGGAGGTCATCGGCAGGGTTGCTGGTCAAGCTGCCCGGCTCGCCGCGGCCGAAGCCGCCCGGTTCACAGCGGCCGAAGTTAAACAGAGCACTGCCGAGCGCCTCGATGCCATGCACCGCGACTTGATTGCGATGAGCGACCGGACACGCACGAACGATGATCGCCTGACCAACTCGATCACGGCAGTGCAGGACTCGCTGAAGCAGCTCGCGCAACAGGTGGAGAAGGGCGCAAGCCAAGCTCAGCAGCCCCCGAGGCCTCGCGCGGCCTTCGCCGAGCGCACCGAAGCTGAGCCTGCCGAGCCGGGGCAGACCAGCCATCCGTTGGCCGAACTCCGCATCGACAAAGGTCTTGCGAAGGAAAGTGCCAGCGCGCGGAGCATTCCCCAACCGTCCGCCAAGCCCAAGACGTTGCGCACGAGGCTCACCCCCGCTGCTCCTGCGATGGAACAGACTGAGGCAGCCTCGGCGCTAGTGCGCGCCAAGCGGCTGAGGCCAACCGAGGAAGCCGTTGACCTCGACAGCCCAGCGGAGCGCCCGCTGCTCGACGCAGTGCAAGATGAGAAATTCGAGACGCCAAGCGATCTCATAGTTGCGGCGCGGCGGGCGGCTCAGGCTCGCGAGCCGGAAGACAGGCCGAGCGCGTCGGATGCAAAGGCCGCTTCTGCCGGCTTGAGCCAGTCCGCGGTCGCGCCCGATCGCCCTCTGATGCAGAAGCGGTCGCTGCTCATCGTTGCGGCCGCCATCTTGCTTGCGATCAGCGCGGCGTTACTCTACCAGCGCCTGCAGTCGAAACCTGAGCCGGCAATCCTCCCGCCAGTCATCGAGCAGAGCGCTCCGGCGTCGGAAACTCCGCCTGCCCAATCCGAGTCCTCGGCACCCCTGCCGCAACCGCAAGGCGATCCCGATAAGAACGCGGCGAATGACAGCGAGACCGGGAATTTCACCGAGGTCACCAAGTCATCTTACGGACCAGCGCCGGCCGGGACCGGGGACGCGGTTGAGCCTGGCGCACTTGGTCAAGGCGACGAGGTATCTCTCCCGCCTGGCATTGTCTTCTCGGTCGAGGATCCCAGCAGCCCTGCGACCGACCCGGCAGAGGCGTTGCCAGGCCCCTCCGTGGACCCGGCCGATGCGCCTGAAGCCACCAACCCCGCGCTGATCGCCCGGGCGCAAGAACTGCTCAACAAGCTCGGCTATAACGTCGGCTTGGTCGATGGGGAGATGAATGCCCGCACGCGCCAGGCCATCGCAGGCTTCGAGCGGAACAACGGCCTTCAAGAGACCGGCAAGGTGACGATTCAGCTTGTCACGCTGCTCGAGCGGCTCGCCAGCTAGTCAGAATTCGGAACTCAACAATCGGAAAGTCAGAAGCCTGTGGTAAGGGCTTCCGATTTCTGGTTTCTGATTTCCGATCTCCGTTTCCCGACGGCCAGCCGATGTTCCAGATCTACCTGCCCATTGCCGAGATGTCAGTGAACCTTCTGATCATGCTGGCGCTCGGGGCGGCGGTAGGCTTCCTGTCAGGCATGTTCGGGGTTGGCGGCGGCTTCCTGCTCACACCCTTCCTCATTTTCTCCGGCATCGCGGCCCCGATCGCCGTGGCGACCGGCGCCAATCAAATCGTCGCCACCTCGGTCTCCGGCGCACTCGCCCAGTGGCGGCGTAACAATATCGACTTCCGCATGGGCGCCGTGCTGATCGCGGGCGGCGTGGCCGGCGCGCTGGTCGGCGTTTTCATCCTCAAAATGCTGCGCGAGGCCGGGCAGGCAGGGGTTGTCATCTCGCTCACCTATGTCGCCCTGCTCGGCACCATCGGCGGGCTCATGCTCGCCGAAAGCATCCGCGCCATCAGGCGGGCCCGCGCCGGCAGGCAGGCGAGCGGCCGCAAGCCCGGACAGCATAATTGGGTGCACGGCTTGCCTCTGAAAATGCGCTTTCCGCGCTCACGGCTCTATATCAGCGCGATCCCGCCACTCGTGATCGGCTGGGTGGTTGGCCTGCTCACCGCATTCCTCGGCGTCGGCGGCGGCTTCATCATGGTGCCGGCGATGATCTATCTCTTGCGCATGCCAACCAATATCGTGATCGGCACCTCGACCTTTCAGATCATCTTCGTCACCGCGCTCGTCACCATCCTGCATGCGAGCTTCAACCACTCGCTCGACGTCGTGCTCGCGCTGATGCTCGCCGCCGGCGGCGTGATGGGCGGACAGTTCGGCGTCAAAGCCGGACAGAAGCTCAGGGGCGAACAGCTGAGAGCCCTGCTTGCCCTCCTCGTGCTCGGGGTCGCCATCCGCTTGTTCTTCGATCTCGTGCTCAAGCCCGAGGATCTCTACACTATCACGCCGGTGCTCAAGGGCGCATGATGCGGCCTCTACTCAGCCTCATCGTGCTTCTCATCGCGTTGGCGGCAGCGCCAGCTCATGCGGCGAAGGCTCCTCCCTCCGACGAGGTGGTGTCCGATATCTCCACGCGAGAAATCGCCATCAAGTCGAACTTCGCCGGAATCGAGATCCTCATTTTCGGCAGCATCGATTTCAGCGCTAGGCAAGGTCCGGAAACCGGCGCCTATGACGTGATCGTGGTCATCCGTGCGCCGGGGCAGGCCCTTGTCACCCGCCGCAAACAACGCATAGCAGGAATCTGGGTGAACGGTCCTGGCAAGACTTTTCCTGACGTGCCTGGATTTTATGCGGTGCTTTCGACGAGGCCTTTGCGGGCAATTACCTCTGAGGAGACACTGGAGTCGCTTGGCATTGGTCTTGGCAATCTCGATTTCGGCAGGAGAGGCAAGTGGGACTCCGACGACCAGAGCTTCCGCTCGGCGGTCATCGACCTCAAAGAAACGCAGCGGCTATTTCAGGAGCAAGATGACGGAGTTGCCTTTATCGGGCGCAGCCTGTTTCGCGCTTCAGTCGATCTGCCGGTGAACGTGCCGATCGGCCGCTATACCGCCGACGTTTATCTCTTTCGCGACGGTGTTGTCGTGAGCAAGAACCAGAGCACATTGAAAGTGAATAAGGTCGGCTTCGAACGTTTCGTCTATTTGCTCGCCTTCAGATATCCCTTCATCTATGGGCTGTTCGGAGTCGTTTTGGCGGTCATTGCCGGCCTGATCGGGTGGATTGCGTTCCGCCGCGAATAGGGTGTGCTAGTCCGGAAGCAACAGGCTGCCGAGCACCGGATAGACGTCGGCGCGTCCCATCATCCAAGCTTCCAGCCGGTTGCGCATAAACAGCGTGCCGAATGCCCCCTCGAGCACATTGAGCCCGCCGGCATAGGCGCCGAAGGCCGGCATCACCAACCTGTTGCCATCGGTGGCAAAGCAGCGCCGCCTGATCACCGTTCCGCGCCGCGCAATACGGGCGACCGGGTGTAGGTGACCCGCAATCTCGCGGCCCGAACCGTGCTCAGACGGCTCATGTCGCAGTGTAATGCCGCAAATGGTGAGTGTGGTGCAAACGGTGCCACCCACGCACGAAGGCAGATGCGGATCGTGATTGCCGCAGATCCAGTACCACTCACGATCCTGTTGCAGCCGCCTCAGCATGGCGAGATCATCCTCGGCGAGGCTCTCCGCCAAATGGCTGCGATGGAAGCTATCGCCGAGCGCAACCACGCGCGACGGCTCAACCGCGCGGATCACCTTGTGCAGCCGTTCGAGCGTGGTGCGGGTGTCGTAAGGGGGAAGCAGCATGCCAAGCGCGGCAAAGGCCGCGCCTTTCTCGAGATGAAGATCAGCAACGAGGAGAGTGTCCTCGGCTTCCCAATAGAGCGCGCCGGCGGCGAGCGGCCTCATCTCGTGGTTTGCGACGAGGACATGCGAACGCAACGAGGGAGCACTTTCAGGCATTAGATCAAGCTTTGCGATGAGCATGTCCGCTTAAGGCCTCCGCGATGAGCTCTTCAACCGTCTCACGCAACAAGGTCTCGCCCGCATCTCCCGGGACGCGCTCGCGTCCGATCTCCAGCATGACGGGCACTGCAAGCGGCGAAACTTGGCCTAGCGCAATATGCCTGATTCGTCCGTGAATGCGTTGCAAGAATTGGTTAAGGCGTCCGACATCGATGAGTCCAGTTGCCGCATCGGCGAATGCGGCACGAAGAAGAATGTGATCGGGTTCGTGCTGGCGGAGCACGTCGTAAATCAGATCGGAGGACACGGTCATCTGGCGTCCGGTCTTCTCCTGCCCTGGGTGACGTCGCTCGATCAGCCCCGAGATGATGGCGCAGACGCGGAAGGAGCGCTTCATCAGACTCGACTCTGCCAGCCAGGCATCGAGGTCATCGCCAAGCATGTCTTCGTCGAACAGTTTGGCTAGGTCGAGACGCCCGGACGTGGCCATCTCGCCCATGTCGTTGAGGGCCCAGATGGCCAGCGCATATTCGTTGGCGACGAAACCAAGCGGGGCGGCGCGGGTGCGCTCGAGCCGCCGCGTGAGCAGCATGCCGAGGCTCTGATGGGCGAGACGGCCTTCGAATGGATAGCAGACGAGATAGTTTCTGTTTCCGCGCGGGAAGGTCTCGATCAGGATCTCATCAGAGCCAGGTACCACTGAAACGTCTGCCTGGAAGCGAAGCCAGTCGGAGACCTGATCGGGGAACCGCGACCAAGATCCCGGCTCGGCGAGCAGGCGGCGCACTCGCTCGGCCAAATAAGTCGAGAGCGGAAACTTGCCGCCTTCATACGCAGGCACCTTGGGCTCGGTCGCGTGGGCGCGAGTGACGATGGCGTCAAGCTCGCGCAAGCCTTCGAATCTCAGGATCTCGCCGGCGAACACGAAGCTGTCGCCGGGCGTGAGCTGCTCGATGAAATATTCTTCGACCTCGCCGAGCACGCGGCCGGGAGCGGGAAGGCTCTTGGAAGCCAGCATCCCGCCTTTGAGGCGGGCGAGCCGCACGCGAACCATTGGCGCCTCGACAATGGTTCCGACATTGAGGCGATATTGCTGGGCGATGCGGGGATGGGCGAGGCGATACCTGCCTTCAGGATTGCGCTTCAGCTTCGCGTAGCGCTCGTAATTCGCGAGCGCGTAGCCGCCGGTCGCAACGAACTCCACCACCTTGTCAAACCCTTCGCGGGTGAGTCCCTGATAAGGCGAGGCACTTACCACCTCGTGGTAGAGTTCATCCGGATCAAAGAGTGCGGCGCAGGCGGTGCCGAGCACATGCTGGGCGAGCACATCAAGCGCGCCGGGCCGTGACAACGGCGTGTCTTGTGCCCCCTCTTCTGCCGCTTCGAGCGCCGCCTGGCACTCGACCACCTCGAAGCGGTTGGCCGGCACCAACAGCGCCTTCGAAGGCTCGTCAAGTCTGTGATTGGCGCGGCCGATGCGCTGGGCGAGACGGCTCGCGCCTTTCGGCGCGCCAACATTGATGACGAGATCGACATCCCCCCAGTCGATGCCAAGATCGAGTGTTGAAGTGCAGACCACGGCGCGGAGCTTTCCTGCCACCATGGCTGCCTCGACTTTGCGACGCTGTCCAACATCGAGCGAGCCATGATGCAGAGCGATCGGAAGGTTCGCATCGTTGTGGCGCCACAGCTCATGAAACAGCATCTCCGCCTGGGAGCGCGTGTTGACGAACATCAGCGACATGCGGTGCGACTTGATCGCCTCGTAGATTTCCGGCAGCGCATAGCGCGCCGAATGGCCTGCCCAACGAAGCTCGGCCTCGGATTTGAGGATGGAGATGTCGGCCTTGGCTCCCTCTTGCGCTGTTACGACCTCAGCGAGTCGCGTGGCGGTTTGGCCCTTGTGCGGCACAAGGTAGGCGGCAAGCTCGTAAGGCCGCGCCACCGTGGCCGAGAGACCGACGGCCGTGAGCTTGGGCGAATAGGTGCGCAGTCGCGCGAGGTCGAGCGCGAGAAGGTCGCCGCGCTTGCTCGACGCGAGCGCATGCAATTCGTCGAGGATCACGATCTTGAGTGAGGCGAGCAGCTCGGCAGCGCCTTGATGCGACAGCATGAGAGCGATCTGCTCGGGTGTGGTGAGCAGGATTTGCGGCGGCGAGATGCGCTGGCGGGCGCGGCGCGAAGGCGGCGTATCGCCGGTGCGCGTCTCGAGGCTGATAGGCAAGCCCATCTCCTCGATCGGCGTGGCAAGGTTGCGCGCGATATCGACGGCAAGCGCCTTGAGCGGCGAGACATAGAGCGTGTGGATCGCCGGCCTCGTGGCAAGCTTCGGTTTAGCACCACGGCGCGCTAAGTCGACGAGGGTCGGCAGGAACCCTGCCAGCGTCTTGCCGCCGCCGGTAGGCGCGATGAGAAGCGCGTCGCGGCCCGCTGTCACCTTTTCAAGAAGGTCGAGTTGATGGGCGTGCGGACGCCAGCCACGTGCGCGGAACCAGCCGGCAAACGGCTCTGGCAGCGAAACCTGCGGCTCTAACGCCAGGCTTGCAGTCACGCTCACGTTTTAACGTTGTCCTTGATCTTGTTATCCGCCCGCACCAATTCTGGCGTAATTCGATTCGAAGCTTACGATCACTTTGAGGCGTGCTTCCACAACGCAGCCTCGTGAAAGGGGAGTTCGTTGATGGAACGGTTCTTTGGCGGGAATCCGGCTCTGGTGTTGATCAGGCTTGCGATCCTGTCACTCGTCGTCGGCGTGGTGCTGGCCGCCCTCGGCTTCAGCCCGTTCGATCTGCTCGACAGCCTGCGCCGGCTTGCCACCCGCATCTATGACATGGGCTTTGCCGCAATCGAGAAGTCGCTTCGTTATTTCCTGCTCGGCGCGGTGATCGTCTTCCCGGTGTGGCTCGTGGTGCGCGTGCTCAAGCTAATGGGCCGGACGAGCGGCAGCGACGTGCTCGATCCACGCTCGAGCAAGCGCGAGGCCTAAAGCCTCAGTTCCAGTCGTTCCAGGCGCGGCCGCCCGTAACTTGCCATCTGCTCTCGGCGGGGAAAATGAGCGTGCAAAAGCGCGAGGTGTGGGACTTCTTGAAGATGTCGAGATATTCGATATAGCCCCAGAAGAATTGCTGTTCGGCAAAGTCGGTTTTGAACACGACGGGGAGCACCACTCTTGCCCGCGGATCGCCGTTAGTGGAGTTGACCGTGAGCTCGAAAGGATAGGATCCGCCACCGTTATATTGCGGCGCGTCGCCCTTCGGAGGTTTGTTCGAGAATTGCCCATAGATCGAGGTGAGGATGCCAGGCGTTCGCCCGGGATTGTCGACGGTGATCTCAACCGTGGTCTCGGTCTTGTCCTGATTGGCGCCGATAAAGGCCGGGGCGGCGAACAAATAAGCCCGCTCGACCGCCGGGATGTGCTCGGCGGCACGGCGCGCGGCATTGGCCGTGCGCTTGGTGTAGATCCATAGCAGCACCGAGAACAGCGCCAGGAGTCCGGTAAACACGGCCAAGGCGCGCTGGGCCGTGCCGAACAGGAAGTTCCAGGCCCGGTGGGCGTTGAGCCAAGCGATGTCCTGCCAATCCTTGGGCTGGACGCAGGCAGCGGCACCCGGCACATCCTCGTCGCATTGAGGTTGGCTCGGGTTGAGGGCGTGGCGTGAGCGATAGGCAACATCGCTGTACCCGGCCTGACCGGCATGGCGGCTCGAGCCCTGCTCTGCGAGCGCCGGCCAGGACGAAGCGAGCAGCAAAAGAACGGCAGCAAGTCTCAGCATCGCGCGGGTGCCCCTACCCGAAGGCTTTTTGGTTCCGCCGCGGTTATAGCATCGCCGGTTGCGCTGCGGCCAAGCCTCTCATGGGCGAGCCCATCATCGCGAGGCCCATTCTTCGGCCCGTGCTCCAATCAGCGGGACGAGGCTATTAGCCTTGCCGTGTTCGATCTCCTCAGTGAGCGCCCGCTTGATGCGGCCGATGAGCCCCAAGCCCTCGAACACGAGCCCGGTATACAGCTGGATGAGGGACGCTCCTGCCGCGATCTTGGCCAGCGCCGCTTCGGCTGAGTCGACGCCCCCGACGCCGATCAGCGGCAATTTCCCTTCGGTGAGCCGATAGACGTGGGCCAGCATGCGGGTCGAGCGGGCGAAGAGCGGGCGGCCCGACAGTCCTCCCGACTCGCGCGCGAAAGATGCATCCTTCAGCCCGTCGCGCGACAAGGTCGTGTTCGAGACGACGATTCCATCGGCGCCATTGGCGACAATGACGCTGACGATCTCGGGAAGATCGTCGTCGGCAAGGTCTGGCGCGAGCTTCACGAGCAGCGGCGGCTTTTTCGTAAGAGAAGCACGTGCGGCCTGCATCCGTTTCAGCAGAGCATCGAGAGCGTCCGGCGCCTGGAGATCGCGCAAGCCGGGCGTGTTGGGCGACGAGATGTTGACGGTGAAGTAGCTCGCGACCGGCGCCATGCGCTCGATGCCGACGACATAGTCCGCGACGCGATCCTCGCTGTCGCGGTTTGCCCCAATATTCACCCCGACAATGCCCTGGGGCCGGTTCGTCAGTCGGGCGAGCGCGGCCTGCTGGCCGTCATTGTTGAAGCCGAGCCGGTTGATGATGGCGTGGTCCCAGGTGGAGCGGAACAGCCGCGGAGCGGGATTGCCCTTTTGCGGGCGCGGCGTGAGCGTGCCGACCTCGACGAAGCCGAAACCCGCGGCGAGAAGCTCGCGCGGTACGCGCGCATCCTTGTCGAAGCCCGGCGCCATGCCGAGCGGGTTGGGAAAATCGAGGCCGAGCACGGTCTGAGCAAGCCGCTGGTCGTCAGGCCGCCGCGCGCGCGGGTAGAACCCAAGCTCAAGCCCTTTGATGGCAAGCTCGTGCGCCTGCTCGGGCGGAAGCGCGAGAAGGAGCGCCTGGCCCAGGCCGAACAGCCCATTCACGGCAGGACACGCAAAGGCAAGCGGTGGCGCCCGTCGGCTCCGAGCTCTAGCGGCCCCTCCCAGAGGACCGCCGTCAAGTCGAGCGGGCCATAGAGATGCGGGAAAAGCGCGCCGCCGCGCGACGGCTCCCAGCGCAGCCGCTCGCCGGCGCTTTTCGCGTCTACCGCAAGCAACGCCAGGTCCTCCTGCCCGGCGAAATGCTTTTCGAGCGTGCCTTCGAGCTGGTCGGCTGTCGACAAGTGAATGAAACCATCACGGCAGTCGTCGGCAGAGCCGTCGAAGCGGCCCTTGTCCTTAGCTTCGGCAAGCCCGGCGCGGGTCATGATCTTGTAGACGACCTCATCCATGGCCTCTTTTCAATATCGCAAGGAAGAATTGCCTTGAATCAGCAATTTTGCGGTAGACAGGCGGCAAAATTAAGAGATAAATTCCTATCGATAGGTATAAATTCCGATTCGCGCGGGCTGCTTCCGTGAACAGGCTTACCCATGGACGCGTTTGGACGGCAATAGACGCGCTCGCGCGCCGCTATGGCCTCTCGCCCTCAGGCCTCGCCAAACGCGCTGGACTAGATCCCACTTCCTTCAACAAATCCAAGCGCATAACCGGCGAGGGCCGGCCCCGTTGGCCAACCACCGAGAGCATTGCCAAGGTGCTCGAGGCGACCGGCGCGAGCTTCGACGATTTCACCGCCCTCGTCACCTCCGAGCCACGCGGGCGCCGCGCCATCGCCCAACCCATCCCGCTGATCGGCCTGACCCAAGCAGGCGGCGGTGGCTTCTTCGACGATGGCGGCTTTCCTGTTGGCCAAGGCTGGGACCAAATCCGTTTTCCCAAGGTCGATGACGAGAACGCCTATGCGCTCGAGGTGGCGGGCGACTCGATGCAGCCGCTCTATCGCGACGGCGACATCCTCATCGTCTCGCCCAACTCTGCGGCGCGCAAAGGCGATCGTGTGGTGCTGCGCACGACCGACGGCGAGGTGATGGCCAAGATTTTGGTACGGCGCACGGCGAAGACGATCGAGCTTGCTTCCTTCAATCCGGCCCATGTCAATCTCGTCTTTCCAGTCGAGCGCGTCGATTGGATCGCCCGCATCGTCTGGGCGAGCCAGTAGCCAGAAGTCTGAGACCAGCGGTCATTTTGAGACGCCGCAAAATGCCCCGATTCATGATTTCTAATGGCCGAGCTTCTGACTTCTGGGGCCTGTCATGGAGCTCGCTTCTCGGATCATTTCAGTTCTGCTCGGCCTTGTCGTGGCGGTCTTTATCCTGTGGCCCGTCACGATACCGGTCGGCTTCGGGCAGGCCTGGTGGGCCAGCAAGCAGATGGCGGCCCCGCCCGCGTCAGCTTCTTCCTCGCCTGCCGTGCAACCAGCCGAAACTGCATTAACACCTGCCGAGCAGGCACCCGCTCAGACCGGCGCAGCTATCCCTGAACCGTCCACACAGGCGAGTCCGGTGCAGCCGGATGAGGGCAAGCACGCTTTGCTCGCAGCCGAGAAGGCCGAGGCAGAGCGCCTAGCTGCCCTCGATAGCAAGAACGCAAAGGAAGCGGCATCGGCCGCGTCGCCTGCGCCGACCAAGCTCTACTACCGGGTGGCGGTACGCGACGCCGGCACTCTTAAGTCAGGCGGCACGACCATCAGGCTCATAGGCATAACCGCCCGCGATGCCGACGCGACCTGCAATGACAAAAAAGGAAAGAAGTGGCGGTGCGGCGCTGCGGCCAAGTCTGCCTTAGCGCGCCTGATCCACACGCGCGCGGTCAGTTGCGAACTGCCAAAATCTGGCAGACCGAAAGACTTCGCCACGCGCTGTAGCGTGGCGGGCACCGATCTCTCGACCTGGGTGGTGCGCCAGGGATGGGCGGTGCCGGCGGCTCCTGTAGAACCGGCGCTCGCCGAGGCGGCGGAAGCCGCCAAGAAGGACGGCGCCGGGCTGTGGCGCGCGGGCGACATGACGGGTACGCCTGAGGCCAAGGCGCAGTAACCATCGCGGCTACCCCTCCTGGCCTCTCATCTTCCGGTTCGCTACGAAGGCGATCCTCAACATCGCGCTGATCTCCCATGCATCGCATCGTCACTGCCTTCGGCCTTCTTGCGCTCATGTCCCTACCGGCCCTCGCACAAAAGGAGTTTGAGCCAACCGCCGCCGAGCGCAAGACGATCGACGACTGCATCGAGAGGGCGGCCGGAGATTCCGAGCTCAAGCAGATGAGCCAATGTATCGGGCTTGTTGCCGACCCTTGCGTCGACGAACCTGGCGCCAACACCTTCACGATCGTCGCTTGCAATATGCGCGAGCAGAAAATTTGGGACGAGAAGTTGAACGATTGGTATGGCCAGGCACAATCGCACCTAAAGAACGACGCCGGAACTGCTGCAGCGCTCAAGGACGCACAGCGCGCCTGGATCGAGTTTCGTGACACGAGCTGCGGCTACTGGGAAAAGCGTTACGAAGGTGGCACCTTCGCCTCGGTCGCGACGGGAAACTGCACGCGCATCGAGAGCGGACGGCGCGCACTCGAGATGCGCGCCATCTTCGAAGATCTTGATCATTAGAAAACGCTTAGTCGGTCTGACTGCTGCCCGTGATTCTTTCAGACCGACTCTTTGGCGGCTGTCCCTGGCGCTCACCGGTCTGGACGCCGTCCGCCCTGCCCATCTCTGCCGATTGCTTCACGGTATCGTCCGGCTGGCCCACTGACGACTGAGCGTCGTCTTTGACGATGACGATGTCTTTGTTGCCGAGCGGAACTTGCAGCTGCTTCGGTATCGTCCTCTGATGACTGCCTGTCACACCGAGCGACAGGGCTATCGCAGCCGCGCCCGCGATCAAAGTGTTGGCTTGGGTCATGTTCGAATCTCCTTTTGTGTCAGTTCTCCTTTCTCAAGCCCCGTTAGGAGAGCCCCTCGCTAGGCCAACCAGCCCCGGCCCATTCTGGTTCCTCGCGTCCGAATGGATCAAAAAGCGCACAAATTTCAGCAAAGGCGCGAGCCGGGGAACCGACTCGCGCCTTGCGAAATGTGGCAAAGGAAACCCTGAGTGCGCTCGTCTAGCTCAACAAGGTTGTCTTAAACGCCAATCACCTGTCTGTATCCTGATCGTCGTCCGACGGCGCGGCCTCGCCCCCTTGATCGCCATAGTCATCATTGCTGGTCGTAGGATTGCGGCGTGGTGGCTGGTCGATCTTTTGCGTGTCGTTTTCCTTGGTTGCGCCCACGTCGCCCGGTCGCGTACCTTCGCCCTCGCCCATTTTCGCCGAGCCGCTGCCAGCGGCATCGCTTGGCGCGGCGTCTTCGGCGGCAACCATCGTATCCTTCTGCACCTTTCCCGCGCTTGCAGTCTTAGCTCCGGCGAAGCCATACACGAGAGCCGCCATTGCGACTGCCAGCATCCATTTTGATTGGGTCATTTCGCGTCTCCTTCCTAGACGCGATCAGTCTATGCCGGAGAGAACGCGGAGACCTAACCCGCGGGTCGTTGCCTGACCCTCGGCCCAAGCCAATTTCGGCCAAGCGAGGCGAAAGGACGCGGGCGACTTTGGAGGGAGCGGATCAGGTCAAAGCCGTGGCGATCAGTGCGCGGGTCTCTGGAATGCCGTAAAGCTCGACGAAGGAGCCGAAGCGCGGGCCTTGCGTTTGTCCGAGCAGAACCTCGTAGAGCGCAGTGAACCAGTCGCGCAGCGGCTCGAAGCCGTGTTCCTTGCCCACTGAGTAAACCTCGGTTTGAATGTCCTCGCCAGACGCGTCTTTGGGCAGCTTGGCGAGACGCTGATCGAGATCGAGCAGTGCTGCGCGCTCCTTCGCCGAGGGCGGGCGATAGCTCTTGGACGGCTTCACGAAGTCATGGAAGTAGCGGATGGCGTAGCCGACGAGCTGATCCAGCAAAGGATGCTGGTCCGGCGTGGCATCGGGCGCGTAACGACGGATGAAGCCCCACAACACATCGGCATCCTCGGAATTCGAGGCGCTGGCAAGATTGAGCAGCAGAGCGAAGCTGATGGGAAGCTCGGCCTTCGGCGGCTCACCCTGATGAATGTGCCACACCGGGTTCATCAACTTTGCCGCGGGTTCCTCTTTCGGGTAAGCGGCGAGATGACCGACATATTCATCGACCGCGCGCGGGATCACGTCGAAGTAGAGGCGCTTGGCCTTGCGCGGGCTCTGATACATGTAGAGGGACAAGCTTTCGGGCGACGCGTAAGTCAACCATTCCTCGATGGTGAGGCCATTGCCGCGTGACTTCGAAATCTTCTCGCCTCTCTCGTCGAGGAAAAGCTCGTAAATGAATCCTTCGGGCTGCTGCGCACCGAGGATACGGCAGATGTGACCTGAGAGGCGAACCGAGTCGATCAGGTCCTTGCCCGCCATCTCGTAGTCGACGCCGAGCGCCGCCCAGCGCATGGCCCAGTCGGCTTTCCATTGCAACTTGCAATGACCCATCGTGACGGGGACCTGAGTAAGCCGGCCCGTATCGGGATCCTTGTAGACGATCGAGCACAAGGACAGGTCGCGATCTACGATCGGCACTTGCAGAACTTTGCCGGTGGTCGGCGAGATCGGCAGGAAAGGGCTGTAGGTCGCGCGCCGTTCGGGACCGAGCGTCGGCAGAATGACGTCGCGTACGGCGTCGTAGTGCTGAAGCACTTTGAGCAGCGTCGCATCGAAGCGTCCGCTCGTGTAGCACTCGGTCGCCGATAGAAACTCATAGTCGAAACCGAACGTGTCGAGAAAGGCCTTGAGCCGGGAATTGTTGTGGTGACCGAAGCTCGGATGATCGCCGAACGGGTCGGGTACCTGCGTCAGCGGTTTGCCGAGATGCTCCGCCACCATCTCCTTGTTGGGGATGTTGTCGGGCACCTTGCGCAAGCCATCCATGTCGTCCGAGAAGCAGATCAGCCGCGTCGGAATTTTGTCCTCGGTCAGTACGCGAAAGGCGTGACGCACCATGGTGGTGCGGGCGACCTCGCCGAACGTGCCGATATGCGGGAGTCCCGACGGCCCGTAGCCCGTCTCGAAGATGATGGCGCCAGTCGGCTTCGGTATACGTTTCAGCCGGCTTAGGACCTTGCGCGCCTCCTCGAACGGCCATGCTTTGCTGACATGGGCGTGCGCAAGGAGCTCAGAATTCACCTCAATCTTGGGCTTCTCGGCAGGCACGCTGGAGGTTTGTGCCTTCTTGACCTTGGGCATGCTCGCTTCCGCCTGAGGCTCGGGCTTGCGGCTCTTGCTCTTGACGCTTCGCGTCTCTGCATTTGGCGCTCTTACGCTTTGCATTTTGGTGCGGGCTTGCCGGGACATGTCATATCGTCGGTGTTGTCGGCTTTCGATGGTGTCCGACAAATTTCACAGTTTCCTTACTGACGCCAGTATTTCCGCCGATTCCTTTGCGGGTCGCAGCCGGCAACGAGCTCAAATCAGACGGATTTCGGCGCTTGCCCGTAGTGTCGCAATTGCCTACGGTCGCGCCGCTTCACGCGCTAAGCCAGAGAGGAATAACCTGCCATGACCGAGCCGTTGAACCATCACGCTGCGCTCATCTATGTGATGGTCACCATGTCGGCCGTGGATCGGACCATGACCGACGCCGAGCTTTCCCGCATCGGCGAAATCGTGTCCAACCTGCCCGTGTTTGCCGATTTCAATCAGGATCACCTGGTCAAGACCGCCGAGACCTGCGGCGGAGTCCTGAGTGAGGACGGCGGGCTCGATCGTGTCCTCATCTTGGTGAAGAGCGCGCTGCCGAAGAAGTTGCGCGAGACGGCTTACGCGGTCGCCCTCGAAATTGCAGCGGCTGACCGCGAGGTGAAGCCAGAGGAGACCCGTTTCCTCGAAATGCTGGGCGACAGCCTCGAGCTCGACAAACTCACCACTGCCGGCATCGAGCGTGGCATCAGAGCGCGCAACCTCATGCTTTAGCTCGTTTTGGAACGCAAGAGCGGCTCCAGCCGTTTCTGCTATGCACCGGCAGGCGGACGGGCGCATTCGTTTGCATGGAGGATCGCAATGGTGAGCTTAGCCAGAGCTGAGCGCAAGGCCGCGAGGTTCGTCAAAGATGTGAAGGACCTCGATGTGGACGATCTCTACGATCAGCTCGACAGTTTGCGCGATTATGTGCAGGAGCTGTCGCAAACCGTCGGCAAGCGTGCCAGCCGCCAATATGGCCGCGCCCGCGACTATGCCTCGGAGACGGCGCAAGAGGCCGAGGACCTGATGAAGGATAATCTCGCCGCGTCGCTGATCCTCGCGCTCGGCCTCGGCCTTGTGGTCGGCTACTTCATCCGCCGCGGCACTGAGTAACATTAGCGCCTAGTGCGAGAGCTTCACCGCGCCGGTGTAAAGCGCGCCGCCGATCACGCAGGGAATGGCGATCTCAGGCTGACCGAGCGCGGTCGCCGCGACGCAGCCTGTCGCAATGGCGATAGAGCCGGCGGTCGCGCCCTTGGACATCCCCGCTTCAGTCGACATTTGCTGCTTTTGCGCGTCCTCAATGGCGCCAAACTGGTCTTTGCGAATCGTCTCCGACTCGAAGGCTTCGGCTGCCACGATCACGTCTTTCAGCGGCTTTGAGATCGATTCGGGCTGACGCTCGGCTTCGGAGCGGTAGAGATTGAGCAGGTCGCGGTCACGTTCGGCGTAAGACGCTAGCGTCCATTTGGCGGTGCCGCCAGTCGTGATCTTGTCGAGCGCCGAGGCATCCCCTCCCCAACCGGAGAAGATCTTCTTGAACGAGAATCGGTGGTCGTCCTTGTTACGCGACCATTGCAGGGCCTGCATGATGCGCACCACCGGCTCATGAGCGCCGGTCGCAACGTAGTAGCCCCATAGTGCATAGATGCCGGGCGTGCCGCCGTCGACGAGCGGCAATTCCATCAGCGTCGGCCGCTTGCCCTGCAGGAAGTCATCGATCAGCGGGCGGCGGAGCGGCATGCGCGACGAGTTCTTCTCGAGCAGATCGCGCCAGTCAGGGCGGCCGGAATAGACGATCGCCCTGATGATTACCGCCTGTTCCTTGTCGGGCAGCGGAAACATCCTCGGGATGAGAGCGGGGCCGTCCTTGGGATTCGAGCCGAGCACGCCGGCGATGAAGCCAGTGCAGAACCACGCCTTCTCCTCGTCGCGCAGCAGCCCGTAATCCTCCATGGCGTGGACCGCGGCGGGAACCCGCGAAGGATTGGGATGCTTGCGGTAGTTCGAGATCCAATCCATCAGCTTCTCGGCCGTGGTGAATGAGCCTTGCGCCTCTGGCGACGGTTGCCCTGCGTAAGTGGCCGGCGCGGCCTGTGCCGGCGGCGCGTAAGCCTGCGGCTGTGGCACGTAGGCATCGTCGCGCGGGGGCGAGACCGGAATGGGTGTGGGCTTCGTGGTCAGCACCTGCACGGGCGGAGAAGTCGTTTGCGCCTGTGGCGGCGCCAACCGCTCGGGCGTGGCCTGTTTCGCGACGGTGAGGCTTTGTCCGGTGGAGATGCTGCTTTGTGCGGCGCAAGGAAGTGCTGTTCCAGCAACGCCGAAGGAGGCGAGCAGAATGAAGGCGAGACTACGCATGTCATCAGCTTCCTCCCCCGGCCCCAGAGTTGCTGACGATTACACAGGCATGGTTAACGGCGGCGTGCCCCACACTCCGCCGGAAACCTCATGATTTTCAGCGGTTTCGTGGCTTTTTGAGGGCCGAGTCACGTTAACCATAGCGAAAGATTAACGCGCCCCGTGAGTTAGCGTGCGAGCTTCGGATTTTTTCGCGGCTGATGCCTAGCACCTCGCTTCCCGCGCGCTTTTGCAGTCTCAGAGACTGGCTCAGAGCCAGGCGTCAACGGCCAGCGGCCTGGCGCCAACACAGGGTTCCTTTTTGCACCGGGCAATTAGGATTCTCTCGTAATGCTCGGTATCGGTCGCAAGCTTGGCGCAAGTTTGAGCCATGCTGAGAAGCGCGGTGCTGAGCTCGGATGTTTTCGCGGTTTCAGCGAGGCGGAGGCATGCGTTGGCATGCCGTCGGCAGGTCATTGGATCGGCGGCCACGTAACCCTCCTGTGGCTGCCCCTCACCGTCCCGCATTCGATTCCCGACTGCGGCCGTAGTCAAGCCGGTTGCAGTGCAGTGCAGCGAAATCAAGAGCAGGCCGCGAGGCGCTTGGCTTCGGCCTCAGCTTCGTGAAGAGATGCAAGGCTTTGCGCCATTTGATCGGCCTGCGCCACGATTTCGGGGACTGCCGTGATCTCCCAGAGCGAGCCTTGGCAGAGCGGCCCGATCGCGAACAGGCCATCAGCGATACCGCTAGCGCTTATCACCTGGCCGTTGCGTTCGACCGCGAGGCCGAGACGATGCGGATCGGAACGAGCAAGCCCCTGGGCAAACAGTCTCTTGATCAAAGGCTGGTCGAGATCCGGCTTGAAGCCCGTGCAGTCATAGGCGAGGTCCGTGTCGAGCGTCTCTGGACTCCGCGCGCCACGCTTCTGAACCGTGACGGCAAATCTGTCGCCCTCGCGGGTCACCTGAGTCACCGCGGCGCGCAGTAGCACGGCGCGGCCGTCGCTGAACTCGGACTTGAGGCGTCCATGCACTTCCATGGGAAGCCGATGGCGATGCGCGTCCCAGAACGGGCGCAGGTGGCGCAAGAAGCGCGACTGCTCGTCTGGCGGCAATCCCTGCCATATGTCCTGCACCGAGGGCCGCAACCCGTTGATGATCGCCTGCCACGGCGTGCCGCTGTTCTCGGCCATCTCGCAAGCGATGCGGATTGACGCCGCGAGCAACGAGACTCGTTTGGAGTGAGGGATCGCCAACTGCTGCGGCACTACGCCTTTCGGCGCGTGCGCGCGCGGCAACTGCCCACGGCGCGAGATAACAATGGCTTTTCCCTGAAAACCATCGCGGCGAGCAGCGAGCAGCACGTCGACCATGGTCAAGCCCGAGCCGATCAGCACCATTGAGCTTGCGGCAGCGGTGCGCTCCGCGGAAACGATCTCGAATGGCGCGAGCGCGCCATGCGAGCGGGCCTGTTGCAAACCGTAGGCGGTGGCCAGAATGACGACGTCGGCGCTGACCGGCTCGGCCTTGTCGAGATCGATGCGATAGCGTCCGCTCTCGGAACTTAGGCCGCGCGCCGAGGCGGTGACCACGGTGAACGTGACGTCAGGCCTACGCGCAACCGAATCGAACAACCTCTGGCGCACATATTCACCGAACAGCTGACGCGGCAGGAAGGTGTGCGCGAGCGCTTCATGCAGGGCTGCCTGGTTCTCACCCTGATCGAGCTGGCGAAACGCCCAGTTCAAAAAATCGCCGGGCTGGCCGGCACGGATCGAAAGATCGCGCGTGCGCACGTTGAGCAGATTGAGCGGATGATGGCTGCCATAGGCAAGACCGCGCCCAAGCGAGCTTGCGCCCTCGATCATGATAAGGCGGAACGGAAACTTGAGATGAGAGAGGCACGCGACAGCAACGGCGGCCCCCGTGAAGCCGCCGCCGACTACGCACATTGTCAAGGGTGCCTTCGGCATGCCAGTCCTAGTTTTGATTCCCCGCTCTTTGCACTCAGTTACACAACGTTTGCGGCGGCATTGAAGCTCCATCGGCATGCACCTAACAGCCAAGGCGCTCCCATTCTCATCGACCAGACGAGCGCGCGCGTCTCGCGCACACACAACAAGCTTGCGTGGAAGGAATTACCCGCCTTTCGCCGAAATTCGCGACGCGATGCTCGCCGGCACCGCGCGCACTGGCAAGAGTCCGGCCGCCCTTCCGACTCGCGGTGCAGAAGGACGGCCGGGTGGCCTCGCGAGGCGCCGCTAGGGAGCGCCTGGTGTCAAGCTGGCGAGGTCAAACGCGAGCGGCACGGCGCCTTAGATTTTCGACGGCAGTGCGCGCCGCATTGAGGTCCAGCATCTCCTGGGCTCGCAAATGCAATCAAATACCCGTTACCAGTTACGCCGGATCGACGATCACGTGCCGCGGTCCAACCGCGGCGCGGCAATACGACTCCTGATTTGGTGTTGCTTCAAACATGGTCGCTCTCGTATCATCAGTCCAATCGATGATATCGATGACGAGTATCGATCACGCCAATTTAAGCAGGCTCGACCTGAATCTGCTGGTCGCGTTCGACGCACTGCTGACTGAACGCAGCGTCACGCGAGCGGCGGCGCGCGTCGGCCTCGGCCAGTCGGCGATGAGCCACAATCTCGCGCGGCTCAGGACCTTGTTCGGCGATGAGCTGCTCACGCGCGGCGCCGATGGCATGCGGCCGACGCCGCGTGCACTTGCGTTGGCCGATCCGGTGCGCGTGACGCTTTCGCAGATTCAAGCCGCCATATTGCAGCGCGAGGCGTTCGACCCGTCGACCGCGGACCGCGCTTTCAGAATCGGCCTTGCCGACTCGATCGAGGTTGCGCTCATTCCCGGCCTGATGGCGCGCTTGCGCCGTGCGGCGCCCGATGTTGCCTTGCGGCTACGCTCTATCAATCGCTTAAGCATCCTTGAGGAACTCGATTCAGGCAGGCTCGATCTCGGCATCGGCGTGTTCGACCACGGACAGATCCATCACAAACGCCGCCCGCTTTACACCGACAATTTCCTTTGTCTGTTCAGCCCGAAGCAGCTCAAGCTCGCTCCACCCATCTCTCTCGCAGACTATCTGCGGGTGCCGCACGTCCTGACCAGCCTGAGCGACGATGCTCACGGGGCGGTGGACGATGTGCTCGCCAAGCTCAAGTTGAAGCGCACCATAGCCCTGACCACGCCGGGCTTCCTCGCCGTGCCATTCGTGCTGCGTCGGGCGCCGATCGTCACTACCATGCCGTCGCGGCTCGCCCGCTATTTTGCCGAGGCGTTCGGCCTTACCACCAGCCCCGCGCCGATTGACCTCCCGACTTTCACCATCTCGCTCCTTTGGCATGCAAGCTTCGACCAAGATCCCGGCCATGTCTGGCTGAGGCAGACCGTGGCGGGACTAGCCTCGGAGGTTGGCTTAGAGCTCGAGAGGCAAGACTAGGCGCGAGAGCGAATAGTTTCTTTGGCGGCAGTTTGCGAGTCTGGCAGTTATATTGGCTTCACGATTGCCGCCTAATCGGTTTGGCGTAAAGTTGGCGTAAAGCAAACCTTGATTGATCAATCCTGATCTAAGGAGGTCGTCTCATGGCTGCGAAGGGAAGCGCGTCGACGCCCGACTGGGCGCGTTGCGACGCATTGAGCGAGGTCTTGGCTGATAGCTGGTGGGCGGTGGGGCTGCGCGGCCTTTTGGGCATTCTTTTTGGGCTCATCTGCTTGCTCACGCCGGGGATTGCGGTTGGCGCCTTCGTCATCCTGTTCGCGGCTTACATGCTGGTCGATGGCGTGTTCGCCATCGTCTCGGGCATCAAGGCGGCGCGGAACGGCGAGCGCTGGGGCCTCCTGATCCTCGAAGGCATCGTGGATATCGCGGCCGGCGTGGTTGCCTACCTTTGGCCCCTCATCACGCTGGTTGCCTTGACGTGGCTGATCGCGATCTGGGCGATCGTATCGGGAGCGCTGATGCTCGCTTCAGCCTTCACACTCAATATCGATCACGGCCGCTGGTGGCTCGCGCTTGGCGGAATCGCGTCCGTCATCTTCGGCATCCTCCTCGTGATCGAGCCCCTGGTCGGCGCCGTGGTCCTCACCATGTGGATCGGCGCCTACGCGCTTGTCTTCGGCGTGGTCCTGCTCATTCTCGCTTTCCAGCTTCACTCGCGGAAAGAGGAGCGCGAACGGAAGACGCCGGCGAGCGCGTCGGCAAAGAAGGCTTAAGCCCTTAGTCCGACAGACGTTATGATCAAGGCGCGGCGCTTCTGCAGGCGCCGCGCCTCATTCTTTTGGTGTATCGCTTCATGGCAATGGCAGGTCTCCCCACGGTGATTCTCCCCTCCGGCGAGAAGGTGCCGCAGCTCGGCCAGGGCACGTGGCACATGGGCGAGAGCGGCCGGCGCCGTGGCGAGGAGATTGCGGCGCTGAAGCTCGGGCTCGATCTTGGTATGACGCTGATCGATACCGCAGAACTTTACGCCGATGCAGAGTTGGTGGTGGCCGAGGCCATCAAGGGACGGCGCGACGAGTGCTTCGTCGTGACCAAGGTGCTGCCAGAGAACTCGACACGCGCGCGCACCATTGCCGCGTGTGAGCGAAGCCTAAAGCGCCTCAACACCGATCGCATCGACCTTTATCTCCTGCATTGGCGCGGCCGGCCGAGGCTCGAAGAGACGCTGTCGGCTTTCGAAGCTCTCGTGAGTGCGGGATCGATTCGCTATTGGGGGGTGAGCAATTTCGATGTCAGCGATATGGAGGAGCTGTTCGCGTTAGACGGCGGCGATGCCTGCGCTGCCAATCAGGTGCTCTACAATCTCAGGCGCCGCGGAGTCGAAGCCGGCCTTCTACCCTGGTGCCGGGCGCGAGGCGTCCCGATCCAGGCCTATTCGCCGATCGAGCAAGGGCGACTCTTGCGTGATCGCGTCCTTACCGGCGTCGCTATCCGCCATCGCGCAACCACCGCACAGATTGCCCTCGCCTGGGTGCTCCGCCAGCCGGACATGATGGTGATCCCTAAAGCGGCAACGCTCGAGCATGTGCGGGAGAACCGCGCGGCACTCGATATCGAACTCACCGCACAGGATCTCGCCGAGCTTGACCGCGCCTTTCCCCCTCCCGCGGGCCCCCGTCCGCTCGAGCTTCTTTAGGTACTGTCATCAGGGCGTCACGCAATTTCGCTGTTGGATGCAGGACCCGCCACGCTTTGAGTCGCGCTCAATGCCCGACAAGCTCCTGCCCTGGATTTTGCTGTTCACCGCGATCCTGTTCGAGGTCGCCGGCATCACCTCGATGAAACTCTCCCGCGGCTTCTCCGAGCCGCTGCCCTCGATTGCTGTCCCGGTGTTCTACGTGTTCTCGGCACTTGCCGTGATCCTCGCGCTCAAGCGGCTCGAGCTGTCTACGGCCTACGCCATCTGGTCGGGGGTAGGTACGACGCTTGCCGCCATGATCGGCATCACCTATTTCCGCGAGCCGCTCACTCTGTTCAAGATCGCCTCCCTTATCCTAGTCATTCTCGGTGTGCTTGGCTTATCCCTCGCCGCCCGCCAGACGAACTGACGCAAAACCCGTCTCCAGCTACCATATTGCGCTCATGGACGGTCTTATCGGCCAGAGCGACGGTTTGATCCGCCTTGTCGTGTTCCTCAGCGTATTTCTGCTGATGGCGCTGATCGAACTGTTGTGGCCGAAGCGCAAGCTCTTGGTCTCGAAGAGGCAGCGCTGGCTCACCAATTTCGGCATCAGCGTTGCGGCTACCGCTTTGCTCAGAATAATGGCTATGCTGGCTATCCCCGTCGCAGCCATCTTCGCGGCGTTCTTCGCGGAGCAGTACCAGTTCGGACTGTTGAACCAAGTTGCCTGGCCGCTGTGGGTCAAGGTCGCGGTTTCGCTCCTCGTGCTCGATCTGGCTATTTGGGCGCAGCACCTCGCCTCTCACAAGATCCCTATCTTCTGGCGCCTGCATCAGGTGCACCACGCCGATCGCGATATCGATGTGACCACGGCGGTGCGCTTTCATCCGGTCGAGATCGCGCTGTCGATGCTGTGGAAGATCGTCGTGGTCGTGCCGCTCGGCGCGCCGCCTCTCGCCGTGTTCCTGTTCGAGATGATCCTCAACGCATGCGCCATGTTCAACCACGCCAATATTGCATTGCCGGCATGGCTCGACCGCGCCTTGCGGCTCCTCATCGTCACGCCTGATATGCACCGGGTGCATCACTCGGTGCGCTTCCGCGAGCACGACTCAAATTACGGCTTCAATCTCTCGATTTGGGACCGGCTGTTCCGCACCTATACGGCGCAGCCCGAGGCTGGCCACGAGGGCATGACCATCGGGCTTCTGCCGTATCAGACCGAAGCGCCCACCCGTTTCGGCTGGTCGCTCCTTCTGCCCTTTGTCCGAAAAGGGCAGACGCCGAGTACCTCTGCGCACAAGCAGTAGTCACAATGCCTCCACCTCGTCGGCAGCATTCCGCCCTATTCGAGGGCTAAAGAGGCATACAAAGGGGGATCAGCTATGATTAGAGGGAATGCCGCTTTGGGCATGGCTGTGCTTTTGGCAGTGAGTGCCGTTCCTGCCAAGGCTGCCGATCTTGTGCAACGTCATCCCGCGCCACTCGCTGCCCAGCCCTTGCCACCTGCGCCTCTAGGAATGACTTGGTCGGGCTTTTATATCGGCGGCAATCTCGGCGCGGCATTCAACCCTGATGACCTCAGCATTAAAGATCTTAGCGAAGAGCAGGACCTCTCACTGCCGTTCTCTAACGACACGGATTTAATTGGCGGCGTGCAGGCCGGTTACAATTGGCAGGCGGGCCCTTGGGTCCTGGGCATTGAAGGTGATGTTGATTTTGCTGATAACGTCAACTTTCTTGCCAGCGCGCGTGGTCGTCTTGGGTGGGGCGCAGGCAACTGGTTGTTTTATGGCACTGGCGGCGTTGCCTTCATCGATAGCGACAATGATTTTGTGGTGATCTCTGCTGACGATGGGCCATTCGGCTTCAGCGGTGGCAACAACGACACGGGCTTCGTCGTCGGGGGCGGGATAGATTACAAAGTGGCTCCTCATTTGAGCCTTGGAGTGGAAGGCCTGTTTTACGATTTCGGATCCGATGACACACACCTCGTTGCAGGCGACGAGCCATTCGTACTGAAAGAAGACGAAGACTTTGCGGTAGTCCGTGCTCGGCTGAATTACCACTTCAATAGTGGATATTAAGTCATCGCGCTGAGGCCAGATCATCCCAATCGGCTGTGCGACAGCCGGACGCTTGGCCAACAGTGTCAAGGTTCGATCTAGTAGCTCGTATCGTCCTCATCGAATTAGGCGAACCCTAAACTCATCCGAAAATTTGGCTTTCGGCTCTGCCTGCTCCTATCTTTCGGAAACCCAAAACTCGACATAGCTATCTTGGACTGGACCGTTTCAAGAGGGTCTTAATCATGAAAGTCACAGACGTCCTCCAAACTAAGGCCGCGGGCGTGAAGACCATTACCCCGGAGACGTCAGCGCGTGAACTCTCAGTGCGACTGCATGTAGAGCAAATCGGCGCGATGGTCGTGAGC